>CAXRGH010000031.1:0-6738 GCA_964230195.1 Alteromonadaceae bacterium
TTTTGGCACCAAACATCAAGACTATCGCGAGAGTCAACCTCAGGAAAACTCCATAGGCCTCCCCAAATGCCACTCGGTGGACGCTGATACATGTATACCTGATGGGAAAATACCGGTAACAACATAATGGTATTTCTGACAGGAGTGGCTTTTTTGGGTTTTCTACCGGGGTAGGCAAGCTGTTGGCCCTGTGCATAAGCAATACAATCCTGTTGAATAGGACACTTGTCACATTTTGGCTTACTGCGAGTACAAACACTGGCTCCCATGTCCATCATTGCCTGATTATATTCTGTGACTTCTGCCTCAGGTGTATTCGCTTCGGCAATTGACCATAACTGATTCACTACACTCGTTTTTCCTGGCCAACCTTCAACTGCTTGATGCCGCGCTAAGACTCGCTTGACGTTACCATCCAATATCGCGTGAGGTTGCTGATAAACAGACGATAGAATAGCCGCAGCAGTTGAGCGCCCAATACCTGGCAAAGCTTCTACATCCTCAATCTTTGTTGGAAATTCACCATTATGATGATCACACACATACTTTGCAGCGGCGTGAAGGTTTCTAGCCCTAGCGTAATAGCCGAGCCCCGTCCAATGGTGCAGTACCTCATCCTGTGACGCGCTTGCCAACGCTTCAATCGTTGGAAACGATTCCATGAACTTGGCGTAAAACGGGATCACGGTTTTCACTTGAGTCTGCTGCAACATGATTTCGGATATCCATACTGAATATGCCGTTTTGTTGCTGTGCCACGGCAAACTTTTGCGTCCGTGTAGGTGATACCATTGAATAATTCGGGTTGAAAAATCAGGAAGTTGCGCTGTCATTTCTCTCGTTACCGTTTGTATTCAGCAAATAAATTTATCATAGCGAATACGGCTTTGCTGCCTGTTGATGATTGAAAGTTGTGGTCACCACCATCGGAAATGCTCTCACAAACAAGAATCATGTGACACACACTACCACAATCACTCTGCTAACTGATATAATGTGCCGATAATTATTCATCACAGTTAGTTTTAGATCATGAGAACCAACAAAACGATTCAAGAAGCCCTCGCCGAAGGTATCAACATCAGACGTATTAAAAGCTTTGTAAAGCGAGAAGGTCGTCTTACCGCAGGCCAAGCAAAAGCTCTGGAAGACCATTGGTCAACCATGGGACAGGATTACCAGCCGGACATGCTCAACCTTGAAGCAATGTTCGGTCGCTCGGCTCCAATTGTTTTAGAAATTGGCTTTGGAATGGGTAAATCATTGGTTGAAATGGCAAAAAATGAACCTGATAAAGATTTCATTGGCATTGAAGTGCATCGTCCCGGTGTCGGTGCATGCTTAGCTGAAGCAAGTGCTCAAGGCGTTACTAATTTACGCGTATTTGAACATGATGCTGTTGAAGTATTGGAGCATTGCATCCCTGATAATAGTCTTGCTCGTGTGCAATTATTTTTCCCTGACCCTTGGCACAAAAAACGCCACCACAAGCGTCGTATTGTTAAGCCTGAATTCGTTGAGTGTTTACGCACAAAATTAGCCGTCGGTGGTGTTTTTCACATGGCTACCGACTGGGAAAACTATGCGGAACATATGTTAGAAGTGATGAGTGCAGCAGAAGGCTATAAAAACCAATCAGAGACGAATACCTACGTCCCGCGTCCAGATAATCGTCCACTCACTAAATTTGAGAATCGAGGGCACCGTCTTGGCCATGGCGTTTGGGATTTGATGTTTGAAAAGCTGTAATTATCTAAGTTAAGTCATGTTATCTAATCCAAGTCAGGTTTTAGTTAGAAACCATACATTATTTGAGGAAGGTCGTTGGTTATTAATCAACGCCCCTGATAGCGCAATTTTTCGCGAACTATCCTCTTATGACATTCGCGGTTTCCATCAATTTTATCCGGTTTATGATGCCATTCCCTCAGCGGACAAAGAGCAGCACGTCTTTTCTCACCAGTACCCAGACGCAACATTCAATGGCATTGTAATATACATGCCTAAAGCCAAAGCTCACCTTGCTATGTTAATCGCTCAGGCACAAGCCTTATTAGTGGAGGGCGGTACCTTGGCACTGGTGGGTGACAATAAAAGTGGCGCAAAAAGTGGTGGTAAAGTACTCAGTCAACACACTGACAATTGCTATAAGCTTGATGCTGCACGCCACTGCTCTTTGTTCATTGGCATATCAACCGCACCACCAAAACCTTTCGAACTCGGTGAATGGTTCAAAGACGTTAATATTAGTATTGGCGAAAAGGCGATCACTATGCGAACACTACCCGGTGTTTTCAGTCATGGTGAATTAGATTCAGCGACAGAGTTACTGTTACAAAATGCATCACTCAACAACACTGAACAAGTATTAGATTTTGCCTGTGGAGCCGGTGTTATTGGCGTTTGGTTAGCCAAGTACCATCAAGCGCAAAATGTAGTTATGTCAGACATTAATGCGTTAGCCTTGTATTGCGCGAATGAAACCGCAACACTAAATCATGTCAACGCAAAAGTCGTGGCCAGTGACGGCTTAGATCAAATTGACGGATATTTTGACGCCGTTGTGACTAATCCACCGTTTCACACCGGCGTCAAAACAGACTACGCGATTAGCGAGCAATTCATTCAGAGGTTACCGGGCATACTCAAACCTAATGGGGAATTATTACTGGTTGCAAACCGTTTCCTGCCCTATCCCGAGCAAATAGCGCGCGCCATTAAGCAACCTAAGACGCTTGCTCAAACCAACAAATTTAACCTATATTATTGCCAGCGATAGACACTTACTTCAAAAACAAGGTCCCAAGATGGTCAAACTGATAGTCTCAACGGTGGCCGTGCTTATGTTAAGCACGCCCTTATTAGCAATGGAATGTGTCGGACGCAGTAAAGCTATTAAGGATTGCCCAAATCCCATTTTTAAGGTGGGAAAATACACCGAAAACGGTCAGCAGCGAAAGCGCATGTTTTGTGTTTGCCAAGCAGACTTTGCAGCCTTAAATCGGATGCCAAACTCAGACAGCGAAAAACTCCAACATAAAATGGAGATCGAAATCTGGTCAAAACGTTTCGCTTTGACCCCTGATGAATTTAAAGCACTCATCTCAAGATAAACTGAAAATAAGTAAAAGATGGTGTTTTCTCGCATTTATTGGGACTTATTCACAGGTTTATGGGATTATCCGTTGACAATTAAACACTAATCCGCACAATAGACTGAGGGCGATTTGTATACAATTTAGTGATTTAACCTATTCATCCATGATGAATTCACTCACTAACGTCAAATCTTCGCTTAAATGAATCAAGTTTCTCAGTATTTTTTGATTTTCTGATAAACTATAAAAAGATAAAAATCGGAACGAATATAATGAATACACCGAATATATTAATTGTTGAAGATGAAGTTGTAACACGTACAACGTTAAAAAGCCTATTTGAAGCCGAGGGATATCAAGTCTTTGAAGCTGAACATGGCGAACAAATGCATGATATTTTCACCAACAATACAATCAATTTGGTGATCATGGACATCAACCTACCAGGTAAAAATGGTTTGCTACTCGCACGTGAAGTTCGTGATAAAAAGAACGTGGGCCTGATTTTCCTAACCGGCCGTGATAACGACGTAGACCGAATTTTGGGACTTGAAATTGGTGCTGATGATTACCTTACAAAACCATTTAACCCGCGAGAGTTAACCATACGTGCGCGCAACCTACTGTCTCGTACCATCAACAACGCTGATGACGACGACTTACCAAGCCAGGTCAAGTTTAACGGTTGGACGCTTGACGGTGACAGTCGCAGTTTGATTGCTCCTTCGGGCAATAGCATCCGCTTACCGCGCAGTGAATTCCGCGCATTGCACCTTTTCCTTCGCAATCCAGGTAAGATATTAACCCGTGAACAATTGATCCTTGAAATGACGGGACGTGAATTACGCCCGAATGACAGAACAGTAGACGTTACCATCCGTCGTATTCGTAAACACTTTGAGTCAGAAACTAATGCTGATGACTTGATTGTGACGATTCACGGTGAAGGGTATCGTTTCTGCGGTGCAGTAGACGCATAAGCCAAACACAATTAAAGAAAGCTGCCAACGGCAGCTTTTTTTATGCCTCTAATAAAGACACGAAGTACATAACCCAAAGGGCTATTTATCTTTTTAGGTATAAACACCATTCATTGGCACTACCTTGAGACTCCTGCTTGAATACAGGGGAACATGGAAAGAGAATGAGGCCAGAAACCCCACCTCATTCTCCATCGACTACACCAAAAGGCTGATGGAAAAACAGCCCCCATAGACTAAGGTTTTATCACTTCCTGTGATGTATTTACCGAACCGAGGCCCTTATGAATATCATTACTCGCTGGGCATATTTTGTTTTACTGTTCTTTATATGCTCATTTACATACTCGCCGTTGTCCCATGGGGCAGTGAGCAAGTCATTTACAGTTACTCATGAATACTCAAATGTTCTCAGTGCTTCTGAACCATTACACTGGCAACTTAAATATCAGCCAGCGGTCAATCTAAGTCATATTACGATTGCCGTTAGTAGTGATCCATCCATTGACATTGTTAGCTCGCAACATGATGCTAATCGTCAATTAATTACCTTAACAATTAATACGAACAACACCCGGCTAGCTCCAGATGTTAGTCAGGTTAATGTGATTATTACTGGTCAGGATGGCAAACAAGGTAAAGAAGAATCGCAACGTTTTACTTTATGGCTTAGCCAATTTAACGGAACGATTTATAGCAATCATGTTGATGCAATCTACGCGCAACACAGTGCTCATATAGCCCAGTACAATAGCGTAGAGATGCCCGAAAGTTTACTTCAAGCAAGGGCAACCGAATCCTCATCTGATCATCAAGACTTGAAGCCAACACATTACCTCAAAGCAACGCAAGATTTTATCACACGCTCTCACAAGCCGTCGGCACAGCGTTCGGTCAGTAGAAATGCCATCAATGTAACAGTTTCAGGCAAAGTCCAATGGAAAGATGCTGATGGTGGACTACACCCTTTACCCGCGGCAAAAGTTGAAGTTTTACACGACCCAAGCAGCGGTGATGACGTGGTATTGGCAACCACGACAACTCAAGCTGATGGAACCTATACGGTACCTGCTGTTTATGATAATAACTCGGAACTTCCCAATATTTTCGTTAAGATCTCAGCAGTTTCCACTATTGCGAGAGTATTACCAGCTACATCTGGAGCGAAAGCCTATTTTGCCAAATCAGCAACGCAAGCTGGCGTCGCTGACGGCACCAATATGACGGTCAATCTCGACATTGATAACAGCACAACGGCTGGACAATCCTTTAGTATTCATCACGCATTGGTGGTAGCAGGCACTTACATTGCTCAACTCAATGGTAATGCGCCAGCACTGATCGATGTGAAATTTCCGAGCAACGGCTCTCATTTTAATGGTGATATTCATTTACTTGCAGGTGATAAATGGGACTGGGACGTCATTCATCACGAATACGGCCACTACATTATGGACGCCTATAATTTTGAACAAAACCCCGGTGGTTCCCATAGCTTCTCGCAAAACCTTTCAGAGGTACATGGTAAGGGAAAAGGTTTAAGGCTCGCATGGGGTGAAGGCTGGCCCACCTTCTTTGGTACCGCAGCACAGCATGCTCTCAACACATCGTCACTCAATATACCCAAAGTGGGGGATTTAAATTATGACGACACCGAAGACGCTACTATCAGTTACAGTTTAGAAACGACCACCGGAACAGGGGAAGACAACGAGCAATCTGTCTCAACTGTGCTCTGGGATCTGTACGATGACAAAAATGATGGCGAATCCACACAATACAGTGGAGTCGACTTATTCAAATTGGCCAAATCCAATAGCGTTTTCTACATTTCTCAATTTTGGGATGCTCTGGTGAGTGGCAAGTCATACGAAGAGAAATCTCGAGCAGGCAAAACGTTCGGATTAAACAAAATAGCGCCAGTCATTAGTGCTCCAGCTAATGCCTCTGAGTTAGCAGAGGGATTGACCTTCAGTTGGACACCCAATGGTGGCGGTCCCACCCACAAACTTGATGAATTCACCTTAAAGTTTTTCGATGTTGACTTGAGCATTGTCTTGAAAACCATCACGGTTTCGGGAGCCACGAGTTACACCCTCACCGCCGATGACGTCAATAGCTTCAATACGGATGCTACCTACATAAAGTGGATTGTAGAAGGAAGCAATTCGAAAGATCCCGTAACACCCTCTACCACCGATTACTGGAGTCATTACGGAACACTCGGTGCAAAATCGAGTGTCGTCTTTGTGATTGATGATACCGGATCGATGAGAGAAGAAATTGGTGCTGTCGTATCAGGACTTCAAGCGTATTTAGATCTACTAGAGTCTAACAGTGCCACCAGCACACAGAGCATGCACCTGATCAGTTTTAAAGACAATGTTAATCATCGTCTTACCACATCAGTTATTGATGAAATGCGCGGTGCAGTAGCAGGTTTATTTGCATCTGGCGGCGGTGATTGCCCAGAAGCAAGCGGTGCAGCTCTAGCAGAGGCGGCGAACATCGTAAAGCCCGGTGGCACTATTTTCATAGCAACGGACGCTGCCAATAACTCATCGATCAATGTTGGCAGCTTAATTACACAATTACAGAATGACGGTGTCACAGTTCACACCTTGTTGTCTGGAGACTGCGATGACTCTTCAAGATCAAAG
>CAXRGH010000032.1:0-4414 GCA_964230195.1 Alteromonadaceae bacterium
GTCGTTGATTTTATGAGCTATCACATCAACTACAAAGTTTCGATGTGTGGTTTGCGTAACCACAGACCATTCTTTTGGGGTTGTGTCACGCTGCGCCCATTGGTCTCTCACTTGATTAATTTCAAACTCTGAGGGCACGGCAAATAGCTGGCCAAGATCAACTGTAATTTCGGAAGTAGTGGTGGCGTCTTGGTCGTCACTCTCTTCGGCTTCATTGTTTGTTGTATCACTTGAAGTATCTGTAATTGAAGTTTCAACGTCGGTGATGACGAGTTCATTATCATTCTCATTACTGCAAGAAGCGCTAAGGAGAATGGCTATAGGCATCAGATGAAACACCAGGTGTTTAATATTGAACGACATAGATTACTCCTTGAACAGCTACCAACAGTGACTTATTTGCAACGCCGACGTGAGTTATGGATGATCATTTTCCAGGCATGAATCACACCACAGAATTTATGAGTATCAGATTAGAATAACTGCTGATATTTACCACTTTTCGTACACAAGGGATTGTCTAGGGTGTTTGGTAAAATCAAATGCCATTGATTACATTCACGAAAACTCCTCATTTATGGTTTTGGGACTTTCTAAAATATACATATTAATACGTATGTTCACACGGAAAAGCATGTGGGAATAATTCTCATTTGTGTTTTTGTGTTGTACTCATGTGCCCCCGTTTTTACAAGGATACATGCATGCTAACTCAGCGGTTTACTCTCTTATTCAAACACGATCAAACTTATAAACGCACGCTAGTTTTTAATCGCGCCCTATCACTCATTAACATACATCTCGTTTTTATATTTTTGATGGTTTCTGTTCAGGCATCTGCTGGATTTTTTACGTCGCCTTCGCGAATGCTGTTGGATTTGAACAGAAAAGTCCATGTTCAGCATCGTGATGCATTGCTGGATTTACAAACGGGGCTCAGCTGTTTGTTGTCCTTTCGTGGCTTATCTGCGAATGAATGCGACTACGACTCACCGTATCTGTTGCAACCAGATGTCAGTGGAGGGGTCATTTTTACTGATACTCACTCGAGTATACAGACTCCCTTGGGCAGATTGGGTGAATGTTACGGCTGCGATGCGGAAATGCCGGCTCCGATTGTGCCCAAGCGTCTGGTTAATCTTGCGCTCAATACAGTGGTCTCACAATCGTCTATTGATTGGGGAGGAAACCCTTCTAGAGCCATTGATGGCAATACCGATGGAAGGTGGGTTAACGGCTCTGTTACCCATACAGCGTATGAGCATGAACCGTTTTGGCAGATAGATTTGGGGCAACTTAGTGCTATTGACAGTATCAAAATATATCCACGCACAGACTGTTGCCAGGAACGTCTTCAAAAGTTCAGCGTATTAGTATCGAATTTACCGTTTGAAGGTAGGAGTCTTACCGCTGCAATGAAATCTGATGCGGTGATGAAAGAATTTGAAGCAGAAATTTTGAGAAAGCCCAAGACAATCAGTATCAATCGTGATGGGCGTTATGTCCGTATTCAGTTGCATGGCAAAGAAGCACTGAGCTTGGCTGAGGTTGAGGTGCTTGGAAATCCTCAACCTGAACATCATGAGACACATGAGGTAAGTAAGTACAACGTCGCTTTGGGTAAATCAGCTTATCAAAGTTCTGAGGCGTATGGAGGTAAAGCGTCAAGAGCCATTGATGGTAATACTGATGGTAATTGGTCTCAGGGGTCAGTTATCCATACCGGTCATGAGGAACAACCGTACTGGGAAATAGATTTGAGAGCCGTATATGACGTGACGAGGATTGAGCTTTATCCACGCACAGACTGCTGTCAGGAACGCACCCAAAATATACACGTGTTTGTGTCTAACCATCCGTTTAATGGTAAGAGTGTAGAACAAGCGAAAAATACGTCTGACGTGTTTACAGTCCATCGGAAAAAGGCCATCACACAGGCTACTCAGTTACCAGTCAATCGTACAGGGCGCTACATTCGAATCCAACTTGAGGCCAATGATCCCACTTATTTGAGCCTTGCTGAGGTTCGAGTTATGTCGCCACAGTTAACCGCCCAAACAGCACTGGATGAACAGCAGAAGGCAAGGGCGGATGAAATCGATGAGTTGGTTGATAAAGGGTTGTTATTTGATTGTGCGTATTTAACGCCCCAATCCCTTGGTTCTGATCCGTTTATGGCTAGCCCTAGACGTCTAGGCTCGAGAGCAGATGTCACTGAAGAATATTGTGGTTTTCCAAATGACTCCAATGAAACAGAGTTGTCTGATTTTTCCGCCGAAAGTGATTCAGGAGATGAATTCGTCCATGTTAGAGGAGTAAATTCGAATACCTCCACGGCAGTGCCTCCACTCACGCCTGTTGGTGCCTTTGATATGTTGGATAATACGGCTCTCTCCGCCATGATTGATCCGAATGGTATGAATTATCTTGGATTGTCCAGTCAAAGTGAGCACAGTGAATTGCAAACATCTTTTAGTTTCTCGAATGCATTAGGTGAACATGAACATATCAATAATGGTGACGAAGTTACGGTAGTGTATGGAACTGAACAACAATTGTTGGAAGTATTAAGTTCATATCAACGAGATCGAGAACTCGATTTAACCACTGTTGTGAATAGACCTCCTCTGATCTTCTTTTTACATACAGGTCAAGGAGGGAACCAACACTGGAGTACTGTTTTTTTGTATTGGGATGGTACTCGATTTGTATACCAGTATGCAGATTCTCTGCAGATTTTGGGTCGTGGTCAGCTACCAGCATCACTACAACAAGCCTTCAATGATTTGAAGGCATCACAAATTCATTTTGATGGTTTTCAACAAGGTCATGAGATAATAGATTGCAACAATTGTCTGATTTATGCCGTCATTCATGCTCGGATGATGCTTCATAGCGCTCAATCTGCTCATCTAACGGATAAGGTTGTGAGACGAGTGGTAATGCTTACCCGATTACGTCTGATGAGTGTCACTCGACAATTATTTGAGTCCTTTTCAGAACGCCCAGAACTTTTAGATTTTAATGCTGGAAACCCGTCGTACCCTGAACCTTTATCATTGACGAATACGGCAGGGTACAATCATGTAGTTTCAAGGCTAGAATCGTTTATTAAATATCAAACTTCACGTTCTCTAGAAAGTCAGGCCCCTTGGGATCAAGTGTTAAGTGCAAAGGTTGGCGCAGACTTCGCTGAATTTCTTTCGATACACTGGGACTTGAGGCCATCAAAATTTGCCGATAGTTTCTGCGGGGCCAACCGATTATGTCTGCTAATATATCAAAATTTCCCCCCACCGGGTATTGAACAACTGCAGCAAGTATTCTCTGGAGTCACTGGTGCTAGTACAGTATTCTTTGCTGGAACTAACAACCATTATATTCCACCTTGGCTTCTTCATTTTGGTATTCCTGGTGTTTACGGTCCAGCTTGCGCCGATTGTTTTAGCGCAACGTGTTCATTACTTTCTATGTGCTGGGATGAGTTTGCATTTGAGGATACCGGAAATGCGCTATGTGAACTCGCTAAAAAATTCGTCTCGTGTTCATTAAAGGCGTTGAAATTCAAACATAACATCATGGCTGTTATTACTCGTATGTATTATCTTATGATGGCAATGGACTACATGCTTAACAGTCAAAAAACGATCACTGAGCAGTATTCTCAACAGGACATCGACCAAGCCATCATGCTTGCGGTTACAGGGCACGTTTTCCTCACTTTCCACAATATATACAAAGCACATAGTGCTTACTCTGATAGATGTACTGATCCAGAAGGCGTTGGACCTATGCTACAGAGGTGTGACCTGAAAATGATTCAGGCTTCCGCAGTGTCAGCCGGAGCACACCTTTTTATGGGTTTGAGTCTCGCACATTCATATTATTCCCCGGTTGGCTCAAAAATAACAATCATGAATGCATTCAGAAATACCGTTGCAGGAGACGCTGGTTATGTTCTTATTCTCGCAAGTTACGTTAAAGGTGTTGTAGAAAGAGAGCACACCGTTGTGAAGGTTTTTAGGTTGCTCATGCGATTATTGAAGAATACGGTTGAGGAAAATCCGCCACAACAGCCTCGTGAACATGAAGAAGTGCGCTGATATTCCCGTTAGCAGAGATAGATGAAGGTTGAACAAAGGGGCCATGCCCCTTTGCTCAATGAACCTGATAACATGAACCGCATTCTCGAGCACCCCGACAAGTTTTGTGATAGCCTTTCTTATCTCCATGATTAAGAAATAATATTATGAATATTCATCGCCTTATCTATCCTTTGTTTTGTTTCTCCTTGCTTATGTTTGCGTGTGGCGGAGTAAATGCAAAAACGTCAATCTGGAAAATAAGCCATCAGGGGAAACATATGTACATTGGTGGCACGGTGCATATGTTAAGACCCAATACAGTCATGCCA
>CAXRGH010000033.1:0-10630 GCA_964230195.1 Alteromonadaceae bacterium
GCCTGCCGCCAGCGTTCAATCTGAGCCATGATCAAACTCTTCAATTAAATGCTTTATCTTTGAATTTCCGGTTGACACTCGTATTAAGAGTGCCCACACAAATTGTCTTGTTATAACTTGTTAAAGAACGTTTGCTTGAAGTCTTTCCCCTCAAGCGAGATGCGCATTCTACACAGGTTTTTTAGTAACGCAACCACTTATTTCAAATAATTTTTCAGTTGCACAATTATTGACCAAACAACGAGATTTGCGTGAGGTTACGGCATTATTTATCAGATAGGTTTGATGGTCTTTTTTTCGCTTCATGTTGAAGTAACCATGCTTTGGTTTCTAGCCCGCCAGCATACCCCGTCAACTTGCCATTACTGCCGATGACTCTGTGGCACGGAACTAGAATGGCTATTGGATTTTTACCAATTGCATTGGCCACAGCTCGAACTGCGGTAGGTTTTCCCATTTGCGATGCCACCCAAGCATACGAAACCGTCTGTCCGTACGGTATTGTCAGAAGAACCTTCCAAACCGCTTGCTGAAAAGGCGTTCCAATAGGGGTGCTTTCTTCTTCTGACAAACTCCAATGTCCCTTGAAGTATGCTTCCAATCGGTCAGCACACCGCTCAGTGATATGGTTCCGTCTATCTCGTACGTTAACTTCTGCGAGTATAGAGACACGAGTTAATTGATGAACAGTTGCCTCTATTTTGAGATCACCAACCGGTGTTTTTATGGTTTGTACGTAATCCATCAAGAGCCCTCATTTATTGAATAGATTTTGAAAATAACAAGTAGTAGCTGACTTTACAATTTCAGGTGGGATGCTTTTTAAATTGGTGGCGAGTATAAAAGCTGTGGGTTAAAAACTATAAAGGTGCTTTTCAGCACCTTTACAACAACATTCAACATTTGGGAGGGAACAACTGTTTTGTTAGCTATTCTTTAGGTAATCCTGCATTTTTGCAGTGTTCTTTCCATATTTTTCCGAAAATTCTGACGCCGGCAAATCGTTACAATGTAGTTTATCCGTTATTTTGGCTTTGTTAAGACGACGTGTTTGTAAGATTGAGCGAACATCTTTTGTGTCACCTTTAGCAATTGCCATACAAAGTTCTGTTGACAATTCATTGTTACCTTTCTGATAAGTGGTCATACTCGCAGATGCGATGCCAGTGAATAGTAGAGAGGCGCCAAGAAGAGTTGTAGTTAATTTTTTCATTTTAGTTTCCTTATTTCTTAAGTATATCCGTAACATGAACTGCCATGTTTGACTTTACTACAGCAACACATGTGCCAAAATTTAAAATCGTTTAAAAACAACAGGTTAAGCTCAAAGCCAACCAGAAGCGGCATCCAACGAGATAAAGAAAAAACCAAATTTAGGTCTATTTTACTTATTTTTAACGAATTTTTATTGAAGTAATAAAGCACTGACAACTTAAACGCATTATTTTTTGATACGTGTTGAGTGATTGGAAGGTGCGAATTAACCACACCATTTTATTAACTCTATCCAATCCCCCTTCGCCTTAAGACATGCTAGGTGATTGCAATTGTTAGTTTGTTGTCTGGATTGATATGGAGTATTTGGTGAACAAACTCACTGAGGAAGAAACAACGCTGAATCATGATGCAGGATAGAAACAATAGAGGCGCTTCTCAGCGCCTCTAGTACAACAACATTCAACATGGAGGGAAACAAATGGGTTAGCTGTTCTCTAAGAAACGTTTCATTTTTGTCTTATTTTTTCCAAATGTTTCGGAAAACTCCACAGCAGGTAACTCATTGCAATAGAGTTTCTTCGTAACCCTACTTTTATTCAGGCGGCGGTCATGCATTATAGAACGCAAATCTTTCGTTTTACCTTTGGCAATTGCCATACAAAGTTCAGTCGAAAGATCATTGTTCGCCTTTTCGAATGTGGTAACACTGGCAGACGCAATGCCAGAAATAAGTAATGATGCTCCAAGCAAAACGGTAGTTAATTTTTTCATTTGATTTCCCTAATATAAACAATTCAACAACAACATGAGAGGTCAGTCTCGATGAATAGGGAGCAATCAATATGCCAAAAAATAAAACATGCAAAAACAACAACTTAAAGAAAGTTAGCAGAAGAACAGTCGTTTACAAAAGTGATGGGGCTAATAAATAGTAAATTTGACCACTAATTAGCAATAAAAAGTGGCCAACAGAAAAGTGTTAGAAAAAACTGATAATATTGCTGTCTATTTGTCTGTATTTTTATGATCTACGGACTCTGGTGGCTGAGTGAATTCAGCATCGTTATCTTCCGAATCTCCTACCACATGTTCTAGTGTCACTTTGTCGACGGTTCGAAACGTATTGATGGGGCCTGAAAGAGCATACAGCGCGAAGGCCACGAATAGTATCAGTGCTGGCTCTGTGGCGACAATAACGAACACGACCATAACGAGTAACAGCACAATAAAAGGAACTTTACCGTGCCAGTTAAGATCTTTGAATGAGTTGTAACGGAAGTTACTCACCATCAAAAGACCGAGTATCATCATCATAATTGACAGAACGATGCCATAGTCTTGTCCGTTGATATCGTAGCCAACGCCGACCCATAAACATCCCGCTACTAATGCCGCTGCCGCTGGAGTTGCGAGGCCTTGGAAATAGCGTTTATCAACAATGTCAATGTTGGTGTTAAATCGCGCCAAACGTAACGCACCACCAGCAACAAACAGAAAAGCCGCAAGCCAACCTAACTTTCCTGAGCCAGACAACGCCCAGTTAAACATCACTAATCCGGGGGCAATCACAAAAGAGACGATATCAGCCATACTGTCGTATTGTGCACCAAAATCGCTTTGAGCATTAGTCATACGAGCTACACGCCCATCTAACCCATCAAAGACCATAGCTACATAAATAGCAATCGCAGCAGACTCAAAATGTCCATTCATAGAGGCAATAATTGCGTAGAACCCAGAAAACAAACCGGCAGTGGTTAATAAGTTCGGCAACAAGTAAATGCCTTTGCGTTTGGTATTATCCATTGATTCCTCTTAAGAATATGACTTTATTAGCGAGTGCATGATACCATACTTCTCAGTTTGCAAAACCTTTCAATGTTCAATGCCTCAATTCAGTGGTGTTTGATACACGAGGAAGTACACGGTCGCTGACCACAAACTGTTTATCCAAATAATCAACAACAACAGCCTCAGTTTCTTTCAATTCTCCTGCCAACAACTTTTGCGCCAAACGATTCTCAATTTCTTCCTGAATCGCACGTTTCAAAGGCCTTGCGCCATAGACAGGATCAAATCCGTTAGCTGCGATCGCGCCGAGCGCCTCATCAGTAACCTTCAGTTCATAACCTTGCTGCATCATTCGAGTGGTTAAACTGTCAAGCTGTAGACTTGCTATTGCTTTTATTTGCTCAAGTAATAGTGGATGGAACACAACAGTTTCATCAATTCGATTGATAAACTCTGGACGGAAGAAATCGGTAAGCGTTGCCATTAGCGCTTGTTTCACTTCATTATATTTTGAGGTTTTTGACTTTTCATGGATCATATCCGAACCCATATTTGACGTCATAACGATCACACAATTCTTGAAATCGACAGTTCTTCCTTGGCCGTCGGTTAATCGCCCATCATCTAAGACCTGCAAAAGAATATTGAACACATCACTATGTGCTTTCTCCACTTCATCGAGTAAAACAACAGAGTATGGTTTTCTTCTTACTGCTTCGGTTAAGTACCCCCCTTCCTCATAACCGACATAACCAGGAGGAGCTCCAACCAAACGAGAAACTGAATGCTTTTCCATAAATTCAGACATATCAATACGGACTAACGCGGCTTCAGTGTCAAACAAATAATTAGCCAGTGATTTACAAAGTTCTGTTTTGCCCACGCCTGTTGGTCCCAAAAACAAAAAAGACCCAATGGGTTTATTGGGATCTGCCAATCCTGCACGTGAACGACGAATCGCATTAGAAATCGCTGATACTGCCTCATTCTGACCAATCACTCGTTGATGTAGGATCGATTCCATATTCAGTAATTTTTGCCTTTCACCTTGCAACATCTTTTGCACAGGAATACCCGTCCATCGTGATAGAACATCAGCAATTTCATTCTCAGTCACTTTATTCTTGAGAAGGATAGCTTCTGACTTTTCAGCATCACTGGCCAACTCCAACTGACTTTCCAGTTCTGGGATTCGACCGTATTGTAACTCTGACATCCGACTTAAATCTCCAGCACGGCGCGCAACATCTAAGTCAGTCTTAGCTTGTTCCAACGCTGATTTCATATGCTGGGTTCCTTGCATAGCTTGTTTTTCTGCTGACCAAACCTTGTCTAATTCGGCGTAATCCATCTCCGATTTTTCTCGTTCTAGCTCGATTCGCTCGAGGCGTTTATGACTTTCCTCATCAAGCTCTTTACTCAGTGCTTGCTCCTCAAGCTTCAATTGAATGATACGGCGCTCCAACTTATCCATTTGTTCTGGTTTCGAGTCAATCTGCAAACGAATACTAGACGCGGCCTCATCAATTAAATCAATTGCTTTATCGGGTAATTGGCGGTCACTAATATAGCGATGTGACAGCGCAGCGGCAGATACAATGGCAGGATCTGTAATATCGACCGAATGGTGCAGTTCATAACGCTCTTTCAGACCTCGTAAAATCGCAATAGTATCGTCGACACTCGGTTCTTCGATTAGAACTTTTTGAAAACGGCGTTCCAATGCAGGATCTTTTTCGACGTATTGCCGATACTCATTCAGGGTTGTAGCTCCAACACAATGTAATTCACCTCTCGCGAGTGCGGGTTTGAGCATATTGCCAGCATCCATTGCTCCATCCCCTTTACCTGCGCCAACCATAGTATGAAGTTCATCAATAAATAGAATCACCCGGCCATCTTCTTTGGACAATTCATTCAACAGTGCTTTTAATCGCTCTTCAAACTCGCCTCGGTATTTGGCTCCTGCGACCAATGCTCCCATATCAAGCGACAATACCCTTTTTTGTTTCAAACCCTCTGGTACTTCTCCATTGACAATGCGTAAGGCCAGTCCTTCAGCGATCGCAGTTTTACCGACTCCTGGTTCGCCAATAAGTACTGGGTTGTTTTTTGTTCTGCGCTGAAGCACTTGTATGGTTCTTCTTATTTCATCATCTCGACCAATAACAGGATCAAGACGACCTTGTTCCGCTCGTTCTGTTAAGTCAGCTGTATACTTTTCTAGTGCCTGACGCAAATCTTCCGCGTTCTGTTCCTCTACGTTTTGACCGTCGCGGATGGTATCAATCGCATCGGACACATTCTTTTCGGATAATCCTAACTTCTGTAAAATATCCGTGAGCTTTCCTTGTCCTGATACGGCTGCCAACAGGAATATCTCTGATGTAACGTATTTATCTTTTCGTTTTTGAGAAAGTTTGTCGGATAAGTTTAATAAATTGACGAGTTGTGAGGATATTTGGACATCTGCGCCTGCACCAGATACCACCGGCAACTGTTCTATGGCTTCAGTTATTGTTGAGCGAATTTTATGGGTATTAAGCTTAAGCGTTGCGAGTATACTTCTTATACTACCGTTTTCTTGATTTAACAGCGCCATCATCACGTGCACAGGTTCTATGTATTGATGATCTCTTCCTAACGCCATTGATTGCGCATCAGAAATAGCCAGTTGAAATTTATTTGTTAAACGATCTAACCGCATAACCATCATCCTTTCCATTGAGTGTGATTAATAGCATGGGTTCAAGGTTTTAATTATTCAAGGTGATGCGATGATTTATCGTTAAATTATAGAGACTGTGAAACTCGTCATCGATAGGGGTTACTTGGATTTAATAATCCCAAATGCCTGCCTTCCTGTGGGGTTCTGCCGACGGTGTGAGTAAAAGGTTGTTGGATTGTGATAGGTGCATCGTTCATCTCTCTGGATACTTTCCGTCCCCAGTTGAGTAAGTTGTTGGATAGCAATTCCCTGTAGATCGCAAAACCATTTACCTTCAGTATGGGGCTTGAAAAAAATGCATTCGCTTTCATCGAACGCATCAATCACATTTTGGCCGACTTCAAAATAGCGCTGACTGATACAAGGCCCAACCCAAGCATGCACAGATGCTGTTTGTGCTTCGAACCGTCCCATTGTCTTTTCAAGTATTCCCGCAGCGAGACCTCTCCAACCAGCATGCACTGCGGCGATTTCACGGCCATCATCACTCCAAAGCAAAACAGGCAAACAATCAGCTGTCATCACAATACAACCTACCCCCTGAGTCTGAGTGTAAGCAGCGTCAGCTTGATACGGCTCTGCAGTCACTTCTTTTAGTGTTTTAATATTCGTTCCGTGAACTTGCGATAACCATTGCCACTTCTCATTAAAGGGCAGTGACTGACGGTTTTGTTCTACCGCCAAATGACTATCTCCTACATGATCCCCAAGATTGAAATTGCCATAGGGTGTTTCACTTATTTCTCCCACCCGGTCTGTATAAATAGCTTTGACACCTTGGGGTAGATTCACATTCAAATAATGGAACACGAGTTACCACTCTTCTCCGTGCTGCTGGGTGTCATCTTGTAATACAGCAACCAAATCAACAAAGTCCTGAGGTAACGGTGCCTGCCATTGCAGCCACTCACCGGAGATAGGATGGTGCAATCCAAGCTGCGCTGCATGAAGTGCTTGCCGCTTAAACCCTCTCAATGTGTCAACAAGTTCGGAAGTTGCTCCTTTGGGCAATCTAGGGCGTCCGCCGTAGAGCTGATCCCCGACTAATGGAAATCTCATATGAGACATATGAACCCGAATTTGATGTGTGCGGCCCGTTTCTAGCTTGAGTCTCAAATGGGTGTGCTCTCGAAACTTTTCAATAACACGATAGTGAGTAACGGCAGGTTTACCCATTTCGCGTACTGCCATACTGGTGCGTTTTGTCGGGTGCCTGCCGATGGCCTTATCAACCACGCCACCAGCAACCATGGTGCCAATCACTACTGCTTCATATTCTCTACTGATTTCTCGTGCTTGTAATTGCTCAACGAGATGCGTTTGAGCTGGAATGGTTTTAGCCACGACCATTAAGCCTGTGGTGTCCTTATCCAATCGATGCACGATCCCTGCCCTTGGTACCTGATCAATATTTGGCACATGGCTCAGTAATGCATTCAATAAAGTACCATCACTGTTGCCAGCACCTGGATGCACCACCAAACCTTCTGGCTTGTTGATCACCAAAATATCATCATCTTCGTAAACAATATCCAGGTCTATCGCCTGAGCCTGATGAGCAACTTGAACTTCAATCGTCCCGTTGACTTCAATATGCTCTCCGCCAATCAGTTTTTCGCGGGGGCGGTCAATAACAACACCGTCAACTAAAACTTTTTGTTCGAGTATCCATTGTTTAAGCTTTGAACGCGAATAATCAGGGAAAAGCTCAGCCAATATTTGGTCAAGGCGCTTACCCATCAAGCCAATGGGCACATCTTGGGTTAATTTTATATTTTCAATCATGAGGAACTTATTTGTGGTTAAATCATCTGTTATATGGTTTTAGCTGCCACTATTAGTGTATGATGCCATCAGATGATTTGATAATCATAGTGTTTCATAAACCTTAGCTAAGTGTATTTTAACTAATTTTACGGCCACTGTGAGCAGTTACACGAAAATAAATTATTCCAAGGTCTTAGACAATGATAAAAAATACCAAGACACATCGCCATGTGGGTCTTTTCCTCGCTACTTTTCTCACGCTAGCCGGATGCTCTTCTGCACCAGACGAACTAACAAAAGCACCGCTTGGTCCGGAAGATAACTATGCACAAGCAAAAGCGCTCATCGCCTCAGGTAATTTTACTCGAGCAACCGAAATACTAAGTGCACTAGATTCACAATTCCCCTTTGGCCCGCTTTCTCATCAAGTACAACTTGATTTAATTTACACCTATTACAAAATTGAAGACAGTGATCAGGCGCTTGCGCGCATTGACCGCTTTCTTAAACTCAATCCCGATCATGCAGATATTGATTATGTGTACTACATGCGCGGTATTACCAACATGGACAGCGACTCGAATGTTATTCAAGAACTTGCTGGTGTCGATCGTTCCGACCGTGACACATTAAAATATCGTCAAGCGTTTGATGACTTTAAAACCCTATTAAAGCGCTACCCTGACAGTAAATATGTGACAGATGCTAAAAAACGAATGGAATATATTCGTGATAGATTGGCTCGCTACGAAATTTCAGTTGCTCAGTATTACATGAAACGCGACGCTTATGTCGCCGCCGCTAACCGAGGAAAATATGTGGTTGAGTATTTCTCTTCCTCACCTTATGTTCAACAAGGTTTAGAAGTCATGGTGGAATGTTACAGAAAACTCGGCATGGACGAGTTGCGTGATAATGCAATCTTGACTCTTAAACTTAACTTTCCAGACAGTGTGTATATAGACTGAATCAACAATGCTTGTATAAACGTTGGTGTTGATACCCAACCGTTGATGAAAATACAACTTCCAATAAAAAAGGCGCTTAATGCGCCTTTTTGTGTTTGGTTAACCAATCATGAGAAGAAGTGATGACTAAACGGGTTTAGTAACCTAGCGACACCCGATGTAAAATGAAGCGGTTCATCGACAATGGTGAAGACCAGACAACCATTGGCGGACACCGTTTTCGGCGTGTGTTGATGTTCCCCATTGCGAACAATAAAATCTCCTTCCTTATAAAGACCAAATTCGTCTTCAAACTCCCCGTCAATAACTAACGTGACTTCATCGCCTTTGTGTGTGTGCTCAGGCACTTGAGCGCCTGGACCTAGGAACACAAAATGACCCTTAATATCTCCGGATATTAGTGCGCTCGACTGCCATAATTTCCCAACGAGGTGCGACCAACCATCAGTTCGCTTGGCAAAACTTCCAAGCGCGCGTGGTAGTTGAAAAAAACGACCATCAAGCTCAACGTGAGGAACTTCACAATAAGTGCCCTCTGATGGTGAACTTGATTCCATTATCGTTTGCATCATCTGCTCCATTTCGGACGTTAATATGGTGTCTTCCGAAATGGTGAACACGTCGTCACTCAATGCTTGTTCAACCTTAGCAACCTGCTGTTGACAGCACTCACACATGTCAACGTGAGCAGCGACAACAAGCCCCATTACGGGGTCAATGGTACCGTCAGCGAATTTTTGCAACTGTTGTTGTGTAGGATGTAACTTAATCATGATGTTGAATCATCTCCCTTAAACGCTGCAACGCTAGTCTTGCACGGGATTTTACCGTGCCCAGCGGAATCCCCAATACATCTGCTACTTCTTGTTGCGACTTTCCGTCTATATATATGGCCCTAATGACCGTCTGTTGTTTGGCCGGCAAACGTTCAAGCATGGTATGCACTTGATCGAGACAGGTCAATTCTTCTAGTCTATCTGGACTATCAGCACTAACCTGTTCCATTAACACTGGCCACAAATCGTCAGAGCATACGTCTTCTTTACGGTTTTTCTGTTTTCGAAGCATATCGAAATGGATGTTTCTAGCGATCGTAAATATCCAAGTTGATGCTGTGCCCTTTTCGCTATTAAACAAATGTGCTTTGTGCCACACGTTAGTCATCGTGTCTTGCACGATTTCCATTGCTACCGCCTCGTTTTTTGTTTGCGCTATTGCATACGACTTCAATCTAGGCGCGAAATGCGCAAACAACTGCGCATACGAACTTCTACATCTACTTTCTGCTACTGTCACCATCAGCTTAGCCATAAACTGTGGAGTTGCATCCACCGGTGACGAAGTTTGCCTGTTGTTGTGCACTTGGATTCCAACTAACATAATCTTCTCTACTTGTTCTATGAGTGTATATCGCTACGTGCGCAAAGTACAAAAAGGATCACATTTTATACAAATAAATTTTGTGGACAAACGAATGCTCGCTCAATGAGCTGCCGAAACAATTTTACTCTATCAAGTCTTCAAGATATGAAACTACTCGGCCTAAGTCGCGCTGGTACAGCAGTGATTGTTTTTGTGCAGAGCTTATGGGGAGCAACTCTAACCAACGCATGGTAACCCAAAAGGGATCTTCGAAAAAAAGATTATCGTACAGACTCGCGAGTTCGGGATACGACTGGAAAACCGACTCCAACTTTCTGCCAATCTCTTCAATATTATTCGCGTCTCCCGCGATAATATCGAGAGGCTTGCATCGCCCAACTCTCAATCCATCATCTTCTGTTACAATATCTTCTAGTTCCACCAATTCTTTCGCTTCGACAGTTATTCCCAAGAAACCATCTTTGCCTTGGTCAAAATCAACAATAGAAACGCTACTACCTAATTGAAATATGTGAGAATTGTTCTCCTTGTCGCCGCGTGCATTGAGCATACACATCACGAACTTTCGGTCGCCTTTCATTGACTCTTTCACCATCCGTATGTACCGTGGCTCAAAAATTCGAAGCGCCATTCGCCCTTGAGGTAAAACGTGCGACGTTAGTGGCATGAGGGCTGCTGTAAAACTACTCACTGTTTCTCCGGTTATTACAAATGAAATGAATATGGTCGAAATACGCCGTGACATTGTGATTGGATCGAAAATGATAATAAAAGT
>CAXRGH010000034.1:0-8988 GCA_964230195.1 Alteromonadaceae bacterium
TGATTGGGTTCGGATTGCGCGGCAATTTGTCCCTTCATTAGCTCTACCAACTGTTTAGATATTGCCATCCCAAGTCCAGTCCCGCCGTATTTTCGAGTCGTAGACTTGTCGGCTTGTTCGAACCGACTGAACAGGTTTTTAAGATAGTCTTTCGACATACCAATACCTGTGTCCTTGACCCGTAAGACGACGTCGTCGCCAGAGTTCGAAAGTGACACATTGACTTGCCCCTGTTCTGTGAACTTGATGGCGTTTGAAACTAAGTTCAAAGTAATCTGTTTAAAACGCACTGGATCAGTCATCCAGCCATCGTTGAAACCTGGGGCAATGTCGAAATTCAATTCGATGCGTTTCTTGTGCGCAATGGGCGCCATATCCGACTCAACCATATGGAGGACCTTTGCCAATTCACAGGGCACCGATTCTATTTCCAGTTTCCCTGCTTCTATCTTGGAAAAATCTAGGATGTCGTTGACTATCGTCAGCAGTGCCTTAGAGGACAGCAGCCCTTGTTCGGTTAACTTTTTCGCATCTGCGGGTAAATCTTGCCGAACCAACACTTGCAATGTGCCCAAAATGCCGTTCATCGGTGTTCGTATCTCGTGGCTCATGTTGGCGAGAAACGTTGATTTTATCTGCTCGGACTTTTCAGCCTTGAGTTTTTCCTGCTCAAGTCGATTCAACTGTTCCATCACTCTTTGCGCCATGGTGTTCAGCGTTTTTTGCAAATTGTCGAGCTCTGTAAACTCAAACTCATTGTATGACTGAACGTATTCGCCTCGCCGCAACATATCACTGGCTTGTTCCAACTGGCGAATAGGCTGAGTAATTTTGCGGGTAAATCGCTGCAAATAGAAAATCAACAACAAAAAAACCATCAGAATGATCAGAGTCGACGTCAAAATCGCTGTGTAAGTATCACGTGTGTAATCTGAGCGACGTTCTTGTAACACAAGGGTAAGTTGCTGACCGCCCGAAAATGATACCTTTGCAGTGCCTTGAAGCGTCGTCTCGTCGATTTGCATTGCGCTGTTAAACCAATTGGTTTCGGCAAATGACGCACTGAGGGCACTGCCTTGTTGTTCTAAGTTGACCTCATCAAACAGCTTTTGCGGTGAGATCAGCAGGTACAGTGCCGAGGTATTTTTGTAGGGCTCAATCAAGGAAGGGAAGGAGACTCTCAGCGGCACAACGAGGAAGAAGTAACCGTTTGGTAGTGTGAGAGGGTCATAACTCGTGTCTTCAATGAACAAATACCTCACGGCATTATCTGAGCCATTGGCGGCAAGAATTTGATTTGTTAGCGCTTCAATTTCAGGATGATTCAGTTTTAAGGATTCGACCGGGTAACCTTCAACGATGAACTCTGAACCGTCCGAGATAAATGCGGCTTGAATGATGTCGAACGTATTGACCGTACTTTGTAGTTGTTTGAAGGCATGCTGGGTGTACAGGATGTTGTTCACGAGCTCAGCCAGCACTTCCACATCACTCAAACTTGTTAGCTGAGTACTGAGTTGGGCCAACACATTTTGTGTATCTAAACTAATTGAATTTACTTTTCGATTGACGTTTTCTTGAGCCAACTTGAGCGCTTGAATGTAGCTACTGACGCCAAAGTAGGTCACGCAAACCAGTAAAAGCATCGATATAAGTACGCCAATTTTGGTCTTAAATTCAGAGACTAGGCTTTTAGTTTTCATGGGCCATCGACTTCTCGGTGATGTACTGCATATACTCCGCGGCTTTGCCTTTATCAAAAATATCCGCAGAATAACGATTGACGCCCTTGAGCATGGCTTCCCATATGATTGCCATGTTGCGATCATTTGGCATTGGTTCTGACGCGTCCAATTGTTCGAAGATGACGTTTAAATTGGGATCGTTTTTAGCAATCAATGTATCGATGATTTTTCGGTTGGTAGGTAAAGACTTAAGCTGCTGCCAGATGGCCATTTGAGCCTCTTGTTGTTGAAAGTATTCCGCGAATTGCTTGAGTTTCTGCCGCTTTGGATTGTGCTCCGCTAGCGCATGATCTGGAAAAGCGATCACATGCGAAGAAAAATAGGGCCGCATGGCGTTGCCTTTGTAACTTGGCAATAATGCGATACCAAGGTCTTGTTTGAGGACATCACTGAATTGATTAAACGCCCAAGAACCATTGATAGTGTAAGCAAGCTTGCCAGATAGGAAAGCGTTTTTATTGCAGTCATAGTCGCATAGGTTGTCGACTAATTTAGATTTGGCCAGTTGTTTGTACCAAGACAATGCTCTTTTCATCCCCTCGGTTTGTAGGTTCACTTTGCCATTAACGTAGGGGAAGTCTCCAAAGGTGCCTAAAAACGGGATGAACCAGTACATCTCGTAGTAATTCCAGCCGATAAGATTAACACCAGTAGGTAGAGAGGTCTTTTGTGACGCAAGTGTTTGCCAATTCGCCGCGGGGTTTGGGATCAGTGCTTTGTTGTAGTAAAGCAACAGATGGTTGCCATAGATAATGGGAATGCCTTTGTATTCGCTACCAACTTGAGCACTCTTGAGCGAGTCGACTGACAGTTCAGTACTCAGCCAGTTGTTGGGAATGGTTGAAAATTTGAGTTCAGTTAGACCAACGAAATCAGAAGGGACGATAACTATATCAGGCATTTGCCGCATATTGGCACTTTGCAAAAGTGCCGATTTCAGCTCGTTATTTTTGAAGTTTTTGACCACGATTGTGATATCGTTTTTTTCTGAAAACTGATCAAAAATCCTTTGGAAATTATAATTTTCTAGGCCGTAGGCAATGGTTAACTCCTGCGCGTCTGAGCGCGCGCTCCACATCGCAATAGGTACGAGAATTAGCAGGACGATTTTCACAAAACTCAATAGAAAACACCAATTTGGATATCTACTCTTGGGTATAGCAAAGGAACACTCGATATGACAACTTTGAGCTAGGAATGCGGACCATCATTTGATACAACAGCAAGCTGCGAATGGTTTGCAGAAAAAAGTTAAGAATGGAATGAAGATTGATCAGGAAGGTTGTAATGATTGATCGGGAAGGGAGCGAAGAATGATTAAGTGGATAAAATCCAAATTTGCCAACGGTATCTGGTCTGGGCTGGCAATGATTATTGTGCTTTTATTGGCCGGCCCAGAGATAGCTATTAGCATGGAATTGTATGCCATGGTAGAGGTGCTTGGCGCATCAACCTTTGTATTGGCGTATATAGCGGGACTAAAGAGTATGTTGCTTAAACCCTATCAATCGCTGCAAGGTTTTGAGCAATATTCGAACTTCTTTGTTCCTAAGTTTGCCGCAGTTAAACAGATGCCATCGCTTCTGGTTCACGCCATTCCTGAGCGTGTGAGCACATTGATACTCAGTGCATGTATGTTGGCAGGTATGCTGTTTGCTTATTTAAGCACATACTTAATCAGCTAAGACAGGTAACGGCTTTTTCATACTTGGTGTGTTCTGGCAATGGACGTGGTCGGGCGAGAGAAAGTTCGGAGATTGCGCAATGTGCCCGAGTTATGTTGACCCCAAGTTACCAACAAATGCGCCTAACCCTTGAGCAACCATCTATTGGAGAGTGGGATGGTCTTTAGGCTACCTACATGTTTTAATTTACGTTGGTGGTTTGAGAAGCCTCTGTCAAACGAAGCAGAATTGCTTTTTGTTACCACTGTCGCCGTTACAAATCAGCGTATAATTATCGTCTGTTTTTAACGTTCGGCATACAAATCAGGTAGCCAAGAGCACAAAACGTCATATCCAACAGTAACCGTCATTTCCAACGGTAACGGTCATTTCCTTCAGCAATCGTCATTCCCAACTTGATTGGGAATCCATTGCGCAGGATTACTAACCGGGCACATAGGTTACAAAACTAACCGGCAACTTAGATAACAGGCATCAACTTCAAATCCTTCTCAACGTCAGTAATGAGCTGTGAGTTCAATTGGTGGATGCAACGCTATCCATAAATAAGGAGGACGTTCAGGTTAACTAGTTTAACTACGTGTGTTATTTCCTATGCCACTTGGCGTATACCCTCTAGCACTTTTTTCCTTTGCCATATGCTAAAGGGTCCATTAACAATACCCCTTTTTCACCTACATGAAACACTACACTATAAAAGTCATACTGAAGCCAATAAGTACGTTCAGTTAGCTTTTGCACTATGACTTCACCATCAAAATTTAGCTTTGCAAGGTCTTTAATTTTCTGGCTTGGCTTAAGCTTTCTTTATTGAGGGCATAACGTATTCCGAGCTAACAGTATTTGCGTATCCCCGTTTAGGCATATAATCAATATCTCTATCTTTAATATGTGCATCAGCTTGAAAGCTCACACTGCCCAGTAAAGCCAAAGCAAAAAAACTTCTGTAAGGCATAAAACATTTTCCGTTAGTAATAAATATTGTTATTTACAATGTGTTATTTAAGAAACATAACTTCTCGATTAAACAATGAGGAGAATATCTAGAGATTTGTTACCAACCTCCATGGTTAAAGTATTTAGAAAACATCCATTAATTATTTTAAAAATAAATATCAATAAGATAAAAAAAACAGAAAGGATACTGGTGTCGTGAGTCTTCGGTTTAACACCTAGTTTATTTCATATTTTCTTTTTATGACTCACAGTCAGAACTGATAAACCAAGCTTTATTGATAAAGATGTTATCCAGAAAAACGAGAAACGAGTAGTAAGGCCCCGAACCAGTTATACTCTTGACGAATACCTCACTGAATCGACTCATCCATAAGCCCCAACAAACAAAAAAACTTAGCTAAAGTATAGCTAACCTCTTAAAAATCACGCCAACCTTTTTTTTATCAGGGATGTACAATGCAAGACCTGGCCCCAATGATTTTTGCCGAAATCAGGTTTGGAAACTCGCGACCAATTAAGCTATTGGTGTTGCGCTTTATGGCTAGCCTAGTCAAATAAAAGTATTCGACTAGGCAGCAATCTAAACATTACTGTTACGGGCTACGTGCTAATTGCTCACGCAATGGCGGACTTTTACGGGGAGACATTCTTTCCCCAAATGTGTCAAAGACCATCCTAGGTGCAGAATTAGCGATATTCGCTGCTTCAATAGCAGTTTTATTGGCCGTTGCCGCATTTGTTATGAGTGATAGGGGGCACAGTGATAAAGTACCCCTTCATTACCAATTCAACATTTGAAATTAGCCCTATCCTTTTTGCCGCAGAGGTGGCACACCCATGACGCGTTTATAGGCGCGCGAAAAAGCGGCCTCTGACTGATAACCTAACTCTTCTGCCAAGTCAGACAAGGTCATATGTGACTGCATAATTTTCATCCGAGCCAAGCTCATGCGCCATTCTGTCACGTATTGTTTTACTGAGGTGCCGATTACCTGAGTAAATCGTGCAGAAAACCCGGAGCGCGACATACCAACTTGTTCCGCCAAACGGTCTACTGTCCAGATTGACTCCGGCTTTGCATGAATGACCGCTAATGCTTTACCAATTTTGGGATCTTTTAGTGCGCCGAGCCACCCCTTACTAGCCTCTTTTGCATGTTCAACCCAATAGCGTATCGCTTGAATAACAATAATATCAGCTAGGTGTGCCACCACGGTTTCACCACCTGTACCAAGAGTCTTGGCCTCTTCGGCCATTAACTGTATGAGAGGCTGGAGTTGCCCTGGTAACCGACCATTTTCACTTTTCATATGAATATACCGGGGTAGTTGCGATACTAGTTTTTGACCGACAGCATGGTCGAAACTGAGTACGCCGCAGGTCAAAAGAGTTTCTTCACCACCACCACCATAACGCACAAATTCGAATCGTTCAGAAAGTTTGTTCACGGGGACATCGAAAAACGGCTTGCCCTCTTGATGCTCTTCCGATGCGATCACATGCCCTTCGCCTCTGGGTAACAAAGCTAACTCACCTGGTCGCAAGAATAGACTCTCCCGATCAGGAAATCGCAGCCAGCAGCAACCATGCGTCACAATATGAAACATCATCTTGCCATTCATCGGTGGCATGTCCATTCCCCAAGGTGCTGTTAGTTCTGACTTGGCATACATCACCCCATTTAATCTCAGCGAGTAAAGGGTTTCTCCCAGTATATCTTTCGATTTAGGAATGTTGCGCTGATGTTTTGTTTCCATGAGTAGCTCCATCACTTTAGACAAACTGCAAATAAATATAGAGATATAAGCATTAATCATCAAGCTTTGATCTCGTAGACTAAGTTCATCACTTAACAAGTGGTTCAAACACTAAACACTCAATACTTAAAAAGGTGTAAGAGATGAAAAACGAAATCATAGGCGTTGTTGGCGCAACAGGAAAAACAGGTATTCGAGTACTCAATCAATTGGAGCAACTTGGTCATTCAACACGGGGCTTATCAAGAGGTGTAAAAGCTGACAATAACCGCTCCTTTGACTGGACTGACAGAACCACTTGGAAAGCTGCGTTAGAAGGTCTTCACTCCGTGTATGTAACTTACTTTCCAGATCTAGCTGTTCCGAGTGCTGAAGACGATATTCGCGCTCTTGTAGACTTGGCAAAGGCTTGCGGTATCAAACATCTCGTGTTGCTTTCCGGGCGCGGTGAAGAAGGTGCACAACGAGCCGAAGACGTTGTTATATCCAGTGGATTGGAGTGGAATATTGTTCGTGCTAGCTGGTTTATGCAAAACTTTAGCGAGAGCTTTATGCATGATGGACTCAAGGCAGGAGAACTCGTCTTACCTGAACCTAAAGCAACAGAGCCGTTCATTGATGTGGATGATATTGCCGCAGTTGCTGTTGCAGCACTGACCAGACATGAGTTGCGCAATCGATTACTTGAAATAACCGGGCCTGAACTCCTGTCATTTTTCGACTGTGTCGAAACAATAGTAACTGCCAGCGGTCGTGACATTCGATTTACAACACTTCCTGTAGAAACCTATCTTGAAGCAGCGAGAACCGATGGTCTGCCGGAAGATATTGCGTGGTTGATCAATGAGTTGTTTGTCAATGTGCTCGATGGGAGAAACGAATCTGTCACCGACACGGTTGAGAAGGTGCTCGGTCGACCTGCCCGAAGGTTTTCTAGCTATGTTAAAGCAGCTGCAAACAAGGGTACCTGGGCAGAGGAAAAATACCCTATCGAAGACTAGAACTTACTCTAGTTAATACAACAAAATCTTGGAGGGCATCAAAAATGCTGATTCTACTCATTATCCTGACCGGCCTGATGTCCGGTATTTATCTCGCATTTTCTGCGGTTATCATGAAATCACTTAATGAATTGCCTGCGCTTCAAGCTGCGCAGGCGATGAACAAAATTAACGATGTAATCGTTAATACGATTTTCCTACCCATTTTTTTCGGATCAACACTCTGGTACGCCGGGTTGATTGTCTGGTCCTTGGCAGACTGGCAGGTTGGAAAATCTGGTCTAATCATGTTAGCGGCTTTGGCCTATATCATGGGTATGTTCTTAGTGACCGCCTTTGGTAATGTGCCAATGAATAATAAGTTGAAGGCAAGCGAAAGTAATGAGGCTTTGCTCATGGATTACTGGAATAAGTACCAGCATTCGTGGACAAAATTGAATCACATACGAACCCTGAGTTGTATTGCATCTTGTGCTCTTCTGATCGCGTCACTGGTATAAAGTTAACACTGAAAGGCTATTTGTAGGAGGATTTATTGCGCTTACACCCAATGAGTACCTGATAAGTATGGGTGATCAATCTGAAATAGCGTTTCGTGGTTTATCTCAAGTAAATGTAGCATCGACAAATTTGATGAGCGACTAAGGGGTACAGGGGCATGCTGCATTTTATTGGTGCCTTTGTTGTCACTAGTACTTTTAACAAGAGTTGGCCCACACTCGCCTGTGAGTCTTTTGAAAATATTACTTAAATTACTTATTGGTATATGCCAGTTTTAAATTGTGGATAATTTTTTTTAATCAACATGCGCACTAATAAGCTGTTAGCTATCTACTGGAAGCAAGCATGAAAATTCATATAACTATATTTTTTCTATTAATGATATCTGGTTGTTCAGCACAACCTGTTACTAATGTTGACGAAAATAAGCGGCCATTAAAAGCCGATCGCAAATCAATAATCGATAAGCCAATTTGGCTTCATGGTTCTCCGGATTGTGATAACAATAAGGAGCCTGTGCATGACGCCTATATGCACTCCGAAAAAACGATCATCATTAGACAAAATAAATGCATAACTTTTGAAGCTCCATTTATTTATGTTTTAGTCGGTGAGCAAAAAATACTAGTGTTAGATACCGGCGCGATAAATGACAAGCTAGAGTCTTCGTTAGATAAAGAAATAGAGATGTTACTCGGTAAAGAGCAATTCTCTAGTAAAGAAATACTTGTTGTTCATTCCCATGGACATAGTGACCATTATCAAGGAGATTATGCTTTTGAGAAGCACTCTAATGTTAAATTGATAAAGCCATCAGCAATAGAGGTCCATAAATTTTTTGGTTTTTCCGACTGGCCTCTAGGGCTGGCTACAATCGAATTAGGTGGAAGGCTGTTAACCGTCATACCTACTCCTGGGCATCAGGAAGAAGGCATAACTATCTATGATCATGAAACCAAATGGCTTTTTACTGGGGACACTTTGTACCCTGGCTTAATTTATGTTAAAGACTGGGAATCCTATCGAGAAAGTATTAATAAACTCGCAACTTTTGCAAAAAACAATGAAGTTAAGGCAATTATGGGTTCTCACATTGAGATGGAGAATCGACCGGCATCATATTATCCAGTAGGTACTACCTACCAGCCGAATGAAGCAAAGCTCGACTTAAGTGTTGAGAGTTTACGAATACTGAATGCTCGGTTGGAAGAGACTGACAAGCCTACAGAGCTCATTTTTGATGATTTTATAATCCAACCTATGGGAAGAATTCAAAAAATACTAAGTAATATTGTTAGGTGGTTTACACAATAGCTAACAAGGCAATTATGTATGAGATGTC
>CAXRGH010000035.1:0-15575 GCA_964230195.1 Alteromonadaceae bacterium
GTTTTCATCACACCAGTTGGAACGATTAGACTTTGAATCGCACGTCAGAACGGGTCTGAAAAAGTTATCAGGATCTAGGTTATCTGCTGTCCAGCCAATCAACACTGAATCATAAGTCTTATCACTGACACGTTTACGAAATGTTGACCATGCATAATGAATAATATTGACTTTGATATTGACGTCAGCCAAGTAACTTTGCATCAGTTCAGCCATTTTTAGCGCATTCGGATTGTATGCTCGCTGGATTGGCATGGCCCAGATATCCATTTCAAAGCCATCGGCATATCCAGCTTCAGCTAATAGTTGTTTTGCAAGTTGTGGGCTATAGGTTGGGACGCTTTGACTGGGATCATAGGCCCAAGAGGATGGCGGCACTAACCCTTTTGCTTTAATCGCATTGTCAAAATAGATGGTGTTGATCAAGGCGTCGCGGTCGATTGCCATAGTTAATGCAGTGCGTACGCGACGATCATCGAAAGGCGCTTTCTTTGTATTGAATGCCCAAAAGCCAACATTTAAACCAGGTTTACTTTGCACCGTGATACTCGGTACGTCAGACAGAAATTCGAGGTCTTCATTACCTGGAAAGGCAATAACATCGCATTCTCCACTGAGTAGTTTTCCTATTCGAAGTGTACTACTACGTGTGATATCAAAAATGAGTGGTTCACGCTGTTCGTTATCTTTCCAATAGCTTTCATGTGGCTCAAAGCGAATGTGCTGACCTTGTTGATAACTTTTATACTTGTATGGGCCGGTGCCAATGGGGAGCGTGTCGACTTCAGATTTTCGATCGATTTTTTTCAGGTTTCTTGCATATTCGGCTGACAAAATAATTGAAAAATCGCTCGCAAGATTGGCTAAGAATGAGCTGTCTGGTTGTGCTAATATTATTTCGACACGGTACCCGTTTATGAGATTGACTGAAACAATATTGTCTTTCAGCTTCAAACTATCAAAATAAGGATAGTTACCCCCAGAGACACTGTGAAAAGTATGCCTGTCATTTTTCCAACGATTAAAACTGAATAACACGTCTCTAGCATTGAAATATCGAGACGGCGTGAAATAGGAAGTCGTGTGGAAACTCACATTTTTGCGCAGTTGAAACGTGTATACAAGTCCGTCTTTGCTGACTTTGTAGCTGCTCGCGAGTCCAGGAACAATTCGATTTGTTTCTGGATCGTAGTTGAGTAATCGGTCGTATAACTGATACGCAGTCGCATCTATCGTTGTCCCGGAAGTATCTAATTGAGGATTAAAAGTAGATGGAGAGCCTTCAGAGCAATAGACAATCCCTTCTTGAACGATAGTATTGTTATAGTCGGAACAACCGCCCAATACACACAAAAATGTTATTAAAAAGTAGCAAGTCGGATTATGAACATTCACACTTATATGTCCTGAGCGCCATCAATGATTTGATATTTTTTCAAATAGCCCCTCAATTGATGATAGGTCAAACTTAACTTTTCAGCCGTCTTTTTTTGACTGTATTGATTGTCAGCAAGAGCTTGTTTGATAAGTTGTATTTCAAACTGTTGTGACATACTCTTTAAATCAACGGGGTATGCCAGTGAATTCAATGGGTTATAGGTTGATGTGTCAGGTGCTTCAGATGGCTTATTGGGTGATTGTCCAACATCCAATGATTCAGTAACTGGATTGCGCTCTGGTATTTTATCAACAGTTTGTATTCTGTCTTGTGTTTTGACTCGTTTTTGGGGACGGAAATCTGACTCGAAAGGATCCAGAACAATTTTATGTACTGGAAGGTGTGGGTTGTTATTTCGGTACACCGCTCGCTCAACAACATTTTTTAATTCTCGAATATTACCCGGCCAGTCATGCTCCATAAGGATTGATTGGGCTTTTGCTGTAAATCCGCTGAACAATTCGAGTTTCATTTCTCTCGCCATGTTGATAGCAAAATGTTCTGCTAGCAACATGATATCCTCTTTGCGCTCTCTTAGCGGTGGAAGCGTGATCACGTCAAATGCTAAGCGGTCGAGTAAGTCCGCTCTGAATTCGCCTGAATCAGCAAGCGAAGGCAAATCTTCGTTTGTTGCTGCAACAAGTCGTACATCAACAGTCACAGTGCGCGAACCACCTACACGTTCAAATGAACCGTATTCAATGACTCTCAATAATTTTTCTTGGATCGCGCCAGATGTGTTTGCCAATTCATCGAGGAATAAAGTGCCTCGGTCTGCACTCTCAAATCGTCCTTCTCTGCGTTTTGATGCACCTGTAAATGCACCTGCTTCATAACCAAAAAGTTCGCTTTCTAACAAGCTTTCGCTGAGCGCAGCGCAATTAAGCGTTGAATATGTTTGATCCCAACGCTCAGATAGATAGTGCAGACGAGCCGCGATCAATTCTTTACCGGTACCGCGCTCGCCGATAATCAATACTGGTTTATTTAGCGGGGCTATTTGCGAGACCTGTTCCAAAACACGCAAAAATGCGTTAGATTGGCCTAGCATATTCCCTTGCTGATTTGCAGTTTCCATAAATTGCTCAAATTTGGTGTAATTCACTAATAAATAGCATGATAACACAAACCTAAAAATATGCGAGAATAAGGAAAGAATAAAAAGCCTTGTTTTTCAGTGGTTTAATTGTTTTTTAAATGTTGGTCTGAATATTGAATGTAATTAGTCGACACCAGGATTATTCAAATTAGGATACATAAGAATATGGGTATATTTTCTAGATTTACAGATATCGTTAACTCAAACATCAATTCGTTGTTGGATAAGGCAGAAGATCCTGAAAAAATGGTTCGTCTGATTATTCAAGAAATGGAAGACACGTTAGTTGAGGTACGCTCTAATTCAGCTAAATCTATTGCCGTCAAGAAAGACATACAACGTCAAATCGAACGCAATACAGAAGAATTGAATGACTGGCAAGAAAAAGCGGAGTTGGCAATTTCAAAAGAGCGCGAGGATTTGGCGAGAAAAGCATTATCGGCTAAGCATAGAGCCGTTGAACGCAATGAAGCATTGAGCAAAGAATTGACGTTACTTGACGAACAGATCTCAAAGCTTCAGGAAGAAGTGTCAATGCTGCAGACAAAGTTAGTTGATGCCAAGCAACGTCAAAAATCAATAATACTGCGCAAACAAACTGCTTCTAACCGTTTAAAAGTTCAACAAAAACTTGACGATTATCGTGCCAGTGACGCTGCTGACCGTTTCGACAGATATGAGCGTAAAATTGATGATATTGAGTCTGAGGTAGAAAGCTATACTAATAGCGAGCGCTCTCTAGCAGATGAATTTGCTGATTTGGAATCGGATGATGCGATTAATTCTGAATTGGAAGCGTTAAAAAACAAAGTAGCAAAACAATAATTGCTCGGTCTTAACATATAGTAGGGAGCAACTGTTAAATATTATGAGTGTTGTTGAATTTTTAGTCGTACCAGTGATTGTCTTCATGGTGATTGTAGCGCCAATCTGGTTGGTACTTCATTATCGCAGTCAAAGCAAGGTTAACCGAGGCCTTTCCAAAGAAGAAACTGAAGCTCTTGTCCTATTGACACAAAAATCAGAGCGGATGAGTGAGCGTTTGAAAACGTTGGAAGCGATTTTAGACGCTGAAGTTCCGGATTGGCGAGAGAGGGCGTAATATGAAGAAGGACTTGTGCAGAGATACCACTAACGGAAAAATATTTGGTGTTTGTGCTGGTTTGGCGTCTCATTGGGGATGGGAGCTATGGTTAGTCCGAATCGTCATGTTTTCCGGATTAATACTCGTTCCAAATGTCGTCTTTGTTGGATACATGTTAGCTTGGTTCATCTTGGAGCCTTGCAATGGTAAACGTACAACCGTTCTGGGTGGGGAAAGTAAGCGTTCTGAAGAAAAAACAGAATCTGGTTCAGTTCCCACTTTGAAGGAAACAGTATGGCAAGCAGGAGAGAGCTCTAGCATAGTACTCAACGAACTAAAACGTTCTTTTGATGAAATTGAAGGTCGTATTCGTAGAGTTGAAGAAGTGGTGACTTCGAAAGAATTCTCGCTACACCGAGAGTTCAAAAAACTGTAAAAGACTGTTAATAGTAAAACGCCCCGAAAGGGCGTTTTTTTTTGCCAATCAAAAAAATCGAGCCATGTTAATAGCCTTTTCTATCATGTCCATGGTGAATTCCTCACCTCTCAAAACGCTACAATGACTTGTGGTTAGTCACACTAATTAGCTCAACCTGAAGTGTTTTTAGTCGCTGATTTATCGTGATATTTGTGTCTTTGTAAACAACTTGTTACACGAGCTTACTCCAAGGTAAAACGTAAAATTTTTGTGATCATTTCTTCCAACTATTAGCATGATTGCGTTGTTTTTAGCCACGAAGGTGTTCTATATGAAAGCGAGTCACTATCAATCTCACCAACCTGACCAAAACGGCATGATCCAATGGTCTGTCGAAGAAAATGCGGTGTGGCATGATTTAGTTGCTCGACAAAAACTGCTGCTGAAGGGGCGTGCTTGCAACGAGTACATTGACGGTTTGGATCGACTCCATTTTGCAAATGATACCGTTCCTCAATTACCCAATATGAGCCATCATTTACAGCAACATACCGGATGGCAGGTCGCTGCCGTGCCAGCGCTAATTAATTTTGATAAATTTTTTGGCTTGTTGGCCAACAAGCAGTTTCCTGTTGCGACGTTCATCCGTACTCGAGAAGATTTCGATTATCTCCAAGAGCCCGATATTTTTCATGAAATATTTGGTCATTGTCCGTTGCTAACAAATCCAGCCTTTGCAAAATTCACTCATAGATATGGTCAACTCGGTAAAAATGCGACGAAAGAGCAACGTGTCTTCTTAGCAAGACTTTACTGGTTCACGGTTGAGTTTGGTTTAGTCCAAACAGAAGACGGTGTGCGGATTTATGGAGGAGGGATTTTGTCTTCTCCAGGTGAGACCATTCACGCACTAGATTCCAATGAAGCCAAGCGTTTACCCTTTGACATTATGCAGGTGCTAAGAACTCCTTATCGCATTGATCAGATACAGCCAGTCTACTATGTGTTAGAAAGTATCGAACAACTCTACGCTTTAGCTGACATGGATATTATGTCCTATGTTGATAAAGCGATTGAACTCGGCACCCTTAATATGTCAGACTTTAATTTGCCTCATGCAAGCTAGCGTGATAGTGGTATAAAGACTTTCGTTCAAAGTCGCTAATATTCTGTAGACATCGTACCAGTTAGGTGTAATACTCTCTTTACACATGAGTAGTTAAAGGTAGTTTATGCGTCTTCAGATAACGTGCGATGACCGTCTCGGGATAACCCAAGACGTACTCGATATATTAGTTGGTTACGAAATTGATTTAAGAGGGATCGAAATCGATCCTGTTGGCAAGATTTACCTCCACTTTCCTTCTATTGATTTTTCTGATTTTCAGGATTTAATGCCTAAAATACGAAGAATTCCTGGAGTCGAAGATGTTCGTACCGCACCTGCATTGCCCATCGAACGTGAAAGAAATCAGCTAGGAGCAGTGTTAAACACATTGCCTGAACCTGTGTTTTCGATTGACCCAAAGGGTTTTATATTACTTGCAAACGATGTAACTAGCTCGATCATTGGACTTGAAAAGCAAAATATCCACGGCAAGCATATAAGTGATTTAGTGACAGGGTATAATATACAACGTTGGTTAGATAAAGGGCCTTCTGATCCTTTACATTGCAAAGTGAAATTGCATCAACAAGAATATGTGACTGAACTGCTTCCGGTGAGAGTGGCGGGCGACAGGGTTGGCGAGTCAGTGCTGGCGGGTGCAGTTGTTCTATTGAAATCTGAGTTTAGATTGGGTCAGCAAATTAATGCATTAAGTGACTCTGAAAACGACTTATTTGAATCTGTGTCAGCTAAAAGTCTGCCAATGAAGAAACTAGTCAACGAAGCCCGAAGGATGGCACAACTTGACGCTCCGCTGATTATTTTCGGGGAAACCGGCACAGGTAAAGAGTTGTTGGCAAACGCGTGTCATAAAGCAAGTCGCCGCGCTGATCAGCCTTTCATGGTTCTGAATTGCGCATCAATCCCTGATAATGTTGCGGAGACTGAACTGTTTGGGTACGGTCCAGGCGCCTTTGGTAGCGCTGAAGCAAAAATGGGGTTGCTGGAACAAGCACAAGGCGGCACTCTTTTGTTAGATGAAGTAGGCGATATGTCTCACGCGTTACAATCAAAGTTGTTACGTTTGCTTCAGGATGGCAAGTTTCGCCGTATCGGTGACGAGAAAGAGGTGGTGGTTGATGTACGTTTTATTTGTACCACCCATAAAGATTTGTCACAAATGGTGCGAGAAAAAGAGTTCCGTGAAGATCTGTATTACCGACTTAATGTTTTTAACCTTACGATTCCAGCGCTTAGAGATAGAAAAGCAGATGTCTTGCCACTAGCCCTTCAATTTATCAAGAGTCATGCTTTACGTCATGGAATTCCTTTACCGACTTTATCGAAATCCTGCAGTGAATACATTCAACGGTATCCATGGCCAGGTAACGTACGCCAGTTAGATAATGTGATTTTTAGAGCGTTGTCTCTACTGGAGAGTAATGTACTCGAACGACAACATCTTCAGCTTCCGGCTGCCTCGAGCACTATTAATCTGTTTGATGAAATGACAATGGGAACATTGGAGCAAGAGGTCAAACGATTTGAGATGAATCTTTTGAGGAGTTTATATCCATCCTACCCAAGTACACGCCAACTGGCAAAGAAACTCGGGTTGAGCCACACCGCTATTGCCAACAAGTTGCGCGAATATGGCATCAACAAGAATGATGTAAAGATTTAATTACGCAATGTAGTGATTTCGATACAAACGAAGCGCTGAATCATCATGTTAGGCGCTTTTTTTTTGGGTAAATCGTGCCCTGTACATTTTTGTGTACAAAATTCTACTCCGACACCTTGTTAACAATCGCCTTCAAAAACTTTCTATTTCCCCTCATTTGATGTTTATTTTACAGCACTTATTTTACTAAAAATTAACATCAGGAAAGCACCATGGCACAAGAAATTAGTTCTATTAATCCTTTAGGTTGTGACGGATTCGAGTTTGTTGAGTATACCGCTGCAGACGATGCGGGCATTGAAGCCCTTAAACAATTGTTTTCGAATCTGGGTTTTGCTGAAGTAGCACAACATCGTTCTAAACGCGTTTGGCTGTTTAAGCAGGGTGATGTCAACTTTATTGTTAATGCAGAGCCAGCGTCACAAGCAGAGGACTTTGCACGTGAGCATGGGCCGAGTGTTTGTGGTATGGCATTCCGTGTTGCTAATTCTCAGCAAGCTCTCGAGCACGCGTTGAATAATGGAGCCAAGCAGTTTGTTGGCAACCTTGGTGCGATGGAACTCAACATACCTGCGGTTTACGGTATCGGTGAAAGTACCTTGTATTTTGTCGATCGATATGAAGATGAATCAATTTACGATATTGATTTCAAATTCTATCCTGATTGGAAACAAAAGATGGCTGACGCCGACGTTGGCTTAAACGTGCTTGATCACCTTACGCACAACGTGAAACGTGGAAATATGGCAGTGTGGGCTACCTTCTATGAGAAGATTGCAAACTTCAGAGAGATCCGCTATTTCGATATTGAAGGTAAGCTTACTGGTTTGGTGAGTAAAGCGATGACAGGCCCATGCGGAAAAATCCGTATTCCAATCAATGAGTCTTCAGATGATAAGTCCCAAATTGAAGAGTTTATTCGTGAATACAATGGTGAGGGAATTCAGCACATTGCGTTATCGACAGACGATATTTTTAAGACAGTCCGTACATTGAGGGAGCGCGGTATGGCGTTTATGCATACCCCCGATACGTATTACGAGAAAGTGGATGAACGCGTAGCAGGTCACGGTGAAGACCTTGATGAGTTGAGAGAATTGAAAATCTTGGTTGATGGAGCGCCGGAAAAAGACGGTATTTTATTGCAAATTTTCACTGATACCGTGATTGGTCCAGTCTTTTTTGAAATTATTCAGCGCAAGGGCAATGAAGGTTTTGGGGAAGGTAACTTTAAAGCGTTATTCGAATCAATCGAAGAAGACCAAATTCGTCGTGGAGTATTGAACAATGCGTAAGTGGATTAACTTTCCACGTTCGGAAGGTGTGACATCCAAGCAAGCCCATGCGGACTTTCCACCGCAAGGTGTGTTCGAGCGTGAAATGGGACGCAGTGGCTTTTTTGGGCCAGCAGCTCATTTCCATCACAAACATCCACCAACGGCATGGAGTGATTGGCAAGGTGAATTACGTCCTAGAGCCTTTGACCTCAATGCGTTGGAACGAGCAAACGGTGCTATCCCTTGGATGGTCAATTCAGTATTGCATAACGCTCATTGTCGTTTCCGAATGTGGCATTGCGACCATAACATGGAAGAATTGGTGGCAAATGCCGACGGTGATGACCTGTTATTTATCCATGCAGGCAGTGCCGACTTGTTTTGCGATTTTGGCCATCTCGCGGTTACCAAAGGTGATTACGTGTTGCTGCCTCGCAATACCATGTGGCGACTTGAACCTCATGAGCCCATGCAGATACTGATGATTGAGGCGACTAATGATAGCTATCAATTACCTGAAAAGGGCATGGTTGGAAATCACGCAGTATTTGATCCTGCGGTATTAGAGACGCCGAAAATCAATGAAAGCTTTATTGCGCAGCAAGATGAAAACGAATGGAAAGTTGCGGTTAAAAGGCACAATCAAGTGTCCGTTATTACATATCCATTTAATCCGCTTGACGCGATTGGTTGGCACGGTGATTTGAGTGTTGTAAAGCTTAATTGGCGAGATATACGTCCGTTAATGAGTCATCGGTATCATCTGCCGCCATCGGCGCACACGACGTTTGTTGCTTCACGTTTTGTTGTATGCACTTTTGTGCCACGTCCAATTGAAAGCGACCCAGGTGCACTCAAAGTACCGTTTTATCATTGTAATTCTGACTATGACGAAGTGCTCTTCTATCACGAGGGCGACTTTTTTAGTCGCGACAATATTGATGCTGGAATGGTGACTTTTCATCCTTGTGGCTTTGCGCATGGTCCGCACCCCAAGGCGTTCGAGAAAGCACAGACGGCGCCAAAAGTTTTCACTGACGAAGTTGCAGTGATGCTTGATACCAGAGACGCTCTAACCGTCAGCGATGAGGCTTCATCGGTAGAGAACACAGATTACGTAAACAGTTGGCGATGAGCCTTCTTTAGGATAGTTAGATGAAATTAGCAACGTTAGATAATAACACACGGGACGGGCAATTGGTGGTCGTGAACCGTCAGTTAACTCACGCAGTGGCAGTACCTGAAATCGCCGTTACTCTCCAACAAGCAATCGATCATTGGAGTGACTGTAGTGAAGCATTAATGGATGTGTATCAACAACTCAACAATGGCAACTGTTCTGACGCAATAGTATTCGATCAGCAACAGTGTCTGTCGCCCTTACCACGAGCGTATCAATGGGCAGATGGTAGCGCATATGTGAATCACGTTGAGCTAGTCAGAAAAGCGCGAAACGCAGAGATGCCGCCATCATTTTGGACCGACCCTCTAATGTACCAGGGTGGATCAGATGACTTTATCGGGCCTCGTCAGGATATCGAATTACCGAGTGATGACTGGGGTATTGATTTTGAGGGTGAAATTGCAGTCATCACTGATGACGTTCCTATGTCTGTTTCAGCTGACGATGCTGGCGATCATATTAAACTTGTTATGCTAGTTAACGATGTGTCATTACGTGGGCTTATTCCAGAAGAACTTGCTAAAGGTTTTGGTTTCTTTCAATCAAAACCCGCATCAGCATTTTCTCCAGTCGCTGTCACGCCGGATGAGTTGGGTCAGCATTGGCGAGATGAAAAACTCCACTTACCTTTGTTAAGCACATATAACGGTCAATTATTCGGTAAGCCACAAGCGGGTGAAGACATGACATTTAACTTTGCTAAATTAGTGTCTCATGCTGCTCGTAGTCGAAATCTTGGGGCGGGTGCAATTATCGGTTCGGGGACTGTTTCTAACAAACAAGGTACGGAGCACGGCTCCTCTATTGAGGAAGGGGGCGTAGGGTACTCGTGTATTGCTGAGCGCAGAATGATTGAGACTATCAATGATGGTAAACCATCAACTGCCTTTATGAAATTTAACGACACCATAAAAATTGAAATGTTAGACGATGAGGGGATGAATATCTTTGGAACAATCGAACAGAAAGTTGTGAAGGCATAGCATGATATTGTATGGCTATTGGCGCTCATCGGCGAGCTATCGTGTGCGGCTCGCCCTTCACTATAAAGGGATTGAGTTTGACTACCGTTCAGTACACTTAGTTAACAATGGCGGTGAACAACATAGTGAGGGTTTTAAACGATTGAATCCAGCGGGTCTAGTGCCATGTTTGGTCGATGGTGAGTTAACATTAAATCAATCATTAGCCATCATTGATTATCTTGAATCCATCGACGCAGACAGTCCATCGCTACTGCCAGATGAGCCAAGGTTACGTGCTCGAATATTGGCTTTCGCTCATGATTTAGCCATGGATTTACAGCCCATCACTAACCTGCGTATTCTGCAAGCCATCGATAATCCTGATCAGGGGATGAATGGTGACAAGTTAGCTTGGATTTCTCGGTGGGTACACGAAACGTTTGCTGCGCTCGAATTAAGAGTGTCAGAGCACGGTGGACTATTTTGCTTTGGTGACTCTTTCACCCTCGCTGATGTGTGTCTGCTGCCTCAATATTACAATGCTAAACGCTTTGGGGTGTCCATGAGGGCTTACCCCAAATTGATGTCAATCTGCGAATATGCCGTTTCACTACCTTTTGTTCAAAAGGCATATCCGGATAACCAACCCGACGCCCAATAGAGGGTGGCGGGCTGCTTGAACACTATGAGTTTAAATGGGAAGTTCAGTCGTGTTTTTGACTTGCTTGAGTGCAAAAGTTGAACTGATATGTTCAACAAACGGAAGGTGCGTCAAGGTTCCCTTGAGCAATAGTTCGTAGGATTCAATGCTTTCAACTACGACTTTTAACATGTAGTCCTTTTCTCCGCTTGTAGTATGGCATTCGACTATATGTTCGATATCTTGAACGGCAACTTCAAATTGGTTTAACGAGGATTCGTCATGACTTTTTAAGGTGACGTAAATAAAAACGCTCACTCCAAGGTTAAGTTTTTTACCGTCAAGGATGGTAACCTTATTTTTTATGTAACCTTCGGATTCAAGGCGTTTTACTCGACGCCAGCAGGGCGTATGAGACAGTCCAACACGCTGGCTCAAGTCTGCCATAGATACGGTTGCGTCTTTTTGTAAGACCCTAAGGATTTCTTGGTCAAATTTGTCGATTTTCATTCAAATTGCTGTTGTTATTGTGCTATGAGCTTATGATTCCGTCTTAGTGTCCTCATTGCAACGGTTTTTTTAGAATAAATATCCTGATTTGAAGAAGTATTTAGTATAAATGCGTTATCACTGTCAGGTAATTTAAAATATGAGTGATGATGAAAGTTTGATACTCAACGGAATATAGTGTTGATTAGTAGGAGAAATATTAACATGTCAGTTTTCAACAATCCGGCGTTTGATGAACATGAAAGTGTTCATTACTTTACTGACCAAACAACGGGACTTCGTGCCATTATTGCAGTACATAATACTCGCCTTGGCCCGGGGTTAGGGGGGTGCCGAATGTATCCGTATGCATCAAGCGAAGATGCGCTGACTGACGTGCTGCGGTTGGCAAAGGGGATGACGTACAAAGCCGCAATGGCCAACCTTCCGCTAGGCGGTGGTAAAGCGGTGATTATTGGTGATCCTAAAATACAAAAAACTGACGCAATGATGCGTGCGATGGGACAACGCGTGCAATTATTGAGGGGAGAATACATTACCGCAGAAGATTCTGGCATGAGTGTTCACGACTTGAATTTAATGGCTGAACAATGCGACTACGTTGGAGGGCATTTTGCACACTTTAATTATTTAGGTGAGCCTGCAGATGGGAATCCAGCACCGGCAACCGCGTATGGTGTATTTGTTGGATTAAAAGAGGCGGTGGCGTATCAATTGAAAAAGCCTCTGGAGCAATTACATGTTGCTATTCAAGGGATGGGACATGTCGGCTTTCGTCTTGCAAAGTTACTGTCAGAGGCTGGGACAAGACTAACTGTGACCGATATCGATACAGAGTTATCACAGCGCGCGGCGAAAGCATTCAATGCAACGGTCGTTGACGTTGATGATATCTATGACGTGAAAGCTGATGTATTCGCGCCTTGTGCGCTCGGTGCAATCATAAATGACAGCACAATTGAGCGGTTACAATGCAAAGTGATTGCGGGTGCTGCGAATAATCAGTTGGAGGAAGAGCGTCACGGGCGTATTTTGAAACAAAAAGGCATTGCTTATGCGCCGGACTATATATTAAACGCTGGTGGCATTATTGATATTCATCATCAACGAATCGAAAGTTCGCCCGAAAAGTTGAAACAGCACCTTGAGTCAATTGGAAATACTGTTGTGCAAGTTTTACAACGAGCAGATACTAATAATCTTCCCACGAACTTGGTAGCGAATGCGATGGCAGAAGAACGGTTTCAGCAATGTGGGGCATCAAGCTAACCCTAGGCGGTGGTTTGTTTAATTATTGATCAGGTAGGACTGCAAGGAAGGCTTTTGAGGTTGCATCTACTTAGGGCATGAGTGATAATGCCCGGGTTGATAGTGATCAACGTCATTTCTATGGTGACCCCGTTGGTCCTCTCGCAATGATACTTTGTGGACTCGGTCAGGCCCGGAAGGGAGCAGCCGCAGCAAACGACTCATGTGCCGAGATGTGGCTGATGGGGTTGCCACCCAAACCTGTGTACCTTCAACTGCTTTTATGAGATTGCTTGATTTTTGTGCTCCTCAAGAAACTTCACTGCTTTGTGTACGGCTGTCTTTACTTGAAGCATCATGTGATGTTTTTCGCTGGTTGTTTGATAGAAAGCCAGATCAACATCGTGTCTGATGTAACGTGGGGGAAGTTGATTGAGAATTAAACAGATCAGGTCGGCAATGTAGTCACTGGCATAATCTTCCGAATTAAAATTGTTCAACTCTTCCATTACCAAGTGTTCATATACATTATGAATATCTGCATCAAATTTCATGATAATCCTTACAATAAAATATCTACTGTTTTAAAGTAGTGCAAAACTGTGTGTTTGTCAGGTGTTACGCAAGCTCCGCAACCTGTAACAAGATAACGAGAGAGAAGGTATGAAAAAGAACATAGAGCCCGTTTATTACGGCGATTACTTGCAGTTAGAGAAAATACTATCAGCTCAGGCGTTAGAGAGTACCAAGTATGGTGAAGCTGCTCATGACGAGACCTTGTTTATTATTGTGCATCAAGTCTATGAGCTTTGGTTTAAGCAAGTTTTGCATGAGCTGTCATCGGTTATCGATATTTTTTCTCAATGCCAGGTCAAAGATCAAGAGTTGACGGTTGTTGTCCACCGACTGAAGCGCGTAACCACCATACAGCGCTTGATGAACGACCAAATATCAGTCATGGAAACCATGACACCTCAAGATTTTTTGTCGTTTCGCGATTATCTGGTTCCTGCCTCAGGTTTTCAGAGTATTCAATTTAAAATGTTAGAAATTGGCTTGGGTCTGAAATCCAAATATCGTATCGACTTTGACCAACAACAGTTTTATACACGGTTAAATAATGAAGATAGAGTGTTTCTGCAAGCCCTCGAATCCAAAACTAGCCTATTTGAGTTGGTTGAAGCTTGGCTAGAGCGTATGCCGGTACTCGAATTTGGCGAGTTTAAGTTCTGGGAATCCTATAAACAAGCAACAGATAAGATGTTAGAAAACGACCGTGACATTATTGAAACCAACCCGACGCTAAGTTCGCAAGAAAAAGAGAAGGAGTTGAGTGATCTTTCAGGCACTGCGGCAAGTTTTGAGGCATTGTTTGACGAACAACAATACCGTCAAGTTCAAGAGCAAGGTAAATTTAGGCTGAGTCAGAAAGCATTACTATCAGCTTTGTTTATCCAACAATATTCAGAAGAGCCTTTATTCCACTTGCCTCACCAACTTATTACATTGTTAACCGAAATAGATGAAAATCTGACACTTTGGCGATATCGACACGCTATGATGGTTCAACGTATGTTGGGAACAAAAATTGGCACGGGTGGTTCTTCTGGCCATACCTATCTAAAACGCACCACTGAATCAAATCGGATATTTACTGATTTTTTTAGCATGGCAACGTTCCTATTGCCGAAATCAGCACTACCAGAATTGCCGACGGCAGTAAAGCAATCTTTAGATTTTCATTTTCATCAGGTTTAGTCGAGACATTGAGCAGACTCCTTTGGATTGGTATTTCGGTCCAAAGGCCTGCTTGTACGGCGCTTCTATCAATGGTTTCTCTGACGATTTATTAACCGCTTTTAGATGTGGAAAGTAACGAAATTGCCCCTTTGTATCGAAATCATTACACTATTGTGTGAAAAATAGACACTCTGCTAAATCCTCTTCAATACACTTTCGCAAAGCCAAACATATTCAATGTTCAAATGTAACAAAGGCTTAGCCTTTTATTGAGAATGTTTCTAAATGTTGCCGACCTGCTTGCCATTTTATGGTGTTTAAATCTGGCTGGCCTCAGTGTTTATAGTACTTTGGGCGTAATCGCATATAACCAAAGTGATTATTTATCAATGTTGTTGGAATAAATTTGTAACAAATGTTTGATTACAAAATACTGTTGTGCTAAAAACACGACAGGAACATCAAGATTCCGTTTATAACAATTCAACAACAACATTGTATCGCGTTTAATACGGTGATACGGGAGAACAACAAATGTTTACAAATACAAAACTTAGCAAAGCGATTCGCTTAGCAGCTATGTTTGGTGCTGCAAGCGCGACTGCGTTCAGTGCAAACGTAGTTGCTCAAGAAGAAGAAGCGGCGACAGAAGTCGAAAAAATTACCGTTACGGGCTCTCGCCTTAAACGCTCTCAGTTGGAGTCGTCTTCTCCTGTAACGACAATTACAGCAGTGGAAATGGAAGTTCAAGGTATACAAGACGTAGGTCAATTCCTTCAGAGCAGTGCAATCATGTCTGGTTCTCCAACAATGACCACGACCAACAACGGTGGCTCAGGTGGTACGTTCGTTGAACTTCGTGGTTTAGGTTCTTCACGAACGCTTGTTTTGGTGAATGGTCGTCGTCCAGTTTCTAGTGATTTCCAGAGTATTCCGGCATCAATGATTGAACGCATCGATGTGTTGAAAGACGGTGCTTCTGCTACTTATGGTGCAGATGCAGTAGCTGGTGTAGTTAACATTATTACCAAGAAAGACTTCGATGGTGTAGATATCAACCTACAGACTTCAAATAGTTTTGACGTTGACGCTAACAGCCAATCAAGCTTTAGTGTTGTTGCAGGTAAGTCGTTTGACGAAGGCCACATCACTGTAGGCGTTGCCCGTCAGAACAGTCCGGC
>CAXRGH010000036.1:0-3469 GCA_964230195.1 Alteromonadaceae bacterium
ATCAAGTGGACGCTCAACGCCACCGTAAATGTGGTGATCAATATCTGCGAGAATGCTTGGGTTAGCATAAACTTCTCTTCCCATCATAACGCCATCAACGTGCACTAAATGTGCTTGCGCTTCTGCTAAGGTTTTGATTCCACCATTAATCGAAATGTCTAGATGGGGAAACTGTTCCTTTAATTGATAAACGCGGGGATAATTCAGAGGCGGAATATCACGATTTTCTTTTGGGCTTAAGCCTTGTAACCAAGCTTTACGTGCATGCACAATAAAAACCTCGCACCCAGCTTCACTAACAACATCAATAAAGCGGGTTAAATCCTCATATTCATCCATGTCATCAATACCAATTCGGGATTTGACTGTCACCGGAATATCAACAGCTCGTGACATCTCTTTGACACAAGCGCCAACAACCTCTGGAGATGCCATTAGGCACGCACCAAACTGACCGTTTTTAACACGATCTGATGGGCACCCAACGTTAATATTCACCTCATCATAACCATAGTGTTGAGCTTTCTCGGCACAATGCGCCATTTCGCTTGGGTCGCTCCCCCCGAGTTGAAGAGCGACGGGATGTTCTTCTGAATTAAAGCTAAGGTAATCCCCTTTACCATGAATGATTGCACCTGTAGTGACCATTTCAGTATATAACAAGGCATGTGAGGTGAGCTGACGTAAAAAGTAACGGCAATGTTTATCAGTCCAATCCAGCATGGGAGCGACACTGAATCGGCGGTCAAGTTGCTTATGAGGCACGGTAATAAACGCTCCTTTGGCAAGTTAATAAATACTGTAACCACGGTAACAGAAGGTTGCATTGATGCGTGTGAATATCATCTGATATTATTGAGCACCGTTAAACAAGGCTGAATTATACCATCGAACATGAAGTGCGGATAGCATGTCTAGCGGTGTTGTTCATCAATCAAAATGAAGAAGGTTTATGATCCTCAAGTCGCATAGTTGAAGGCTCGATGCTAAACTCTGTGTCATACGAGTGCACGCAGTCAACTAGCAGGCATTACTTCGCGTGCTAGCTGTTGTTGAAGTACTCCGGTTTAACCGCTATTAACAATAGCGTAATGGAATCACGAACAAATAATAATCAGGATGAATGTCTATGAATGTTGAATTCGTCAACCCTTTTATCACTTCGTTGCGAAATGTATTAGGCACCATGGCCTCGACAGAGTTAACTCCCGGCAAACCCAACAAGAAAAACGGAAAAACTGCGAAGGGCGATGTTTCCGGTTTAATTGGTATGGTGGGTCCTAAGGTAAAGGGGTCGTTTTCAGTTTCATTTGAACAAAAACTTTCCCTAAGTATAATGGAAAAGATGGTGGGTGAAGTTCACACCGAAATTAATCCGGATATTATTGATATGGTGGGTGAAATAACCAACATGGTAACCGGCGGAGCAAAACTGGAGTTGGGTACTAAAGGTTTTGAATTTGAAATGGCGACTCCTTTAGTGGTATCAGGTGTCGACCATACCGTGACACATAAGGTGGATGGACCAACGCTTATCATGCCATTCGAAAGTGCCAATGGTAAGGCATATCTCGAAATATGTTTTGAGAACGTTAACAGCTAAAAATCGGCGCCAACTATTTTACTCACCATGGACCGTCACGACAACATGACGGTCCCCGCCAAAGTCTCGATGCTCTCCCAAGTAAATTCCTTGCCAAGTGCCGAGATTAAGTTGCCCTTCTGTAACCGGAATGCTTACTGACGCACCTATCAAACTACTTTTTATATGGGCCGGCATATCATCGCTGCCCTCGTAGGTATGAGTGTAATAGTGAGCATTTTCAGGAACCATTTGATTGATATGAGTTTCCAAATCACTCCGCACCGTTGGATCAGCATTTTCATTGATGGAAAGTGAGGCTGACGAGTGTTGAATGAATATATGCACGATACCCACATCAACAATTCTCAATTCAGGTATCTGTTGCTCAATCGTATCAGTAATTAAATGAAAACCTCGTTTGTAACTCCCTAAATTAATTCGTCTTTGCAACCACATTTTGTCACCTCCAGGACGCCATTACTCATTATTGCTCAAACAAAAACTAAAAGGAAATCACATTTTTTTGTTTCCGTTCCTTAACAATTGGTAGTAATTTATTGAAATAATTAGGTTCTTTTCCTAATTTTACCTTACTGTATTTTTATTTTCATGTTTTACGAGGTTACAGCACATGAACGCACGACTACTAGTAGCGACGATACTTTTCATCGGTTTCACCGCCCAAGCAAAGCAAGAGGCTCCCCATGAGCAATGGCTTGGTGGATTTGTTGAAATGCATAATACTGACAGTGACAATCTAATTGAAGAGGGCACTGGGGCAGGTTTAGAATTTGGTTATCGCATCAGCGACGACTGGGCTGCACGTTTAGAATATGCACGCCGAGTAGATGAGGGTTGGCTTGGACATGTTTTCAGGATAGGTGCTGACGCCATGTATTACCCCGACCTATTGGAGGGCGGATATGTTTTCGGCGGTATCAAACACATTGAGGACGTCTTATCACGCCAAGCTCTCGATTTAGGTATTGGTAAACATTGGAAACTAACAAAACATTGGTCGCTTATCACCGAGGGGGCTTTATATAATGATCTCAGTGAAAGCATGATGGATACAGGTCTTAAGGTTGGGCTTGCGTATGGTTTTGGTGCTGATCATAAAATGGGTAAGCGCTATGTGAAAAAAGAGCCACCCGCGGTTAATATTATTAAAGAGCCAACTCGCGTTGTAGTCAAAGATAGTGACGGTGATGGTGTTAAAGATGGCCTAGATGATTGTCCGAGAACACCAGCAATTGACAAAGTTGATGATAGAGGGTGTAGCGTACTTAAAGAAGAAAGCGTGACAGTTCAGTTAAAAGCGTTGTTTGCGAATAATAGTTCTAAAGTCGATAACCCAACGCATCCTCAATTTGCAGAGTTTGCACAATTCCTTGCACGCTACCCAGGAACTACGGCTGTTATCGAAGGACATACTTCTGCACAGGGCGACGCAGCGTATAATCAATGGTTATCGGAGAAACGTGCTAACTCCGTACGACAATTGTTAATTGATGTTTATGGTGTTGAACCGCGGAGACTAAAAGCGGTCGGTTACGGCGAGTCACGCTTATTAGACTCGGGGAACACGCCTACTGCTCATCGTGTCAATCGTCGAATAGAAGCAAAAGTCTCTGCAAATACAAAAACTAAAGTTAAGCGTTGATATTGTCAAAAAAACGTTTCCATTAAAAATGCGAGCTACATGCTCGCATTTTTGTTGGATTTATATCAGTGATTAATACTCGTCTGACACTGCAGGGCCAGCGTAGTTATCGAATCGTGAAAACTGACCTTGGAACGTCAGTCTTACAGTTCCAATGGGACCATTACGCTGCTTACCTATGATGATTTCAGAAATGCCTTTTTCAGGACTATTTTCGTTGT
>CAXRGH010000037.1:0-11715 GCA_964230195.1 Alteromonadaceae bacterium
TTTAATTTAGGGTTCACTAAGTAATATCGTAAAAATAGCCGCTAAACCAGTGTTTGCTCCCTAAAAATCAGGATGGTAGGAGTATCACTGTTCACTCAATTGAACAAAAACTTTAAGGAGTATCTGAGGTTAGTATTGGATACCTCTTCACCAATCATTACTTATGCCGTTACTACTTGCGATCAGTGAGTATTATTTTGTTGATTCTACGGTCTAGCCCTAACCACTTCATGAAGTAATCGTGCAGCGAGTTTTGCGGTACGGTTATCAATATCAAATTGTGGATTAAGTTCAGCAATATCCACTAGAGGCCATGCAAAATTTAGAGTTTTCTGTTGGCGAGCCAGCCAATGGATGATCTCAATGACTAACTGAGGAGACACTCCAAGAGCACTCGGAGCACTGACACCGGGTGCTGCATAACTTGGAAACGCATCCATACAAATTGTCAGGTAGAGCACATCAATCTCGGTTAAACACTCGGTTAGTACTCTGGTGATGTTGTCAAAGCGACACTCTGTATCCAACAGATAGCGAGTATTAGTTGCTTCTGCGTATTCGAATAACGCTGACGTATTGGCGGTTTCTGCAATACCTAAACAACAATAGGTTAATGGAATATTGTTATTATTACATTCATCTTGGATCTGCCTAAAAGGCGTGCCAGAGCTAGTTAGTGGCGCCGGCTTTCGCAAATCAAAGTGGGCATCAATATTCACTATGCCTATGCGTTTGCCCGGCTTTGCAATGTGACTGTTTAATAGTCCTAGAAAGCTGCCATAGGCAATCTCATGTCCGCCACCCAATCCAAGGGTAAAGGAGGTAGTATTTAAGCTGTGGCTAATCATCTGTGCATAATCTAATTGTGCCACAGACAAGGCATCATCAGTGTTCGTGTCGCTGACATCATTTGCCACTAGGGTGCCAAAATCAATGACACCATTGGTGTGATGCCATGCTTGATTGGCGAGGGCATGGCGCAGTGCATACGGCCCCTGTTTTGCCCCTATACGGCCTTTGTTATTGTGCACGCCAAGATCACAGGCAAATCCCACCAAACCTATGGATTTTGAATTATTTTCTCGATCATCATCAACCACATGTCGAGAATCGTTGGCTGTATGCAATGATTTATCCTTGATGTCTAGAGTGACATGGCGAATAACATGATGCCAACGTTTGCCTTGTTCACCATCTTCTTTGTCATCCCGTCCAGTCCATCGGAATGCATTATCCCAGTGTGACATGCTGACCTCCTACCCACACCTGTTCTGGATGGAAGCCATTGAGGGAATAGACGATTTCAGCAGGGTGGTTGATGGCCCAAAGGCTAAAGTCAGCATCATACTCGGGCGCAATCTTTCCTTTCATTGGCAAGGCTAGTGCCTTTGCCGCATTCACCGTGACACCTCTCATCACTTCAGCAGGTGTCATAGAAAACAGCACGCAAGCCATGTTCATTGCCGTGAGCAATGACACCATTGGCGAACTGCCGGGGTTGAGATCCGTTGCAACTGCCATGGGAATATGATGATCCCGTAACGCTTGAATGGGTGGACGCTGTGTTTCATTAAGGTAATAAAATGCGCCCGGTAGGATCACTGCAACGGTACCTGCTTGCTGAAGCGTTGGCATATCTTCAATGGCTAAATATTCAATATGATCCACCGACAACGCATGATACTGTGAGGCTAATTTAGCCCCCTTCATGTCAGACAGCTGTTCAACATGAGCCTTTACCGGTAATCCTAACTGCTGGGCACATTCAAATACGCGTTGGGCTTCTGCTAGTGTAAAACCAATGGATTCACAGAACACATCAACTGCATCCGCTAACTTTTCTTGTGCCACTGCGGGCATGACCTGATGACATACTAAATCCAAGTATGCGTTTCGGTTTTCTTTATACTCTGCTGGAATTGCATGAGCACCAAGGTAAGTGGCTTTTACTGTCATGGGCAAATGCTCAGGAATGGCTCTGGCAACACGCAGCATTTTCAGTTCGTTGTCTTTATCCAGACCGTATCCAGATTTAACTTCAATACTGGTGACTCCCTCTTTTAACAATTTGTAGCTTCGCTCAATGGCACCAGCCAACAATTCGTCTTCGCTGGCGTGACGAGTGGCATGAACGGTACTTTGAATACCGCCGCCTTGACGGGCAATCTCTGCATAACTGACGCCATTCAATCGTTGCTCAAATTCATGGGCACGATTGCCACCAAAGACCAAATGAGTATGGCAATCAATAAATCCGGGCAGTAACCATTGACCGTCACCATCAATCACTTCATTGGCGGTGTAGGGGGTTTCTTGTAGGCTTTGGTTAGCAGTGCCCACGTGTACAAATCGACCGTGATGTATTACGACGGTTGTGTTTTCAATTATGCCGTATTGGCACTCGTGACTTGCCATCGACATAACGTTGACACGGTGAAAGATGACATCACAAATGACATTGTTTTGAGAGACGTCTGATATTTCCATGTTCATAACCGGAATGACCTACATTGAACAACTGAATCATGAGTCTACTTGTATAAACTTGTATATACAAGTGTGTTGGTGTAGATTGACTATCCATTAATTCACTGTGTTAGGACTGCTTGATGCAACCTCGTTTTGTCTTCATCAAATCTCAATTGCTGGATGATATTGCCGCTGGCGATATGAAGCCTGGTGACAAAATTCCTTCTGAAAACCAATTGGCTGAGCAGTGCGGTGTTAGCCGTATGACAGCACGACGAGCCATTACAGAGCTAGTCAACGAGGGGATTTTAGTGCGTTCGCAAGGTCTAGGCACTTTTGTATCCGATCATCGACCTATGAGCTCCATGTTAGCAATCCGTAGTATCCATGACGAAGTCACCCAACGCGGTCACATTCATAGAAGTGACATTTTACGTTTGGAGTCTATCCCTGCAATCGACCGGCATGCTGTTTGGCTAGGCGTCGCTGCGGGTGAGAAGATTTTCCGTAGCCTGATTGTCCATTGGGAAAATGACCAACCCATTCAACTCGAAGACCGCCTTGTAAACCCTCAGTGGGCGCCCGATTATCTAGAACAGGATTTCACACAAATCACCGCCAATCAGTATTTGAGCCAAGTCGCTCCATTAACTGAGGCTGATCATACCGTTGAAGCTTTGTGCGCCAGCGCTGTCGAAGCAGACAGCTTGCACATTGAGCATCATCAACCTTGTCTCAAAGTGTCTCGCCGGACTTACTCTGCCAAAGGTATTGTGAGTTACGCCACGTTATTGCATCCAGGTAATCGATACCGCTTGGGTGGACACATTGATTTTTAGGAGAACCTCATGAACAGAAACGATCCTACTCGCATCATTACCGCGCCTCGCGGCGCCAAGCTCAACACCAAAAGTTGGCAAACAGAAGCACCCTTACGGATGCTCATGAACAACCTTGACCCTGAAGTGGCAGAGCATCCTCAAAGTCTTGTAGTCTATGGCGGTATTGGTCGAGCGGCACGGGACTGGCCATCATTTGATACCATCGTTGAGGTGCTCAAACGTCTCAATAATGATGAAACCTTGCTGGTTCAAAGTGGCAAACCCGTTGGCGTGTTTCCGACTCACGAAAATGCCCCGCGAGTGCTGATTGCCAACAGTAATTTGGTACCGCATTGGGCAAACTGGGAACATTTCAATGAGCTCGATAAGCAAGGGCTTATGATGTATGGGCAAATGACGGCAGGTTCCTGGATATACATCGGCTCGCAAGGCATTGTGCAGGGCACTTATGAAACCTTTGTGAGTGTTGCCAAACAGCATTTCAATGGTGAATCAAAAGGGCGTTGGATCCTCACCGGTGGGCTAGGAGGCATGGGGGGAGCACAACCCTTGGCGGCAACTATGGCTGGCTATTGTATGCTCGCGGTTGAGGTGGATGAAAGCCGTATCGACTTCCGCTTAAAGACGGGTTACGTTGACAAAAAAGCCACCTCTCTTGATGAGGCGCTGAACTTAATTAACCAGGCAATCGATGCTGGTGACGCTATCTCTGTTGGTCTACTCGGCAATGCTGCAGATGTTTTCCCTGAGTTAGTGGCTCGCAATATCACACCTGATGTCGTCACCGACCAAACCTCTGCGCATGACCCCCTCAATGGTTACCTACCAAAAGGATGGAGTATGGCGCAAGCGGTGAATCTGAGATCCCAAGATGAAGCGGCTGTTGTTGCCGCCGCAAAAGCCTCCATGGCGGTGCAAGTCAAAGCCATGTTGGATCTACAACAGCGTGGCGCCGCAACTCTTGATTACGGCAATAATATTCGCCAAATGGCGTTAGAAGTTGGTTTAGAAAACGCGTTTGACTTTCCTGGCTTTGTACCCGCTTATATTCGTCCCCTATTTTGCCAAGGTATTGGACCATTCCGCTGGGTTGCTTTGTCAGGTGATCCAGAAGACATCTACAAAACTGATGCAAAGGTCAAAGAGCTTATACCAGACAATCCGCACCTTCATAATTGGCTTGATATGGCTAAAGAGCGCATTCAATTCCAAGGTTTGCCAGCCCGTATTTGTTGGGTGGGCTTGGGTGAACGCCAAAAGTTGGGTTTAGCATTTAATGAAATGGTGAAAAACGGTGAACTATCTGCGCCAGTGGTGATTGGCAGAGATCACTTGGATTCGGGGTCAGTTTCTTCACCAAATCGAGAGACAGAAAGTATGCTCGATGGCTCTGATGCTGTTTCTGATTGGCCATTACTTAATGCCATGTTAAATACCGCTGGCGGCGCTACTTGGGTGAGCCTGCATCATGGTGGTGGTGTTGGCATGGGCTTCAGTCAGCATTCGGGGGTGGTGATTTTATGTGATGGCACTGAGCAAGCCGCTCAGCGTATTGGGCGCGTTCTACATAATGACCCCGCCACTGGTGTCATGCGACATGCAGACGCGGGGTATGACATTGCGAAAACATGTGCTGATCGTCATGGGTTAGATTTACCCATGTTGAATCGATAAGGAGGTTTGCTATGTCCCATATTACCATCACGCCAGGTGAACTAACCCTTGATGTACTGCGCATGATCCATCGTCAGCACACGCCAATTCAACTCGATCCAAATTGTCACGAGGCGATTCACCGTGCTCACCAAACGGTGTTAGATGTACTGAATGATGGACGCACAGTCTATGGTATCAATACAGGATTTGGCCTGTTAGCGAATACTCGTATTGAAGAAAATGAACTCGAAACATTACAGCGTTCCATCGTATTATCACATGCCGCTGGCACTGGAGACTTCATGTCGCCCGACACCGTTCGTTTACTCATGGTACTGAAAATCAATTCTCTTGCTCGTGGGTTTTCCGGAATACGTTTGTCTGTGATTGAAGCTTTGATTCAACTGTACAATGCGCAAGTATTACCTGCTATTCCGGAAAAAGGTTCCGTTGGCGCATCCGGTGATTTGGCTCCTTTGGCCCACATGAGTTGTGCGCTTCTTGGTGAAGGTGAAGTCATTTATCAGGGTGAGCGTATACCAGCAGCCCATGGTTTAACAATAGCGGGCCTTGAGCCTATCGCACTGGCGCCGAAAGAAGGGCTGGCATTACTCAATGGTACGCAAGCGTCAACTGCTTTTACCTTACAAGGTTTGCTCTATGCAGAAAATGCCCTTGCTTGCAGTATTGCTATCGGCAGTTTATCGGTGGAGGCGGCACTTGGTTCACGTGTTCCGTTTGACCCCCGCATACATGAAGTACGCGGTCATAAGGCGCAGAGTGATGTTGCGGCCGCCCATTTATCATTGTTGGCGACCTCTGCAATTGGTGATTCACATAGTGGTTGTGAGAAAGTGCAGGATCCTTACTCGCTGCGTTGCCAACCTCAAGTCATGGGCGCTAGTCTTCAACAGATGCGATATGCAGCCGAGACACTGATCATTGAAGCCAATGGCGTTTCTGATAACCCCCTCGTCTTTGCCGACAAACAGGACATTTTATCTGGTGGTAACTTCCATGCTGAAACCGTTGCCATGACAGCTGATATGTTGGCCATTGCTTTGTCTGAAATAGGCGCCTTATCAGAGCGTAGAATGGCGTTGTTAATTGATTCTAATCTGAGTGGACTGCCGCCATTTTTGGTGAATAACGGCGGTGTAAACTCCGGTTTTATGATTGCTCAAGTCACCTGCGCAGCACTTGCCAGTGAAAATAAAACCTTATGTCATCCGGCATCCATTGACTCGTTGCCCACGTCAGCAAACCAAGAGGATCATGTATCTATGGCAACCTTTGCAGGACGAAGACTCAGGGATATTTTTGATAATGTTGCAGGTATCCTAGCGGTTGAATGGCTTGCTGCCGCCCAGGGTGTTGACTTTAGGTGTCCGTTGAAAACCAGCGTGCCTTTGGAATCCATGAAAGCACTATTACGCTCCAAAGTCCCATTCTATGACAAAGACCGATATTTTGCGCCGGATATTGAAGCCGCTAAGCAATTGATTAAAAGCCATCAACTAATGGATAACGTTAGTTTGTCGTTGCTATCATCTCAATAATCGGGTGATCACATTCGTTATTGTTACCAGCGCATATGGTGCTGGTAACTGAAATTAGTTTTTGAGTTTACTCACCAGCCCGCTGGCGCGCTCAGTGGTGGTGTGAATCGCTTTATTCAAGATGGGTGTATTGGCAAATAAGGTGAATTGCTGAGCCGCACGCGTAATACCGGTATACACCAACTCTCGGGTCAAAATTGGCGTGTATTCGGGGGGAAGCACCATGACGGTATGAGCAAATTCACTGCCTTGTGATTTGTGAATGGTCATGGCATAAGCCGTTTCATGCTGCGGCACTCTACTTGGTAATACCCCCCGCGTAGAGCCATCGGGTAATTCAAAATACACTTTTAGACGGCTGGACTGGTTGGTCTCGTCAGTCTCTGTAATGCATATTCCAATATCGCCATTAAACAAACCCAAATTGGGGTCATTTTTGGTGATCATGATAGGACGGCCGTGGTACCACAATTCGTCCTTATGTTGAATCAACTGGGCATGATTCAAAGCAGCTTGGATCCGTTGATTCAACCCTGTTACACCAAAATCACCTTCGCGCACGGCACATAACAAGCGGCTGCTTCCAAATTGTTTGAGTGCTGATGTAGCCAATGACAGATCGCTGGGTGTCGTTGCCTGTTGATGTATCGCACTCAAGTAACCCTGATATGAACGAACCATGAGTTTAATCAACTCTTGGTACTGAGACTCATTAAGAGAGTGGTGTGATATGTCGGTGAAGCCGCGCTGCCATGTACGTTCAACCGCCCTGCTATCACCTTGATTGACACCGCGAGCAAGGAAGCCAATGCCCGACTCTGCGTGAAAGCGGTAACTCTTTCTGAGCATACACAAACTGTCCGCCACCGGGCTAGGGGTAGCAAGGGTTTCAGATAGTTCTGAAGTCACGTTAAACCCCGTAAGGTTAGTGAGACTTTCCCGTTGTTCAGCGCTGTAGCCTTGATGGTGGAAACTACAAATATCACCCAAGACGGCACCCGCATCCACTGACGCTAGTTGATCTTTATCTCCCAACAGGATGAGACGGGCGGATGGCGGTAATGCTGTCAGTAATTTATACATCATGGGTAAATCAACCATAGAGGCTTCGTCCACCACTAACACATCCAGATGTAACGGATTACGCGCATTGTGTTTGAATTCTGCACTGTTTCGCTTTGCACCCAGTAGACGGTGAAGAGTGCTTGCTTCTTGCGGAATGGCATGGGTAATCTCTTGTGATAGCGCCAGCGCTTGCACCGCTTTGCCCATTTGTTCTGTCATACGAGCCGCTGCCTTACCCGTGGGCGCAACCATTTTGATAATAGGACTGATCCCGAGTTGTTGATACTGAGTGATGAGAGCCACCAGTAGCTTGGTAACCGTGGTGGTTTTCCCCGTTCCTGGACCACCTGAAATCACGGCAAAACGGCGGGTCACAGCAACTGCTGCTGCAATCTTTTGCCAATCAATAGTGTATTGCAAAGGAACTAGTGTATCTAAAGCCTTCAAATCCTCAACATGAGCTGCGGTGCTGACAACCGACACTATGGCATCCCAATCGAGGGGAGATTGAGATGGCCCGTAATCAACAATATTGAGATAATCTGAGACTACTGTTTTACGGTCTTCATTGTTTGCATCATTCGGCAACGCTTGCAATGCCTGCCACAGAAACGAGTATTGTCGATAAAACAGTTGGTTCAGGGTGTCTCGCAATAAGCGGGTTGCTTTTGGTGGCATGCTCACCGGCTGGCTTAATCCTGATAACTTGGTGGCTACTGTCAATTCATAATGCCAATAACGATTAAGAAATAATCGTTGCCCGTCAAAGACAAACGGCAAGGGATCATCGCCAGTAAGACTCACGAGTGTTGATTGTGCGAATAGCTCTCTAAAGTTTTGAGTGAAGTGAAACGGTTTGATGAGTTCTGATAGTTCGGAAGAAACCCCCAAAACACGCGACAAATCATTGGCAACGTCTTTTTCGTCATAGACATTAAGGCAACTGTTTCCTTTACCTAATTCTGCACTCAAAATGGCGGCCAATAGTACCAAGGATTCATGGCCACCTTGCTGTTCAATAAACCGTGCAAATTGTTCATCCAGTGGGCGAAAGATACGCTTTTCATGGAGCTGTTGGATAACCTTCATTACGTGACTCATGAGTGCACCTCCGTGGCCACAGAATGGATAGGCTGGTGACCATCAATCAGGGCATCGAGTGCCATCAAGAAAGCTTCACTGGGTTTGGTGTAGAAAATACCGTTTTGACTATTTCCATCCATGCCTCTAAGGAATAAATAATAGACACCGCCGAAATGTACATCGTATTGATAATCGGGAAGGCGACTGCGCAAGAAACGATGTAATGCCAGCGCATAGATTTGGTATTGTAAGTCGTACCTGTGGTCTGCCATAGCATTAGCCAAGGCATTCTGGTGATAACAACTGACATCATCCCCTAAATAGTTGGATTTCCAATCCAACACGTAATATCGTCCACTGTCCTCAAAGATCAAATCAATAAAGCCCTTGAGCATACCTTTCACTGTCTCAAACCCCAGAGCGCCTGCTTGTGCTGATAGTGCGTCATGGGTCATTACGACTTGGTTTAAGGCATCCGCCTGTAGCACCTTAATGGGGAGTAAAAACTCCATTTCAACTAAGCATTGTTGTGATGTTTTTTGATTGAGTTTGAGTGCTTTGCCATCTAATGGGGTTGCCAGCACGGTATCAATTAACTGTTGTAGCACGGGTAACCAAGCATCCTCATATTGCTCTGTTTCCATAAGCGTCTTTATCACTTGCGTGTTGTGAGGGCTATTTGCAGGTTCGGCAAAGACCACTTCCTCAAATAGTGTATGTAAAAAGGTGCCTGGTCTTGCCCCTTTTGGAAACTGGAAAATCGTGTATTGGTCATCGTCCGACACTGAGGTATTGACGTCTGTGATGTCATCATCTGTGGAGTCGGTATCCAGTGTTAATAAATCCATTGGTTGATTAAACGCTGAATGATGGGATTGATGTGACGAATCTTGGCGAATAATGCCGGAGTAACTGGTCATTCGCCAGTTGCCGTCAATTGGGCGGTTCATGGTATTAGCTGACAAGGTGATGGGCCCAGTATCCTGTATTTGATATGCTGGTATATTGACGCTGGGTAGTGGGCTGATGACGGCATGTGGATTGTCATCTGTCCATGCGGTCAGTGCCGCTTTTAGTTCTTCGGTGGTGCACATTTGTCCCTTTTGCAATGCGTACCCTAAGGCGCTTAAGTGGGATTGACTGGCTTTGAAATTACCATCTTTAATGGCGCCAACCCCCATGTAGCAGCCGTAAACGGCTCGTGTAACCGCAACATACAGCAACCGAAGATCCTCTGCTAAACGCTCCTCTTCGGCAAACTGCAGGTGCGCTTTATCTAAGGTCAGGTCAAGGCAGGTGGTTTTACTGATTTTGTCGTAATACTTTGCGGTTTTTTGACGTGTGAAGCCCATGGCAAAGGGTACAAATACTAAGTCATATTCTAAGCCCTTCGATTTGTGGATGGTAATAATTTGAACCAAGTTTCGCTCTGACTCAAGGCGCTGGATCTGGTCATCATTACCTGTGCCATAAGTGTGTGCATGTTCAATCGCATCATTCAGCCAACGTAATAAACCGTGTTGGCTATCAATGTCTAAACTGGCTTGTTGCAACAGTTCACTGAGGTGCATTAAGTGAGTCACATCTGCCTCACCTTGGGATTGTTGCAACAATCGCTCGGCGATTTGTCGTTGACTCATCAAATGACGGATCATGGGTAATATTCCACGTTTACGCCAGTGGTATTGATAATCACGAAATTCGGTAACCACTGAATCCCATTGGTTTTCATCATGATTCAGTTGGTCTAATCCATGAGCATCCAACCCCATGAGTGTGGTTGCCATGGCGGCACGTAACAAACTGTGGTCATCCGGTGCTAACACGCCAGTGAGTATGGTTGCCAACGCTTTTGCCACGGTTGTTTTAAACACGCTCTCTTTATTGGACAGGTAAACACTGGCAATACCTTGTTTGGCTAATGCTTGTTTTACCAGTTGTGCTTGCTTACCTTTTCTAACGAGGATTGCAATATCACTGCCTTGTATCGGTTTGTTGCTCCCTTTGCTTTCAAAGTAAGCATCACCGATCTGTGAGGCGGTGAGTAATCGACTGATCTCACGCGCTGTGGCGTCAGCCATCATGGTTTCATAGGCTCCCATGGATAACGGCTGACTACTGTCGTTTTCATTGTCACCATTAGTGTCGCTGTCACTGTCATTGGCAAACCAATAACGCATGGCCGGTTGTTTTTGACCCGCGACATACCAATGCATTTTGTCTGCATTCGGGTTGGCATCAACAGGATGAAAGGGGATGTCACTGTCATAGATAAAAGGTTTGTCTGCAGATGCAAACACTTGGTTCGCAGAGCACACCATGGCTTGGGAGGATCGCCAATTCACCGACAAGGTGAAATGTGAGTTGACCGCTTGCCGAGCCTCAATGTAGGTGAATATGTCAGCACCACGGAAACCATAAATGGCTTGCTTGGGATCACCAATCATAAACCAGCCACACTCGGGGTTATTGAGATAAAGCGACTGAAATATCTGGTATTGCAGGGGATCGGTATCTTGGAACTCGTCAATCATGGCCACCGGAAATAAGCTGCGAATACGGTGACTGAGGATTTCCTCATCATCATGTTCTATAGCGTGTGCAAGTTGACTTAGCAGATCATCAAATGACAACACTTGCTGTTTTTGCTTATTCGCAGCCAACGCCTTTTTGCATTGAATAATGGCATCAGCACCAAGTTCAGCTTTTTCATCGGTGGGGATTTCTAGAAACGCTTCAATGGCTTCAAATAAGGGATGCTCGGGCGGCGTTTTACCTTTATTGGTTTTTTTAATCAGCGCCGACTGGGTAAAATGTGGCAGTGCCTTGGGATAACTCAGGGATACTGTGTCTTTCGCAGCCCACGTTCCCACCTGTTCCAACCAACCATCAAGATGCTGAGACTTAAACGCAGGGCGAATCATATCCCCCAACTCGCCGGCAATACTGAGCCATTGTTTTTTGATGTCAGAAATTGCCGCCATGCGCTCGTTTAGCTTTACCGGAAGATGAGATTTACTAACATCAGGCTTTATCTCAAT
>CAXRGH010000038.1:0-2529 GCA_964230195.1 Alteromonadaceae bacterium
TTATCAAAAATTAATTCAGTTACACACGACGTTACCATTATCTGCAGATGAACTTCACGAATTTGGTTTAGCTGAAGTAGCTCGTATTCGCAGTGAAATGACGAAGGTGAAGGAAACGGTTGGCTATCAAGGTGATTTACAGGCCTTCTTTGAACACTTGAAGACGGATGACCAATTCTATTTTGAGAGCGAAGCTGAGCTCATTGCAGCCTACGAAAATGTTAAAGACAGAATTAATGAGCGAGTCCCTGCTTTGTTTGAAGTGTTTCCAAAAGCCGATTACGAAGTGAAAGCAGTGGAGGCATTTAGAGCTGCATCAGCGCCTGGAGCAAGTTATCAATCACCAGCGCCTGACGGTAGCCGCCCAGGTATCTTCTACATAAACAGCTACAACCTAAAATCTCAGCCTAACTTTATTGTAGAGACCTTAAGCATTCACGAAGCCGCACCTGGTCATCATTTCCAGATCGCCATTCAACAAGAACTTGAGGGCTTGCCGAACTTCCGTCTCTATGGCGGCTACACAGTGTTCGCTGAGGGGTGGGCACTTTACGCAGAGAGTCTGGGAAAACGCATGGGGTTATTCACAGACCCTTATCAATGGTATGGACGTCTGTCAGATGAGCAGTTACGCGCGATGCGTTTAGTTGTTGATACAGGATTACATGCAAAAGGGTGGACTCGAGAGCAAGCGATTGATTATATGAAATACAACTCGTCACTGGCTGATACCGATATTGTCGCAGAAGTTGAACGTTATATGGCAATACCAGGACAAGCACTGTCTTATAAAGTTGGCCAACGCGAAATCGAGCGCATGAGAGATGAAATGGCACAGCGTCTTGGCAGTCAATTTGATATCCGTAAATTTCATACACAAGTGCTGATTGACGGTAGTTTACCCATGCCGATCTTAGAGAAAAAACTTAAGTCCTGGATGCCAGCTCAATAACCAATACCGCTGTAGCGCATATGCTAAAGGGGCCGTAGCTTTGTAAAGTACGGCCTTTTTTGTTGTGCGTTATTGACGAACAAACCAAACTGCTTCCACTAAATCCCATATTTCTTGCCACAAACTGCGTGACTGTATGGCTTGAGCTCGCAAGTAGAGTAACCGTCTTTCGTCATACCAAATTCCAGATTTGGAGACTCCTTGAGGGTTCTCTAGGGCAGCGAGTCTATCCAGAGGGTTGCTTAAGGTTAAAATAAAGTCTGCGTTGAAACCGGGTTTAATTTGCCCTAGTTGGTTTTCTTTTTGTAGAGCGTTAGCGGCAATCATGGTGGCAGATCGTAAGACCTCCATTGGAGTCATTCCTGCTTTTTGCATTAAACGCATTTCATTATGCGTAGCGAGTCCGTGGGGGGAAAGCAACACACCAGAATCGGAACCTACCAATAGCGGTATTTCGTTTTCATGTAATTGTTGTGTGATATCGAGTAAGAACGAAAACGTGTTTTCATTATGTTTTATGGCTGCCTGATTTGCGCTCAGCCAACGTTTCACTTGATTGTTCATATCTTCTTGAACAACAAGTGTTGAAAGGTAATCGGTGGGAATTGTGTTGATAAAGCGCTCTTTTTCTTGGCTAAGGCGAACGAGCTGTTCAAAAATATTTAAGGTTGGAGTAATAGGTACATTAATCATTGACAGCTCGTTCATGATTGATGGAAGTGCTTCTCTGTCAAATTCATGATGCAAGTGTCCCTGAAAAATGTCCTCTACGTGTTCCATTGATTGCATTCCGGAAAGCAGCTGCGTGCTCATACCGTCAACTGCATGGGGGCCATGCTTGGCAACTGGCATTTGATGCTTTCGAGCTTCAGAAATGATTGCCTCAAGAGCATCGGCACTGAGGCCATTGTAAGCCTTGATCAGGTCATATCCATCATCATGATAGTTTTTAACGGTTTCCCTTGCTTGCTCTGATGAGGTGATTGTTCGGTGGAGTAGACTATTGTAACCAGAGAGGATAGGGCTGCTCACTGTGACAGTACTACCCACTAATTCTCCTTGATTTACCGCGTCTCGCCATTTGAGATGCGCAGGGATACCATTCATGATTCGAGCATGAGTGACACCATGGCTGAGCATAATGGCAAGCGCTTGTGGCTCATATGGGTGAACGTGCATGTCAATGAGTCCGGGTGTGACAAAGCCACCGTGACCAGAAACTTGAGTCAAGTTGATGGGATAGTGGTTTAATTCTTTTGCTTCGGATTGAGCTACGATGGCATTAATTTTACCGTCAATCACTACAATGGATCGATCTTTTAATACACACTCAGCTTCAACATCGATAATGTTGACGTCAGTTAAAATAAAGCTGTTCGGCGTTTTGACTGTTATGTGTCCGCTTGAACAACCACCAACAAATAAACAGGCAATAAAAAATAGTTGTTTCATGAAAATGCTCCTCAGTTGAATGAGCACCAAAATACAGGACCATTAGAGAGACAGCGTCAACAAACAGGAGAGTAGCCGTCTAAGATCGTGATCTTAGACGTTGTAGATGGATTTGAATTCAGTGG
>CAXRGH010000039.1:0-10051 GCA_964230195.1 Alteromonadaceae bacterium
GAGACACTCTTTCCCTACACGACGCTCTTCCGATCTAAACGGTCAAAAAAATACATACACCTTAGGACGTCAGATCAACCAGCTCATAGACGAGTTACTTGCCATTGGTTTGGTTGACTTTTTTGATGGTAAAGCTGAAAAAACTGAGTCATATAACAACAGAGTTTTATGTCTTCCCTCCATGGTTAATACCAATGCCACCATGGCTACTCTTCACAATACTCGTCAAGTGATGACCATTGATTGGTTGCCCGATGACGACTTAGTCTCTACGCTTGCCAAAATGATGGGACTCATCAACAGCCAATACGATGATGATCTTATTGGAGAATTTCGCGCGTATTGGTTAGGGCGACCCGATAATCAATTTACCTTGTATCAATGGACGCAAAAATTTGTGTTTCAATTGAAAAATAAACGTACAATGAAAGTCAATAATCAACAGATTGTTGGAACACAGCAAGTCTCCAAAGCGCCGGGGATTAGTGTGAATAATAACGCCAAAGCACTTGTAGAAAAATATCATGGAAAAAATCACAAAGCAGATTGATGAACTGGCGAAAGCCATGGGTAAAAAAGCTCCGAGTGATGATTCAAAAGACAAGCATGCTTTAGATTATCAGTCATTGCGTAAACTCTATGACCAACAAGCCAATCAAGATGTTGCAAAACTGCAACATGACTCAAAGCGCGAACGCATCAAAGCGCTCCATGGCAGTGCCGACCTAAATCCTAAATGGACTTTTGATTCATTAATAGAAGACAGTGAGGACGTTCGTGAAGCAATGTCTATCGCTCAATCGTTCATTGCAGCTCATTCAGACCCTATATGGCGAGAACAGAGTGCGCACATGATGATCTTTTATGGTGATTACGGCAGAGGCAAGTCACATATGGCTGGCGCAATTGCTAATAAGTTAATTGATGATTTTGAAATATCAGTATTGTACCGTCAGCTCTCTACATTACTTGAAATGCGATTTTTCTCATACGATTACAACGCGCAAGACAACATTGGTGAAAAATTCAGAGAAACAAACAAGGAATTACTTGATGTTGATTTGCTAATCCTTGATGAAGTTTGTGTGAACGAATCAACATTAAAAAAGAACACACAAAGCTGGCTTGGAAATCTATTACGTCAACGAGCTGCTGCCCACAAAAACAATATATTAATCACCAATCACAGTATGGCTGAACTTGAATCAGCCTTGGGTAAATATTGTTTTGAATCAATGAAGGAATACGAAACCTACATGGTAAGGTTCTTTGGCCCAAGCAGAAGGAACAACATTACTGATCCTGCGTCTCATTATGAAGCAACGCCAGTATCAACCTCTGGCTATGTGCCTAATCAAGTAAAATAACCAAAAGCAGCTAAGCTATACTGACAGTCATAACTAATAGATGCTGTAACGCAATTGATCCACAATATCATCGACTCGAGCTTTTCTAGACTTACCTAGCTAACACTCGCCCTTTAGTCACAAGCAAAATTCAGCTGCAATTGCGGCTTATCCATTCACTGTATTCAACGAAAAAACCCTGAAAAATAAAAAAATGCCATCATGAATTTCAACGTAAAACGGTATCGATAAAACCTCACAAGATCCAGATCAATGCATGTTAAACCGTATTCGCTACACTTTCACAACTTACCCACAACAAACCAACAAAATACGATATTATGTGGATAAAAATGGTAATAACCTATCGATAAGCAAAAAATAAGCAGTGAATTAAATTAACATTAATTTAGACTGTGGATAACCTAGCTAGTTATTCACAGGTTAAATGAACAAAGATCAATAGCTATCAACAGATCTAAAAACCACCTAAACCAATGTAAAATAAAGATAATTCAGACTTATCAACAGAAAATCGGATCCTAATAATAGTAATAATAAATAAAGATCTAATAGATCTATATATTTATAAGGTTTGATCATTTCGTCCACTGCTTAAATTTTAACCATTTCCAAATACAAATAATTCCTATAAAATACGCCCCCTTTTTTGATTATTCATAAAACAACGATCAAACGATCGGTAGGCTGAGTATTGCATGTATTATCACCAAACATTTGATGTCATTATTATCGGAGGCGGTCACGCTGGAAGTGAAGCTGCATTAGCCGCCGCTAGAATGGGATCCCAGACCTTGTTACTTACCCATAACATGGAAACACTTGGACAAATGTCTTGTAATCCAGCCATTGGTGGAATTGGTAAAGGCCATTTAGTAAAAGAGATCGATGCAATGGGCGGTGCCATGGCTAAGGCCGCTGACATTGGTGGTATTCAATTCAGAACACTCAACTCAAGTAAAGGACCTGCTGTAAGAGCAACACGTGCACAAGCTGATCGTTCACTTTACCGTGCGTATATTCGTGAAACGTTAGAATCTCAACCTAATTTACACATTTTTCAACAGAGTGTTGATGATCTCATTGTCGAAAATCACAGAGCCGTTGGTGTTGTTACCCAAATGGGGTTGAAGTTTAAAGCGAAAGCCGTTGTCCTCACCGCAGGCACATTTTTGGGTGGGACTATTCACATTGGATTAGAAAATTACCGCGGCGGAAGAGCTGGCGACCCACCTTCAATCGCTTTAGCAAACCGACTCAGAGATTTACCTTTCCGTGTTGATCGCTTGAAAACTGGAACACCGGCTCGTCTTGACACTCGAACACTGGATTACAGCCAAATGCAAGAACAACCGGGTGATAATCCCACACCGGTATTTTCTTACATGCATGATCGTTCAGTGCAACCACGACAAATATCATGCTACATCACCCACACTAATGAACGAACCCATGACATCATTCGCTCTGGATTAGATCGCTCACCAATGTATACCGGTGTAATTGAAGGCGTTGGTCCTCGTTATTGTCCATCAATTGAAGATAAAATTAACCGATTTAGTGACAAGAATTCTCACCAGATATTTGTTGAACCAGAAGGTCTCAATAGTATTGAGGTGTATCCAAACGGTATATCAACAAGCTTACCCTTTGACGTTCAGTTCGATCTGGTTCGTTCTATTAAAGGCTTTGAAAATGCTCACATTATTCGCCCAGGTTACGCCATCGAATATGACTTTTTTGATCCACGAGATTTGAAATCTTCATTGGAAACAAAGTTCATTGAAGGGCTGTTTTTTGCTGGACAGATCAATGGAACCACAGGCTACGAAGAAGCGGGAGCTCAAGGTTTAATCGCAGGTATGAACGCATCATTGCAGGTTCAAGGTAAGGCCGCGTGGACACCACGACGTGATGAAGCTTACATTGGGGTATTGATTGATGATCTGGCAACCATGGGAACAAAAGAGCCGTATCGTATGTTTACTAGTCGTGCAGAATATCGATTGCTTCTGCGTGAAGACAACGCAGATTTACGATTGACGCCAAAAGCGCATGAGTTAGGGTTAATTGATGATCAACGCTGGCGCGCATTTAACGAAAAAGTTGAATTGATCGAACAGGAAAAACAACGACTTAGCAGTCAATGGGTACATCCAAATCATAGTGCTGTCACTGCGTTAAATGACATGCTTAAGAATCCGGTTACTCGAGAGCATTCGTTGCAAGATCTGATTCGTCGTCCTGAGATGGATTACAAAACACTGATGGAAGTCGAAGGTATTGGCCCAGGTATTGATCATGATCAAGCTGCTGAACAAGTGGAAATTCAAATTAAGTATCAAGGTTATATTGATCGCCAATTAGACGAAATCGACAAACTCAATCGCCATGAAAACACCTTGCTTCCAAAAGAGTTTGATTACAGTGCTATTTCAGGCCTATCAAACGAAGTGGTGGCAAAATTACATGATGCTAGACCAGAAACTGTTGGTAAAGCGTCAAGAATATCAGGCATCACGCCAGCGGCTATTTCGCTGTTGCTCGTGCATTTGAAAAAACAAGGCTTGTTGCGCAAAGTGGTTGCTAAGGACACTGCATAACATGGAGCAAACGGAATTATTGTCGGTACTGGAACGTTCGCTAGCGGAAACTGAACTCAAACCAAGCAATGAGCAAAAGCAGCAATTAGTAAAGCTGGTTAGCTTAGTGAATAAGTGGAACAAAGCTTACAATCTTACCTCTGTGCGAGATCCAAGGGATATGTTAGTCAAACATATACTAGATTCAATTGTTGTTGCACCATACATCACTGGCTCCCGTGTAATTGATGTTGGAACAGGACCTGGATTTCCCGGATTACCGTTGGCGATTATGTTACCTGGTGTTGAATTTACCTTATTGGACAGTCTTGGCAAACGCATAAGATTCATTAAGCAAGCAATTTTTGAGTTAGGTATCACCAATGTCACTGCAGTTCAGTCAAGAGTTGAATCTCATCAACCTGAGTTACCCTACCATCAAGTACTGAGTCGAGCTTTTGCGTCACTGCACGATATGCTTTCTTGGTGCAATCACCTAGTTGATAAAGAAGGTCAATTTTTAGCGTTAAAAGGCCAAATTGAAGAACAAGAGTTGAAGCAAATTCCAAACGACTTTATTATCAAGGATACAGATGAGTTGAAGGTTCCCAATTTAGAGGGAACTCGACACCTAGTAACCGTCATAAAACGCTAATCTCCAACACAAGTAGGTGACTATTTTGGCTAAGGTAATTGCAATTGCGAATCAAAAAGGTGGTGTTGGAAAAACCACAACTGCCGTCAATGTTGCTGCATCAATGGCAGCGACCAAACGTAGAGTATTGCTAATTGACCTTGACCCTCAGGGTAATGCAACCATGGGAAGTGGTGTTGACAAGTTTGAAGTCTCCGGAACCAGTTACGAATTACTGATTGAAGAACAAGAACCAAGCACCGTGATTGTACCTTCCGAGGAGGGAAAATATGACGTTATTCCTGCGAACGCAGACGTTACCGCGGCTGAGATTAAACTCATGGAGCAGTTTGCGCGAGAATCACGCCTACGCCAATCTCTCGATAAAGTGAGAGATAACTATGATTATATATTCATTGATTGCCCACCCTCTCTTAACTTACTAACGGTCAATGCATTAGCTGCAGCCGATTCCGTTATGGTTCCAATGCAATGTGAATACTTTGCACTTGAAGGGCTGACGGCGTTGTTGGATACCATTCAAAAACTCGCCTCAGTGGTTAATCCTAAGTTGAAAATCGAGGGTATTCTTCGAACCATGTACGATCCGCGTAATCGACTCGCCAACGACGTATCAGACCAATTAAAACGTCACTTTGGTGAACAAGTGTATCGTACCGTTATTCCCCGTAACGTTAGGCTTGCGGAAGCGCCGAGTTTCGGTGTCCCTGTAATGTATTACGACAAATCATCCACTGGCGCTAAAGCATATTTAGCCCTCGCTGGAGAAATAATAAGACGCAGCAACAATACAATTGCAGCTGCAAGTTAATGGAAATAAGATCAATATGTCAGCAAAAAAACGAGGCTTAGGACGCGGCTTAGATGCGTTACTCGCAACGAATCAATCCCTAGTCAGTGACGATCAATCACAAACCACATCTGCGTCAGACAGTGATCTTCAAAATTTACCAATTGAATTTCTTACGCCAGGTAAATATCAGCCTCGAAAGGATATGTCACCTGAAGCCCTAGAAGAGCTAGCATCTTCTATTCGTTCTCAAGGTATTATCCAACCGATTGTTGTGCGTCCACTTGGACATGAGCGTTACGAGATCATCGCGGGTGAACGTCGTTGGCGTGCCTCGCAACTTGCACAGCTAGACACAGTTCCTTGTATTGTGAAGCCAGTAGCTGATGAGGCTGCAGTTGCCATTGCGTTAATTGAAAATATTCAGCGCGAAGATTTAAACGCAATGGAAGAAGCACAAGCTCTTGAACGCTTACTCACCGAATTCGAATTAACTCATCAAGAAGTTGCGGACGCGGTTGGTAAATCACGTACAACAGTCACCAATTTATTGCGTCTCAATAATCTCAATGACGACGTCAAAACATTATTGGAATGTGGTGACATTGAAATGGGACATGCAAAAGCGCTACTTGGACTTGACGGTGGTACACAATCAGATGCCGCTAAAGTCGTTTCTGACAAAGGTATGACGGTTAGAGATACTGAAAATTTTGTGCGTAAACTACTGGAACCAAAAGTTGACAAGCCAAAGGCTGAACCTGATCAAGATATTCTTAGATTGCAGACTCAATTGTCAGACACCTTGGGAGCAAAGGTTGCCATCAATCATAGCTCCAAGGGTAAAGGTAAGATGACAATCAGTTATAACAGTCTCGATGAACTGGACGGAATATTAGCCAAAATCAATTAACCATAGGTATAACGCTGACTAACAGCTTGTATATTTATTGTAAACAAGTATAATTTCGGCGCTTTTGTGGATAGTTTTCATTTGGTTGTCTAGTATGACACGTAATTTAGTCAGCAATGGTCGAAAATTAGTCTTTTTTATTACTGTTTATCAGTTATTTACGGCCATTGTTATAACAACCTTAATTGCTGTTTTTTTCGCGCAGGACAAAGCGCTCTCGTATGGTTTTGGATGTATAACAGCAATGATCCCCGCTCTTGTCATGGGGTTATTCACGTTTAAATATGCTGGTGGAAACAAAAATAAACTCGTTTTGAAGAGTTTTAATGCCGGAAATAAAATTAAATTTTTATTAACGTTGATGCTGATTGGCGTGAGTTTAAAACAACCATTCTTGGTATTTGAATGGTACCTCATTGGCCTAGCGTTAACGATGGTTTTTCAATGGATAGCAATAGCTCGCTATCAAAAGAACCAATAAAACGAATACATTTTTAACATTATCAATAGGAAACATTAAACATGGCATCAGGTGGCGAACAAACCATTAGTGGTTATATTCAACATCACTTGACCAATGCCACGGTGGGTGAAGGGTTTTGGACCTTCCACGTAGACACCTTAGCATGGTCAATTGGTCTCGGAATTCTTTTTCTTTGGCTCTTCCGCTCAGTGGCAAAAACGGCAACAACTGGAGTACCCGGTAAACTTCAGGCATTTGTTGAAATTGTTGTTGAGTTTGTTGATGACACAGTCAAAAGCACCTTCCACGGTAAAAGCAATGTAATTGCACCTCTTGCTCTGACCATTTTTGTATGGGTATTGCTGATGAACTTGATGGATTTGATTCCAGTCGACTTCTTACCTTGGATTGCAGGTCAAATTGGATACTATGCCTTTGGTGTCGATCCTCATGACGTCTATATGAAAGTTGTTCCAACGACCGATGTAAACATGACGTTTGCTCTTTCTCTTGGTGTATTCGCCCTGATGATTTTTTACTCAATTAAAATCAAAGGTCTTGGTGGATTCTTAAAAGAGCTTTACGCACACCCGTTTAACACGCCGTGGTTATATTGGTTCAACTTTATCCTCGAATTAGTGGCATTGCTTGCTAAGCCATTGTCATTATCACTCCGTTTGTTCGGTAACTTGTATGCGGGTGAACTTATCTTCATCCTGATTGCAGCAACAATCGGTATTTGGCAATTGCCTGTCCACTTTATTTGGGCAGCGTTCCACTTGTTAGTCATTCCGTTACAAGCTTTCATCTTCATGATGCTGACGATAGTTTATCTCAGCATGGCTCATGAAGATCACTAAGCCTGTGACTTAATACTTTTAAACTTTAACTTTAACTTTAACTAAAAAGGTAAACTCAATGGAAATCTTAGGTAATCTTTATATTGCTGTTGGCATCCTAATCGGTCTATGTGCACTTGGTCCTGCAATCGGCTTCGGTCTTCTAGGTGGAAAATTCCTAGAATCTGCTGCTCGTCAACCAGAACTAGCACCTCAACTACAAGTAAAAATGTTCATCGTAGCAGGTCTTATCGATGCTATCGCGATGATCGGTGTAGCTATTGCACTTTACATGCTATTCGTACTTGGCGCGTAATTCTTAGTAGTTTTCAATCTTTTTTAGAGGAGGAGCAGTCTTGAATATCAATGCTACTCTACTTGGTGAACTGATAGCGTTTGTTGTCTTTGTGTTGTTCTGCATGAAATATGTATGGCCACCATTGATGAGCGCGATTGAAGAACGCCAACAAAAAATTGAAGATGGTTTAGCAGCGTCAGACCGTGCTGAAAAAGACTTGCAACTTGCTCAAGAAAAAGCAACTGCACAGTTGAAAGATGCAAAGTCACAAGCTGCTGATATCATTGAACAGGCCAAAAAACGTGCGTCTGCGATCGTAGACGAAGAAACTCAACGTGGACATGACGAGCGTGAAAAAATCATTGCTCAAGGTCACGCTGAGATTGAAGCTGAGCGTAACCGTGCAAAAGAAGATTTGCGCAAACAGGTTGCTGCTTTAGCCGTTGTTGGTGCTGAGAAAATCTTAGAGCGTCAAATCGATGCAGCTGCCCACAGTGACATAGTTGAAAAACTGGTCTCTGAACTATAACGAAGGGAGAAGAGCTTATGTCTGAATTGACAACCATCGCTCGTCCTTACGCGAAAGCAGCTTTTGATTATGCGGTCGAACAAAAAGCGACAGACCAATGGCTTCAAATGCTCGCGTTTGCAGCGGAAGTTTCAGCGAATGAAGCAGTAAAAGAACTGTTAACCGGTTCAGTTGCTAGCGACAAACTAGCTGAAATATTCATTAACGTCTGTGGCGACCAAATTGACGAAAAAGGTCAAAATTTAATCAAATTGTTGGCTGAAAATGGCCGTTTACAAGTGTTACCTGAAATCTTAGGTTTGTTTGTAGAGATGAAAGCTGAACTTGATAGCGAAATTGAAGTATCTGTTACTTCTGCTACTGAGTTGGGCGACGCTCAAAAACAATCACTGAGTGCGTCACTTGAAAAACGCTTCGGTCGAAAAGTACAGCTAAATTGTAAAGTAGATGAAACGCTTGTTGCTGGTGTGGTAATAGAAGCCGGCGATACAGTAATTGATGGCTCAGTGCGCAGTAAACTGGGTCGACTAGCCACTACATTACAAGCATAACGGGGAATAGCGCATGCAACTTAATTCCACTGAAATTGCAGAATTGATCAAAAAACGTATTGAGCAATTCGAAGTAGTAAGTGAAGCACGCAATGAAGGAACCATCGTCGGTGTAACTGACGGTATCATTCGTGTACACGGCCTTGCTGATGTCATGCAAGGTGAAATGATTGAACTACCTGGCAGCCGCTACGCAATCGCTCTTAACCTTGAGCGCGATTCAGTTGGTGCAGTAGTTATGGGTCCTTATGCGGACCTTCAAGAAGGTACAAAAGTAAAATCAACTGGCCGTATCCTAGAAGTACCAGTAGGTAACGAACTACTTGGTCGTGTTGTTAACACACTAGGTGAGCCAATTGATGGTAAAGGCGCAATCGACGCAGCTGGTTTTGAACCAGTTGAAAAAATTGCACCGGGTGTAATCGAACGTCAATCAGTTGACCAACCAGTACAGACTGGTTATAAGTCAATCGATGCTATGATCCCAGTTGGTCGTGGACAGCGTGAATTGATTATCGGTGACCGCCAAACAGGTAAAACAGCATTAGCAATCGATGCCATCATCAACCAGAAAAACACAGGCGTTAAGTGTGTGTATGTAGCGGTTGGTCAGAAAGCATCTACCATTGCTAACGTAGTACGTAAGCTAGAAGAGCACGGGGCGCTTGAAAACACTATTGTTGTTGCAGCTTCTGCGTCAGAGTCAGCAGCTCTTCAATACCTTGCTCCATACTCTGGTTGTACAATGGGTGAATTCTTCCGCGACCGCGGTGAAGATGCACTTATCGTATACGATGATTTGTCAAAGCAAGCGGTAGCTTATCGTCAAATTTCATTGCTTCTTAAGCGTCCTCCTGGTCGTGAAGCATACCCTGGTGATGTTTTCTATCTCCACAGCCGTCTACTAGAGCGTGCAGCTCGTGTTAACGCTGATTATGTAGAAAAATTCACTAACGGTGAAGTGAAAGGTCAAACCGGTTCTTTAACTGCGTTACCTATCATTGAAACACAAGCGGGCGATGTATCAGCATTCGTACCAACCAACGTAATTTCAATTACAGATG
>CAXRGH010000040.1:0-8208 GCA_964230195.1 Alteromonadaceae bacterium
AGAGCGATAGTCAATATGAATAATGAAATTAATACGTCAAAGGAAGACACAAATGACAACAAGAAAATCACGTTCATAAAAGCAACAATCATTGGTATGTTTGTGGGAATAGCATTCGTGTTAGCTGCCAAACTCGTTAACTACGCGATGATTTAGTTAAGAGCAATCAAAACATATTAAATGACTGCCTTCCCATTCACGACGATATATCACCGTGAATGAAATATTGGCAAGCATTAACAATTAGCTTTGAGGAGTCAAAGTATCCAATGACGTTGTCATATCACTATCGACCGATATATTCCCCACACAACCCAACACCATTAACAAGTGTCAAGCTTGTGTAAACTATTGATAATTATTACCTAATAAAATTTCCACACAATCCGTCAAACATATTTGTCTAAACTATAAGTGTCCATTATTATTAAAAGTCACCTACACAGTCTAAGATAGCGCGTACAATTCTACAGGACATATCAAAGATGGAACTTTTAATCGACATTTACCCGTTACTTGTGCTCGCTATATCCGTTGCCTACTATAAGACGGTTCGACGTTTAACTCGCAATCGAATACCTTTTATCAGCCATCAAGAATATATAGACCGAGGTATCCAAGCTCAACATTGGAAAATATTCCACAATAACTGAGTAGAGAATAGCTCGTATCGTGCAGCAGGTGATTGGTATAATCTGATTACCTTTGCGATACGGTGAATATGAGTTGCATCAGTGACTGCGTTGACCTTTATTGCGACGGCAACGCTCTGAGCAATAGATAACATTGTCCCATTCCCGCTCCCATTTTTTCCGCCACGTAAACGGTCGCTCACACACTGGGCATTGCTTCTCTGGCAAGTTAGACTTTTTCATTGTTTTCAAGTTTTAGAAAAAAGCGATCACTGTCATCACGAATCGCTTCTCGTTTTTCATCCGTCATGCGATTTAATGTTCTGTAAGGCATACCTAGCCTTGGATTTCCTTCAAGAAAGTGGCGATTTCTGTCAAGAAAATCCCAGTAGAGATAATTAAAAGGACAAGCCTCCTCACCATTTTTCTGCTTGACTTTATATTGGCATGATTTGCAGTAGTCGGACATTTTGTCAATGTAGGTGCCACTGGCTGCATAGGGTTTACTGGCTAGCACTCCTCCGTCAGCGTATAAAACCATCCCGGACACATTGGGAAGTTCAACCCATTCGTAAGCGTCCGCATAAACCAGCAAATACCAGTTATTAACTTCGGATGGAGCAAGCCCTGCGAGTAATGCAAAATTACCTAACACCATCAAGCGCTGTATATGGTGAGCATACGCATATTGAACAGTGTCACTGACACATTGTTTAAGACAATTCATCTCGGTGTTAGCGTCCCAGAAAAACTGGGGTAGCGCACGTTCCGCTCGGAGATAATTCAATGCCGAATAGTCAGGCATCTTCATCCAGTACAAACCACGCACATACTCACGCCACCCAAGTATTTGCCGGATGAACCCTTCAACCGCATTTAATGGCGCATGGCCATTGTGATAGGCTTCTTCAGCCTGACGAATAATAGTTAATGGCGTTAGCAGCCCACAATTGAGATAAAAGCTGATGTGAGAATGGAACAACCATGGATCACCTTGCCGCATAGCATCTTGGTAGTGCCCGAATTGAGGTAAGCGCTCGGTAATAAACTGTTTCAGAACCGCGTCAGCATGGGATTGTGTTACCCCGTATTCAAACTCGGTCGCGTCCCCCATATTTTGACTGAACTTTTCAGCCACCATTGCTTTAACCGTGTTCGTAATGTCGTCAGCAGGAAAGCGCATCGGTTTGGGCGGAATAATGTCGTCAGGTATCGATTTCCTATTTTCTGCGTCTAGGTTCCACTTGCCTCCTATGGGTTTATCATCTTCCAATAGCACCTGATATCGAACTCTCATCTGTCGATAAAAATACTCCATCCGAAGTTGTTTTCGCCCTTCTGCAAAGGTCAAAAAATCTCGTTTACTCGCCAAGAACCGATCATCTTCTCGCATGATGATAGACAGATCGCTTTGTAATGACGCATCGTAAAATTGTTTGAAAAGACGATATTCCGCCGGCTCAGTCAACACCACATCACTAACCCCGTATGCCTCGCAGAAGCGTTGACATTCTGATAAAAGACTTCCCGAATTACGAGGATCGTCCAAGGTGACGTAAGTTACTTGATAGCCTGCTTCTATCAGGTGCTTAGCAAAATGACGCATCGCCGAAAATACCAACACCAATTTTAATTGATGGTGCTTAACGTAATTAGCCTCTGCCGCCACCTCCGCCATCAAGATTCGGTCATGTGCTTTATCAAAATCTCTTAAGCTCGAAATTGACTCGCTTAATTGGTCGCCCAATACTAGATGCAATGTGGCCATACTTTATCCCCGCGTCTTCGCGAAGGCATCTAACGCTCGCTGGCGTGACGCTTTCAAATCGACAATAGGTTTAGGATAATTGTCTCCCAATTCAACCCCGCAGTGGGCAAGGATTTCACTCGGTGCGTCAAAGGGTTTGTGAATATATTTCTTGGGAAGCTTTGATAATTCAGGACAAAAACGCTTGACGTAGTCGCCTTCACTATCAAACTTTTCTCCCTGAGTGATGGGATTGAAGATTCGGAAATACGGAGCAGCATCTGCACCTGAACCTGCAATCCATTGCCAACTCGCACTGTTGCTGGCCAGATCTGCGTCAACTAACGTATCCCAAAACCAACGTTCACCGTGCCGCCAATCAAGTAGCAGATTCTTGACCAAGAACGACCCCACTATCATACGAACACGGTTGTGCATATATCCCGTTTCATAGAGTTCTCGCATACCTGCATCAACAATAGGGTACCCTGTCAGCCCTTTTTGCCATGCGGTAAGGGTATGCTCATCCTTGAGCCAGGGAAAACGGTCAAATTTTTGTTGAAAATTCTGTTTGGGTAGTGCCGGAAAGTGGAACAATAAATAGTATGAAAACTCTCTCCAGCCAAGTTCGCTCAAATAACAATCGAGTCCGGGATCATCCATATTTCCATGCTTCGCTCCCTTGGCCGCATACCAAATTTGGTTAACGGATATCTCGCCAAAATGTAAATGGGGTGACAACATCGACGTTCCCGTTATTGACGGCAGGTTCCGGTCATTATGATAGCTATCCAAAGGACCATTGAGGAAAACCTGAAGACGCTGTTTTGCTCCTTCCTCACCCGGTTGCCATTGATGGGCCAACCCTTCTCCCCACGATAAGGTCGGAAGCAATTTCATATCCGATACTGTGTATTCACTATCCGTTTCAATCCATTCGATGTTGTCTGGGACTGGTAATGGAAAGCGAGGTTCCTGACTTGCTAAACACCCTTTACGATAAAAAGGCGTAAACACCTTGTAAGGCGTTCCATCCTTTTTCAAAACAGTCCATGGCTCCCAGAGCAGACTCCCGTTGAAGGTATTTACTTCAATCGACTGTTGGATAAGAGACGCCTTGATTTCGGTATCTCTTTCAGTTTGCCACGGATGATAACAGCGATTCCATGCGACGCCGTCACAATCATACTGTTTTGCAATCTTAGGAATTTCGTATCTAGGATCACCGCTAACAACCAACAGATGCCCTTCGGTCGCTTGCTTTAACTGCACAAGAGATGAGTGCAGCCACCATGCAGATGCACTGCCCAAACCAGTTTCGGCAACATGACTAAGAGCGTTATCTGTATCCGAATGATTGGTTGTGTCCAGTACATAAACGGCTAGAACTCGACCCGACGCTACGGCATGGCTTAAGGCTGGGTTGTCTGCAAGTCTTAAATCTTGTCTAAACCAAACTAATGTTCTTTTCATACTTTCTCCTTTGCTCGCCTGTATACAGAATTCGTCATGGTTCGGTTTATAAAGGATGAAATTTTTATTGAATTTAATGAGATAGAACAATGACTGCATGGGTTTCTACTGATCTTTTGTAATTACTCAGCGTAAATCAATTATCTTAATCCAATGCCATCAACCGAACACGGTAACGAGAGCCATATGACAAAACAAGGAGTCCAACTTGAACGCAATTCATTGGTTTAGACACGACTTGCGCATTGGAGACAATGCGGCACTTCGATACACTGCAGCCCATTCAGACAATTTATTGTGCGTGTTCGTGGTTGACCCAAAATGGTTTGAAGCGAGACACTATCAGAGCGCCCATTTGGGTGAGCAGCGCTGGACGTTTTTACGCGAGTCGTTAAACGAACTTGATCTATCGTTGAGAGCAATGGGAAATCGGCTCATCGTTCTTGAAGGAGATGCTCCAACATGTCTTGCGTCACTCATTGAGCTCTATCAAGTCGACATGGTCTCTGTAACTCCACATAGCGGGCTCAACGAAATGAGGCAGTGGCATCGATTACAAGAGCAATGTATTGGCATTCGTTACGTTGAGCGCGGCGAGCACACGCTATTCTCATGGCATCAAATGAATACCGATTTCCGAGAGCTTCCCAACAGCTTCTCTAAATTTAGGAAAATTGCAGAAAAACTTGGCATCGATCCCCCTGTTGCGGCACCAACCGAACTCCCTCCGTCGCTAGAAGTCAATGGCGTGTTTGTTGACACCACCGTTGAGGAAAGACAACATTGGTTTGTCGGCGGAGAGCAAGCAGCATTGGACCAAATGCGCTATTTTACTGTCCAAACTCATGCGGTTAAGCAGTACAAACAAACACGCAACGGATTAGATGGCCGCGACTACTCAAGTAAGCTTTCACCCTGGTTAGCAAACGGGTGTATTTCTGCGAAGACGGTTTGGCACACCGTAAAACGCTATGAACAGCAGCACGGCAGTAATGAGTCAACCTACTGGATGTGTTTTGAGTTACTCTGGCGTGAATACTTTCAATGGTACAGCCTGCATCACAAGCAACGTTTATTCACTTTTTATGGCATCAAGGATACATCACCGAATACCAGTTTCTTCCCCGAGCGATTTGCTAAATGGTGTAGTGGAAACACACCCTACCCGATAGTGAATGCCTTCATGCGACAACTTAATGCTACAGGATACATGTCTAATCGAGGTCGCCAAATCGTGGCCTCATGTTTTGTCCATGAACTACAGCTTGATTGGCGTTTTGGCGCCGCCTATTTTGAGCAACAATTGATTGATTTTGACGTGGCGAGTAACTGGGGAAATTGGCAATATTTGGCTGGAGTAGGTGCAGACCCGCGCGGACATCGCCGATTTGATCTGGATAAACAAACGCAATACTACGATCCAGACGGGCACTTCATTGAACGTTGGACTGATAGTGAAGAGACACTGCCACTAGACTCTGTTGACATGGTTGATTGGCCCGTTGAATGCAATCGAATTTAATCGAGCTTGCGTATGTCTCTATCCCCAATTTCAATCGTTTGGTTAAAGAGAGACCTTAGGCTTCGTGATCACGAACCTCTGTCACGTGCCATTGGCGCTGGCTTACCCATCATAGTGCTGTATATAGATGAACCATCACAGATAAGCTCTGTCTTCCATGATGTTCGTCATTGGCGTTTTGTTACCCACTCTATCGACGATCTCGATCAGCAACTGTCAGAGCATAGGACGTCCGTGACACGTGCCAGGGGTGAAGTGGTTGATGTACTGGATTATATCTCAAGTCTTTACCGTATTTCTGGCTTGTATAGTCACCAAGAAGTTGGTGTAGAAACTACCTACCGGCGTGATATTGCTGTTCGTAAATGGTGCGATGCTAACGCCGTTAATTGGTTTGAATTTTCCTTAGGCGCCGTAACACGAGGGTTAAAGTCTCGGCAACATTGGCAGCGCCATTGGCACACCTACATGAATGCACAGTGTGTAGACCCTGACCTTACAAAAGCATGTTGGATACCGATGCCTTCTTTTCAGATTAACAATTCACTAGTGGCCATGCCCTACAGGACACCACCTAGTTGGCACAAGACGCCGCCAGATTTTCAGATTGGCGGGGAGTTACGCGGTTGGCATGTATTACGAAGTTTCTTACACGAGCGCTACAATCACTACCAAAGAAATATATCCAAACCATTGGAGAGTCGTCAGTCATGCAGTAGGCTTTCTCCTTACATTGCATGGGGCAATTTGTCCCTCAGACAAGTCTATCAACGCACCAAAGGGGTCAAAACGACAACTGGCAGACAATCGTTGAAAAGTTTTGAATCGCGCCTGCATTGGCATTGTCATTTTATTCAGAAACTCGAGACCTTACCCCGTATTGAATATTCACATCTAAATCCTGGTTACGAATACTATCCATTTTGCGATGGCGATGAAGCATATCAGCGACTCATCCGTTGGAAATCGGGGCAAACAGGAATACCATTGGTAGACGCTTGCATGCGATGCGTTCACCAAACGGGTTATTTGAATTTTCGGATGCGTGCAATGCTGGTGAGTTTCCTTTGTCATCACCTGAATCTTGATTGGCGTCACGGACTTACTTTCCTTGCTCGACGATTTACCGATTTTGAGCCCGGCATCCATATCAGTCAGTTCCAAATGCAGGCAGGTGTGACAGGCATTAACACATTACGAATATACAATCCCGTCACCCAAGGTGAAAAATTAGATCCAGAAGGCGAATTTATTGCTCGATGGGTACCTGAACTTGCAGTATTACCAGCATCATTGCGCCATAGACCATGGAATATCACACCAATGGAAAGTCTGATGCTCAATTTTTCTGTTGGTGTAAATTATCCACACTCAGTAGTACCATTTGAACAAGCGAGTAAGGATGCGCGGGACAGACTTTGGTCATTTAAAGACAAGTCGATTGTCACGAAACACAATTTAACATTATTAAAACAACTTGTTGTTCCGAATCGCCCAAGATCGATTAGACGAAGCCCAATAACTCAACGATAAAACCGTTAAAGAATTTTAACACCTTAATATTGTTGACAATTTTGTTATAACTGAATTGTCATGTTTGCGTCTTGCTTATGTAAACAAAACGTAAAAAAAAAGCTATATCCTCTATTTTTTATGTGATATAACGTTGAATAGATTGATAACGTAAGGAGTCGTGACATGAATAATAATGATAACCATGTGGCAGAACAGGAAGTTGAAAAGTCATCAAAGCGCCGAGGACGTTCTGCTCGTAAGTGGCGTGAAATTGAAGCACTGAAAGACCGTCATGAACTACAAAAAGAATTGTACGACATCGATTTTGCAAGTGATTATTCACTAGACAAGTTAGCAGACATCCATTAATCGTCGCGTAAGATTCTAAAGACCGTGTCCCCTACTCATTGTGGGCGGTCACCATTGGATGACTGTCTTACCATGTGACCTAAGATAGTCATTAGCCAGTGAAAAATGACCACAGCCAAAGAACCCTCGGTGAGCAGATAAAGGCGAGGGATGAGCCGCTGTAAGCACCTTGTGTCGATGCTCATCAACTAGCTTCTTTTTCTCAATCGCGTGTTTACCCCAAAGGAGAAAAACGACGTTTTGTTGTGTTTCGCTAAGGTGACTAATGACTCTATCGGTCAATGCTTCCCAGCCTTTTTTTGCATGAGAATGCGGTGCCCCTTCATTAACCGTCAATACTGTATTCATCAGTAACACCCCCTGCTCAGCCCAAGATGTCAAATTACCAGTAAACGGTATCTGATACTCTGCATTTTCCAATGAAAGCTCTTTGAATATGTTACGTAAAGAGGGGGGGAATTTGACGCCGTCGGGCACTGAAAAGCTTAATCCATGGGCTTGGCCAGCGCCATGATATGGATCTTGCCCAAGGATAACGACTTTAACCTTGCTTAACGGTGTTACTTGAAAAGCATTAAAAACTTCATTATCCGGTGGGAAAACCCGCTCAACTTGGCGCTGTGAATCCACAAACGCCATCAGTTTCGCAAAATATCCCTTCTCTGCTTCAGCCTGAAACAGCGGTTGCCAGTCGTTATTGATCACCAAACTTTGCCAATAGATGTTGCTTCAGTTCGCTGTAATCACCACTCATTTCAATGGACAGACACGGTTGAGCTGCTGCATCGGCAAGTACTGTTGGCAAGCTAATCGGCTGACCTAGTACGTTTTCCACGGTTTCTCTGAATTTAGCCGGATGTGCCGTTCCTAAAAATACACCGACTTCATCTTCGCTTAAACTGCGCAACAATGACTTGTACGCAATGGCTGCATGAGGCTCACTAATGTAG
>CAXRGH010000041.1:0-8348 GCA_964230195.1 Alteromonadaceae bacterium
TCTAGAAAATAAACGAAATGCTACTCGCTGTGTGCAGTCAGATGACAACACCATCGATGTTACCGATGAATTGGCATCTGTTGTCAGTACTCAAATAACAACACTAAAGACGCTCGACGGCTTTATTGTCGCGAGCCGCTCACCAAGTTGCGGATTAAATAATGTCACGGTCCGCGAAGGACAAACTCGCCATCATCATGGCACCGGCATATTTACACAATCGCTCATCGCACGATTGCCAAACTTACCGATAGAAGACGAAGGGAGGTTAAACGATCCTCAGTTGCGAGAAAATTTTGTTCAACGGGTATTCGCTCACCAACGTTGGAGACAGTGGATAAAAACGTTTCCAACTCTGCAGCAACTGCACCTTTTTCATCAGCAACACCGGTTACTGCTCACCAGCCACGCACCCAACGAGACTCGCGAGCTCTCAGACTGGGTACTTCACGTATCATCTTTCGCTTCACAACTTAAAGAAACTAACAACGATTACCTCAACCAATACTTTGATTGGTTTATGAATATACTCGCTCAACATACTTGTAGAGCACATCAAACCGACTGCCTCAGAAGCGCCTTATCCCTCATAGCAAAACACATCAATGATAACGCAACACAACATATCACAAATATCATCGCATCATATCAAAGCGGCGTAGTCCCACTCATTGTTCCGATAACACTGCTGCAACATTACTTTTCAACACACCTAACCATTGATAAAAACGTCAGTCGGTATCTATCACCCTACCCACGCGAGATGCAGCTAATGAATCGAATTTAAATACACAACATCCATTACAACCTGCGTGTAACTGCAGCAATTGCTAATCCAATCAAGCTTCCCTCAAGCACAAACCAAAGCGGATGATGCAGCCAAGCACCTGTGGGAATAAGATGAGCGGTAATCTGTTCTATCTGAGTGGCGACAAACAGCAACAAAATAAAATTAAGCCCAGCACCGACCCACACTGCTCCTAACCACCATGGAATACTAAAACGAATAACACGACCAAAATCCACCGATGCCTGCAATGACACCAATGCACCAAGGAGCACATACCAGAACACTATACCCAGTTTGAATGAAAAACTAACAGGGGATTCAAACGCACTGAGTAATCCAAACCCTAAAAGACCAACCAATCCGCCAAGGGTTTTACCCACTGCAATCCGCTTAAACAATACAGATTCTTCAACCATCACCACTCCCTCTTTCCATCAAGCTAACGACAAACTCTCAAACTAGTACCAAAACAGGACACCCATAAAGTACCAGACTAGAACACCTATAATAACTCTCATTTGAAGTTAGCAAAGTCCATGATAAACACCTACTCAGGACACCCACAATAACTGACCGGATACAGCGAAAAATCATGGGTGTCCAAAAAAAGAAAAGGACGGAAAGCGGAAAGCGAAAAAAGAAAGCAAAAAAAAGCACCGATGTTCGGTGCTTTCAAAAATTTTGATTAATGATTAAACGTTATTTTCGGTAAATGACTTCCACGTCGTAATCATCATCGTCAAAGTCGTCATCGTCATCGTCATCTAGATCATCGTCAAGATCATCAAATTCCTGATTTAATTGTTCGTTATGGTAATCATCCCACTTGAACGAGACTTCTTCATCTTCTGTTACGACTTCTTCCTCTGCAGGCAGAGCGTCGATAAATTCCATCAATTGGTGGCAAATGTCGTCAGTACCTTGTTTCTGGAAGGCTGATATTTGAAAGGTTTCACCTTCCCAGTCTAAGCGCTTTTTAATGTCTTCACATAATGCGTCAGCTTCTTCTGGCATCATTAAGTCGACTTTATTGAATACCAGCCAACGTGGCTTATTGGCGAGTTTAGGGCTATATTTTTCAAGCTCTTCAACAATGGCTCGCGCATTTTCTGCTGGATCACTACCGTCTACCGGCATAACGTCGACAAGATGCAGTAAAACACGGCAGCGCTCCAAATGTTTTAAGAATCGAATACCCAATCCAGCGCCATCGGCAGCACCTTCAATCAATCCAGGTATATCTGCCACCACAAAGCTTTTTTGCGAATCTAGACGAACAACCCCAAGGTTAGGTACCAGGGTTGTAAATGGGTAATCAGCTACCTTAGGCTTCGCTGCCGATACAGAGCGAATAAAGGTTGATTTGCCTGCATTTGGCAGACCTAACATACCAACGTCAGCTAGTAGCATTAATTCCAATTTTAGATTTCTGATATCACCCGGCGTTCCATTGGATTTCTGACGTGGAGCACGGTTTGTACTACTTTTGAAGCGTGCATTACCGAGGCCGTGATACCCGCCCTTAGCAACCATCAGTTTTTGTTCGTGTTGGGTCAAATCACCCAATACCTCACCGGTATCTTGATCCGTTGCACGCGTACCAACTGGTACTTTGAGGGTTAAGTCTCCACCAGCACGACCGGTACAATTGGTGCGTTGACCATTTTGTCCACGCTCCGCACGATGGAAACGTTCAAAACGAAAGTCAATCAGTGTGTTTAAGTTCTCGTCGGCTTGCAAATACACACTACCACCATCACCGCCGTCACCGCCATCGGGACCGCCTTTGGGGATGTACTTTTCGCGTCTAAAGCTAACAATACCATTACCACCATCACCCGCCTCAACGCGGATTTCAGCTTCATCTACAAATTTCATGGAACTCACTCTTACACTGATTAACGACTTGCTTATTTAGGATAGTTGTTTAGTCCTATTCCTGCATAAAATAAAAAACCCCGCAAGTGCGGGGTTTTTCAATTCTTTCGAACCCTTAAGCTACGATACTAACGTACTTACGGTTCTTAGGACCTTTCACTTCAAACTGAACTTTACCGTCAGAAAGAGCGAACAAAGTGTGGTCTTTACCGATACCAACGTTGTCACCAGCGTGGAAACGTGTACCACGTTGACGAACAAGAATATTACCAGCTAAAACGTCTTGGCCACCAAAACGCTTAACGCCTAGGCGTTTACTTTCTGAATCGCGACCGTTTTTGGTACTACCACCAGCTTTTTTATGTGCCATCTTATTAGACTCCTATTAAGCGCTAATGCCTGTGATTTTCACTTCCGTGAACCACTGACGATGTCCTTGTTGCTTGCGTGAATGCTTGCGACGACGGAACTTAACGATTTTAACTTTCTCACCGCGACCGTGTGTTACCACCTCCGCAGTTACTTTGCCACCTTCAACGTAAGGTGTGCCGATTTTAATGTCGTCGCCATTGCTTACCATCAGTACACCATCAAACTCTACAGATTCACCTGGTGCTACTTCGATCTTCTCAAGACGAACGGTTTGGCCTTCAGCCACACGATGTTGTTTACCACCACTTTGGAAAACCGCGTACATAATTTACTCCGCTCATAATTACGCTCAATAAAGCGCTTTGAATTCTACTCAGGGCGCGGATTGTACGTGAACTAATCCATACCCGCAAGTAATATTTGTTATTTTATCAAAAATATCCACTCTATTCTGATTGGATAAAATGACAGAAAATAGAAGGCCAGACACGGACGTTATTTCAGTGCGTTCGGAACTCTCAATATTCTATGATAAAGCATTGTATAGTCTATCGATTTAAGGGGCAATATACGGTAGACTATGGCCTCAAATTTCAATTGTTTTATTGTCTTATGGATATTAACCAAATCAATCAATTAGCTGCGGATGATATGCAAGCTGTCAACCGTATCATCTCCGAGCAAGTAGAATCCGACGTATCGCTGATCCAACAACTCGGTTTCTATATTGTGAACAGTGGCGGTAAACGCATTCGCCCACTGATCGCCGTGCTTGCTGCCCGGGCGGTTGGTATCTCCGGGACGCAGCATCAGACCCTGGCTGCTATCATTGAATTTATCCATACTGCGACATTATTGCATGATGATGTTGTGGATGAATCCACGTTGAGACGAGGCCGCGAGACAGCAAATGCTGTATTTGGCAATCAAGCGAGTGTCCTTGTTGGTGATTACCTCTATACCCGTTCATTTCAAATGATGGTCTCGCTAGAGCGTATGGAAGTCATGCAAGTGCTATCAAATGCAACAAACGTGATTGCTGAAGGTGAAGTATTACAGTTGATGAATTGTAATGATCCAAACGTCACTGAAGCTAGCTATATGGAAGTCATTTATAGTAAAACAGCCCGACTGTTTGAAGCTGCGACTCAATTAGCTGCGATTTTGAGTGATCAGCCAGCATTCATTGTCGAAGCATTGCAAGATTATGGTAAATACTTGGGAACGGCATTTCAGCTTGTAGATGACATTCTTGATTACCAAGCAGATCCAAATGAAATGGGGAAAAACGTTGGTGACGATCTTTCGGAAGGCAAGCCTACGCTACCGTTATTGTATGCTATGTGGCATGGCAACGACGCTCAACAGTCCATGATCAGAGAAGCCATTGAGAAAGCCAACGGCTTACAACACCTTGGCGATATTCAACAAGCCATGGCCGACACAGGAGCAATTGAGTATGCAAAAGCAAAAGCGATTGAGGCATCCGAACGCGCTATCGCTCGTCTAGGGGCTTTGAATGATACGCCTTATAAAAACGCGTTATTAGCACTCGCTAAATTATCAGTAGAACGTGTAGCCTAGTGTATAGCCTCTCAGCGTAAACTCCGTCACCGCAAAATCACCTATTGAATAGACACAAAAAAACCGGCATTTGCCGGTTTTTTATTAACTGACCACAGTGTGAATTAGCCGTTTACAAACTCAACACCGATTTTGATGTCGCCACGTAAACCTTCTAACATGCTGTCTTTAGCAGCAGTTTCAAATGCACTCAACTCACCGTAAGGTAGAATTTCTTCAACACCATTAGGACCTAAACGTACCGGATGTGCAAAGTATTCAGCATCATCACTGTTTGTCTCAACATACGTGTATTCAACCACGTTCTCGCCTTTCATTGCAGCAACCAATGATAAACAGAAACGCGCTGCAGCTTGTCCCATTGATAAGGTTGCAGATCCGCCACCGGCTTTCGCTTCAACCACCTCTGTTCCAGCATTTTGGATACGAGTAGTCAGGCTTGCTACTTCTTCATCTGAGAATGAAACACCTTTTACTTGAGAAAGTAATGGAAGAATCGTTGTACCTGAGTGACCGCCAATAACAGGAACATGTACGTCAGATGTTTTCAAACCTTTCGCTTCAGCAACAAAGGTTTCTGCACGGATAACGTCAAGTGTAGTGACACCAAACAATTTGTTTTTGTCATAAACACCTTTCGCTTTCAACGTTTCTGCTGCAATTGGAACCGTTGTGTTAACCGGGTTAGTAATGATACCTAAACATGCTGACGGGCAATGCTCTGCAACACCTTCAACCAAAGTTTTGATGATACCAGCGTTGATATTGAATAAATCAGAACGATCCATACCTGGCTTACGAGGTACACCAGCAGGGATTAATACGATAGAAGCGCCGCTCAAAGCTGCACCCAAGTCGTCTTTACCAAAGCCTTCAACTTTTACGTCAGTAGGGATGTGGCTTAGGTCTACAGCAACACCTGGTACTACTGGCGCTACGTCATATAAGGCTAATTCACTGCCTGCAGGTAATTGGGTTTTCAATAATAATGATAACGCTTGTCCAATACCACCAGCGGCACCTAGTACTGCAACTTTCATTTTCTTCTCCTAAGATTAAGACTAACGACAGCTAGCTGAAAACTACCTGCCAGAATGAATTTCAGAGTGTAATATAAGGACTGTTTGCACAGTTTCAATAGTTTAGGCAAAATATATCCATCTAACTTATGTAAGGTTGACCCATGGCAGGAAATCAGGACGCACTCATTAAAGCATTTAAAGAATTATTACGAGGCGAGAATCTAGGTTCACAACTGGATATTGTTGATGCACTGAAAGAAAAAGGCTTTCAAAATATTAGCCAATCCAAAATTTCAAGAATGCTCAGCAAATTTGGCGCTGTCAGAACGCGTAACGCCCGTGGCGAAATGGTCTACTGTTTACCACCGGAAATGGGAATGCCTACAGCAAAGAGTCCATTGCGTCATTTAGTGTTAGATGTTGTCCATAATCACGTCATGATTATCATTCGCACCACTCCAGGCGCGGCACAGCTTATTGCAAGATTGCTTGATTCATTGAGCCAGTCAGATGGCGTACTAGGTACCATTGCTGGGGACGACACGATTTTTATTGCGCCGTCAGATGTCAATGACATTGAAACCATCAGACAGCGCGTTGAAGCACTCTTTGACGAGGCTAATTCACACTAACTTCAATCCACACCAATCGGTGGTCAGAAGAGGCTTTTCGGGTTGCAATCAAGTGATGCAAATCCGATTCTTTTTCTGGCCAATAAACCCCTGCATCATGCACCGTCAAGCCTGCTTTTGAAGGTACAGCGTAATCCGCACGCATAGCCCAACTTGCCGTATGGTGATGGCTATTTTGATTCTCTGGGCGATTTTCGTTACCGCCCTTACTGCTCGGAATAACGCTATCGTTAATGCTGCCATGACTTAGCAGTTTAGCCATCATGGCTTGGTCCGCATTTCCTTCAACCGCCGACGCATTAAGATCACCCATTAGTACAAACCTTTGCCCCTCAAAGCCACCAAATTTATCGTTATCATCGTAAATGTAGTGACTATTTTTTGGAGTGAGATAGTCATACCAAAAACGCAGCTCGTCACTGTTGCGTTTTCCGTTCCTATCCTCTGGTCCATCAAATACTGGCGGCGTTGGATGACTCGCAAGCACGTGCACCCGCTTACCATTGATATTAATCGGCACATCCCAATGGGATTTTGAGCTTAGACGAAGCTTGCTTACGATTTCTGGTGGATACCAGGGTGTTCCATCAGGTTGTTTAATTGTCGTGATCTGGCTGTCTGGAATGTCTTTCCACAGAAAGTGTTGAAAGGTACGTATCTCGTCACTAATGATAGGGTATTGACTCAATATCACCATGCCGTAGTGACCAGGAAACCATCCGTAACCATGCTTTTCTTTGTGTCCATCCATAACGTAAACACCGGTATTAACCGGCGCTACGAAATGGTAGGGATAATCAATAGCAGGTTGTCCACCTTGACTGACACTGAGATAATTTTGCTTGAAATCCGCGATTCGTTGCTGACTGTCCTCACTGTAATCAAACTCATTAAGCAAGATCACCTGAGGTCTTACCCTCTGAATGATCTCCGCAATGTTCTGGATTTGCTTGGTGGTACTGACTGCCAACTTTTCAGATAACTCGCGACCACTAGCCTGCTGCTCATTGGTGTAATTACTGGCATCCATACTCACGTTGTATGATGCAATTACTATTGTGTCGTTGGCATTAGACCTTGTGTTCATGCACCCTGTTCCTATCCAAGTAAGCACCACTAGCAGTGCAACCGAACGAATAACTGATTTCATTAGTTTCCTCACAGACGAATATCAACCCATACCGGATCATGGTCAGACGAACGATAAGGACTGTCATTGAAGTAATTATCAATTTGTTCAGCCGACTTATATTCCATGTTGTAGTCTAAACTCTTGCTGTAATCAGCATTGATATGCCATCGGCCGCCCTTAACCGCACTGTCTACAACAGGCTTAGTCACCAGTATATGATCTAAACTACCCGATTGATGACGGAAAACATAGGAATACTGAGAGTCATCATTCAAGGTGTTCACAATATTGTTATATCCGGCTGACTCAAATGCGAGTACCGGGTCTTCTTTTGAATAGGCGTTTAAATCTCCGGTGACTAAAATACGCTCATCAATCATACCTTCTGCGCTTAATCGTGCTAATTCAGCGATTAACGTTTTCGCTGCAGCAGTTCGATCGCCGTTACAGTTTCCTTGAACTTTACTATCAGATGGTTTGCCACAACGGCTACCTTTCGATTTGAAGTGATTAACAACAACTGTCATTGAGTGACCAGAGTGAAGGCTTTCAAACGATTGCACTAATGGCGTTCTATGGCGTTTAGTCCCTGCATCAAACGGCTTTTTATCAATGGTTATCGCCGCGCCGTTCGGCTTAACTCTTGAATCACGATAGATAAACGCAACAGAAATACTCGCCGTTCCCAGTTTATCAACCTCTGGCGTAACATAGCGCCAATCAGTAACACCGTTTTGATTCAGTGCATGAGTTAATGCCGCTAGTGCAGATGAGGGTTGATAACCATTATTTTCAATCTCAACTAAACCAATGATATCTGCATCACTGTTTTGTATAGCAGTGACTGTTTTTGCTGTCTGACGTTGTAACTCCTGTTCATTTGACGCTCCGCGTTCACCGAGCGTAGTAAAGTAGTTCAGTACATTAAAGGTAGCCAC
>CAXRGH010000042.1:0-38961 GCA_964230195.1 Alteromonadaceae bacterium
ACGAAGACCTCCAAGGGGGTTCTTAATTTCGTGGGCTAAACCGCGAATGAGTTGCTTCGTTGCATTATGCAGTAACTGCTTCTGTGATTCTTCTGACAATTTTCGCTGGGTGGTCACCGGATGAATCTCTACAATCACTAACGGTTTATCATCAACATCCTGGCTGTAATTAACGTTGACTTCCGCCAACATACGTTCGTTGGCTTCGAGGATAAATGTCACTTCTGCATCAGTAAAGCCAGCCTGTCCAACGAACACCCGATCCAAATTATCGACTTGCATGGTGCAATGCCGATACAACTCAGTAAACTTGCGTGATTGCATCTGACGACGGCTAACCTTGAAGAGCGCCTCAGCGGCACTATTGGCGTAGGTCACCTTAAGACTGCGATCAATGATGACAATACCACTAGAAGTGCCATTTAAAACTTTTTCGAAATTCACAACTTACCACCGAGCACCAAAACAGTGCAACAATATTGGTTAATATACAGTCCGTGCCGCTGCAATCAACCCATTTTGTACTCAGAGGCAATAATATTCGGGGGGAATCGACTAATAACCGCTTACCACACTGACTCTGAGCACCATTATTTTTATTTGCTTTGATGATGCAATAACCGCGCCCAAATGATTAATCGCATTTATTTTCAATTGGTTTTCACCACGAAGCACCATCACATTATTGAATACTGGGATGTCACTGCGCTTAACCATTGCACCATTGACAAACAACTCAAATTTTACTGCATCAATTTGTTGCTTTTTTGGGAGTGTAAATTCACCTGATACTGAAATTAGCCCACCATTGGCACGTATTACTTCACCATCGTGGTGAGAAGTGATAGACAAATTCGGATTGCCTGTGGCAGTCGCCTTGCCCTCACTGGCAACGCTATAGCAGCTTGTAATGATAAAGACAAAAAATACAGACAGGAATGTTAATAAGAAAGTGGGCATTGATGGCTCCTCATCAGAATAAAGAGCGCCAGCATACAAAAAAAAAGCCCGTCGCTGGACGGGCTTTTGTATTGCGTATAATGCGCTATTAGCAGCTGTAGTACATATCAAACTCAACAGGGTGAGTTGTCATGTTTAATTTCTCTACTTCTTCACGCTTAAGATCGATGTAAGCATCAATCATATCATCAGTCATTACGCCACCAGCTGTAAGGAACTCGCGGTCAGCACTAAGTGCGTCAAGTGCCTGCTCTAGTGAGCTAGCAACTGTTGGGATTGCCAATGCTTCTTCAGCTGGAAGGTCATATAGATCTTTATCCATTGCATCGCCAGGGTGGATTTTGTTCTTAATCCCGTCAAGACCAGCCATAAGCATTGAAGTAAATGCCAAGTATGGGTTAGCTGTTGGGTCAGGGAAACGTACCTCGATACGACGAGCTTTGTCGCTAGTAACATGAGGGATACGGATAGAAGCAGAGCGGTTACGAGCAGAGTAAGCTAACATAACTGGCGCTTCGAACCCAGGAACAAGACGCTTATAAGAGTTAGTAGACGCGTTCGCAAATGCGTTGATTGCGCGAGCGTGCTTGATAATACCACCGATGTAGTAAAGTGCATCTTCAGAAAGACCAGCGTACTTGTCACCAGCGAAGATATTTTTGCCATCTTTGCTGATTGATTGGTGACAATGCATACCAGAACCGTTGTCGCCAACAAGAGGCTTAGGCATGAATGTAGCGCTTAAGCCGTATGCGTCAGCAACATTGTGAACAACATACTTGTAGATTTGAATTTCATCAGCTTTAGACACTAGGGTGTTGAACTGACATGCGATCTCGTTCTGACCAGCTGTAGCAACCTCGTGGTGATGCGCTTCTACAACCAGGCCCATTTCTTCCATTACTAAGCACATTGCTGTACGAATATCATGAGCTGAATCGACTGGCGGAACTGGGAAGTAACCACCTTTAACACCTGGACGGTGTCCAAGGTTACCGTCTTCATATTCTTTACCAGAGTTCCACTTCGCTTCTGTTGAGTCAATCGCGTAGAAAGAACCAGCCATATCAGTGTGGAAACGAACATCGTTAAACATGAAGAACTCAGGTTCTGGACCGAAGAAACATGTGTCACCGATACCAGTAGACTTAAGGTACGCCTCAGCACGCTTTGCAACAGAACGTGGATCACGCTCGTATCCTTCCATTGTTGAAGGCTCTAAAATGTCACAACGAAGGTTTAGTTGCGCTTCTTCTGCGAACGGGTCAAGCACAGCAGTTGACGCGTCAGGCATCAATACCATGTCAGATTCGTTAATACCTTTCCAACCAGCGATTGATGAACCATCAAACATTTTACCTTCTTCAAAGAAGTCTTCGCCAACTTGGTGTGCAGGGATAGAAACGTGCTGCTCTTTACCTTTAGTATCGGTGAAGCGAAGATCAACAAACTTGACTTCGTTTTCTTTGATTAGTTGAATTACGTTTTGTACTGACATATTTGTCCTCCAATTTCAAAAATTAGGTTGCCTTGTCTTCTCTCGCTGTTTGACGTGAGACAGACAGACGCATTTCCACTTGCGGGCATACATACAAAAACTGTACCAAGCTGATAATGAACGGTTCAGCCAGCAAATACGCATTCCCATGAACGTCAAGTAGTCAAAGAGTGATTATGTTTGAACAATAATGGTGCATGTGTGCACCATTATAGAGCGTTCCGGGTTTCAAGTGATTATTCTTCTCTTTGCGCATAACAACATAACAACCTTCATCCGTGAGTGATAGGAGTTTTTTAGAATATTTAGTGAAAGTTTCTGCATTTTTAGTCTGATCTAAAAACGAAGACGAACCGAATGAGAGAAAAAGCTCATGATAAAATATTTGGCATAATTTAATTATTAGCAATAATCACAATACATTCGAGGTTAACTTGTATATAATCCGCGCAACTAAATTTTGGCTCCCTTGTGGGGCATTTATACATCTATGTGTCAAAGTAGGCACATCATTTGAAAAAACGGCGGAATTATGTCAGAAACAATGAATGATATTAATAACTTGCGCAACATAGCAATTATTGCGCATGTTGACCACGGTAAGACAACCTTGGTTGATAAATTGCTTCAACAGTCAGGGACACTGGAAAGTCGTGGCGAAGCTGAAGAGCGTGTCATGGATTCAAACGACATTGAAAAAGAACGCGGTATTACCATCCTCGCAAAGAATACTGCCATCCGCTGGAATGACTATCGTATCAATATTGTGGATACTCCTGGACACGCCGATTTTGGTGGTGAAGTAGAACGTGTTATGTCAATGGCTGACTCGGTATTACTGTTAGTTGATGCCCAAGAAGGTCCAATGCCGCAAACTCGCTTTGTAACACAAAAAGCATTTGCACAGGGACTCAAGCCAATTGTTGTTATTAACAAGATTGACAAACCTGGTGCTCGTCCGGACTGGGTTATGGATCAAGTATTCGATCTGTTTGACAATCTGGGTGCCACCGATGAACAGTTAGATTTCCAAGTGGTTTATGCCTCTGCATTAAATGGTTGGGCTTCTCTTGATGCAGACCAACCGGCTGACGACATGAACGCATTGTTTGAAACCATTGTTGACCAGGTATCACCGCCCAACGCCAACGTTGAAGGTCCGCTTCAAATGCAAATCTCTCAGCTAGATTACAATTCATATCTTGGTGTTATTGGTGTTGGTCGTATTACACGCGGTACTGTTAAGCCAAACCAAGCCGTTACCATTGTTGGCGCAGACGGCAAAACTCGCAACGGTAAAGTAGGTCAAATTCAAGGTTACCTTGGTCTAGAAAGACATGAAGTGGACAGTGCGCAAGCCGGCGACATTATTGCGGTAACTGGTCTTGGCGAATTGAAAATTTCAGACACCATCTGTGACATCAACACGGTTGAAGCGTTACCCGCACTTTCGGTTGATGAGCCAACGGTCACCATGACATTCCAGGTCAACACGTCTCCTTTCGCGGGTAAAGAAGGTAAGTTTGTGACATCAAGAAACATTCTTGAGCGTCTTGAAAATGAATTGGTTCATAACGTTGCTTTGCGCGTTGAAGAGACCGCTGATCCAGACAAATTCCGAGTATCTGGCCGTGGTGAGCTTCACTTAGGTATTTTGATTGAAAATATGCGTCGTGAAGGTTACGAGCTCGCAGTATCTCGTCCTGAAGTTATTTTGCGTGAAGTAGACGGAGAATTGCAAGAGCCCTTCGAGACACTCACCATTGACTGTGAAGAAGAACATCAAGGGTCACTAATGGAGCAACTTGGTCTTCGTAAGGCAGAGTTAACAGATATGTCTCCTGATGGTAAAGGCCGTATTCGTATGGACTTCATCGTACCTAGTCGTGGTTTAATCGGTTTCCAAACTGACTTTATGACGCTTACATCAGGTTCTGGTTTGATGTATCACACGTTTGATCACTACGGTGCTCATAAAGGTGGTAATATTGGCCAACGTAAGAACGGTGTATTGATTGCAAATGCAGCAGGTAAAGCACTTACCAATGCATTGTTTAACTTACAAGAGCGTGGACGCCTGTTCATTGGCCACGGTGTTGAAGTTTACGAAGGCATGCTGATCGGTATCCATAGTCGTGATAATGATCTCACCGTTAATGCACTGAAAGGTAAGCAGCTAACTAACGTACGTGCCGCGGGTACGGATGAAGCACAAAACCTTGTTCCACCAATCATCATGTCACTTGAACAAGCACTTGAATTCATCGATGATGACGAGTTGGTAGAGGTTACACCTGAGAGTATCCGTTTACGTAAAAAGCTACTCACAGAAACTGAACGTAAGCGTGCTTCTCGCAGCAAAGCATAAGCGCTACAGCTCAATATAATAAAAGCCAGCCTTGTGCTGGCTTTTTTGTGCATTTCTCCCGCCAAAATTGAATATGCTATTCTTCTAATGATAATTTTTTGCACACTCAAAGACTGAGTTGGAAACATGAACGCTGACGCTATCCTCTATTACCCCAATAAGCCCGTCGTCAAGATCAATCATCAAACGGTGCTACTGACGCCACATGAACATACCATAATGATGCTGTTGATCGCTCAATCTGCTCACGGGGTAACAAAAGAAATGCTATTTGACGCTATCAATGTTGATGCATCGGATACGCCACATAAAGTGAAGCAACTCATATCCTCATTACGTAAAAAACTCTCTACCCATAGCGATAATGAATTCATCAAAACCAAGGGAAGGGAAGGTTATCAATGGACAGGCAAGGCTCAACGGATACGTTGGTACCAACAACACCCCCGTAGAGTGCTCCTGAAGGCTGGTATGATCCTAACGCTACTCTTTGGGGTCACAGTATTGATTCAATATCAGGAGTCATCTTCAAACTCGACACCTGAACGAAGCCAATATCTATTTTTTGAACGTCTCACCATCCACCCAGAATTATCCTTTTCCGAGCAGTCGGTTGCCTATTGGTCAGGCCCCCACTCTTCCACTAATAGCGAACTGCGCATTGATTCAACGCAAGACCCCAACAGCGTAAAAACCATTAACCATGTTGCCGACTACGAATGGCACCCTTCGTCTCCAATACTAGCAGTATTGCAGCATTCACGATACCTTCAAAATTGCTCTGTTGGTTTCTATCATGAGACACAGCAACAATTAATCCGTTCCATTGCATGCCCGAGCATCGTGACTTCTGACATGCTAAAGACGGCTCACCTTATGTGGACAACATACAATGACTCAATACTTATGGCGGTGAAACATGCAACCAGCGGGATAATCACATTCACTTACTTGCCTAAAAAACAACGTTGGGCAAAGCAAATGCATACCATTAAGTTCGAGACAGATGAAATATCCAGCGTATCTGTACCACCGAATAAACCTCTGCTAATTTTGCGTTCAGCTGATAAAACCACACAACTCTATCAAATGAATCGTAACCAAGATGACATGACCCTAGCTCCAATAAAAACATCATTTAAATCCTATGATGTAACAGTGGGGAAAGTCCACAATACTGACAAGCTACTCTACGTTTCATTGGACCGTAAACTGCGCACAGTTGACATTCAATTAAATACGGATAATTTAGATGACTCATTCATCAGCACTTCAGATTTTGTGACGAATACACCAAGTGGCACAATTTGGGTGACTAGTCACACCGAATACGGCTGGTTCTTTAAGATTCGCCCAGTTAAGATGCAAAATACCGTGGCTGGCACCCAACAGCTGACGTTGTTTCATGCCAGTCACGATGGCGCGGTGATGGTGACAAACGACCGTGACGGTTCGCAACTGAATAGGCTAATTGCAAGCTCAGACAACAACACAGAGCAGTTGCCCTATCTGCCGTTGGCACTTCCACCTTCATTAACCAATAACCAGTCTGAATTAACCTGGATTGATATCTCCGAGAACAGCGCTCAGTTACTATCAAGCACTGATGGCATTTACTTGAATCATCAGAAGATACGAGATGACGGTGCTTTTGCACAGTTCCTCGGTAATAGCCATATTATCTACCTCGCATCAAACAGCGCAAAAACGTCATCACTGCGCATGGCTACGGTTCATCAGCTAAGCAATGAAAGTATCATCAGCAGTACAGCAGCATTTCCAAGAGTCTCAGGCGATCTCGTTTGTTATTTGGAGCTTTTACCCAAATACGTCACTTGCCTTGACCCCATTCATGATGTCGCAGTGCAGTCAGCGAGTTTTCCGAATATTAACCAATGGACTGACTATTACCTCAAGGAACAAAAATTGAGCGTAATCATTGCTACCGGTATTGCCGATACATTCGAGCGTATCGACTATCACTTTGAAACCGGTGAGCAGCTAAACGCACAAATAATCTATTCGCCGAATATCAATCTAAATGCTGAATTTCCCAAGTTATTTCAATCTCTTCCCATTAAAACTAGTCACATAGTCATCTACGACAGCAGTAAAAGACCCCGTTTTCTGGATACGAATGTAACGGTAGGTAGTCAAGGCAACCTGGAATAATTAAAGGAAGAAGGAATTAAAATACAAAGAGTTAGATTACTGCGCATACGCGTATTTCTGAGCTAAGATAAACCATAAATATTGATCAGAAATGAGTGGATAGACGAGGAACGACTTGGAAAAACTCCTAATCAACAATAACCAAAAGAGCATTCAATACCAGAATGCTGAGCTTAAGTTATCGGACAAAGCTTTCAACTTGGTGGAATGTTTGGCTAGTGCTCATGGTGCAGCTGTTTCCCGCGATGAGATTTTACGCACAGTGTGGGGGACAGAACACAAAACAGAAAATTTAGTCAATCAATTAATCGCGGATGTTCGGCAACAACTCGGCACAATCGAGGGAAGCCATTTGATTACAGCAGAACGTAATCAAGGATACGCATTGAAAGCCAATGTGGAGTGGCGATCACCAATCTCATTATGGATGAGACGACATGCGGCAACGCTCATCGCAGCCCCTATTGCACTCACTGTCATGATGACACTCAGCATCTACACATTTTTTCCTGCCCTCGTCAATGAACCTTTTCCAGAGGTTATAAGCCTATCTCCTCTCCCAGGGTTTAAAGGGGATTTACAATCAACGTCCAGCTCGGGGGAATATGTTGCTATATACCGGAGAGATAAAAATGGGACTGATATTGTGCGAAGCTCAGATGGCACGGTGGTTCATCATATCAAACACAAACTACAAATGACGGCTTGGGGTAACCAACTGGATACATTTGTTTTTATTCGTTTTGACGGACAGCAATGCGAGATATGGTTGTTTGACACGCGTAATATGCTTGAAAGCCAATTAGCCCGTTGCAAGGAGCAGTTCGCCGACATAAGGCGAGCCCAGCCACATCAGATGATGATATTTTCACATAAGGATAAAAAAATACTCAAGGTCGATTTCAGAACCAGAGATGCCATCGATACTATCGATATCAAAACCGGAAAAGTCGTGAGTCGGCAGACATTACCAGCCAATCCACAGCCAAAAAAGATTGATTGGGTAATAAATGCTGGGGATAAGAGTTTGCAAATGGTAACGAGCCATTGGGGTCAAAACGGACAAATGATGCAAATTGAGAGTTTAGATTTCGTTGATGGAATTTTGTCTCCCATAATGCCAATTTACAAAATCAAAGATGCCAGCTACGCGAAATTCAAAGATTACATTTTGTATCGCAACGTGAACAATGGGGTATCTTGTATTCATGTTGACTCATTATTAACCAATGAATTGGTGGCCCCTCAACCTGATATCATCCGAGGTATTGAACGTCTCTCTAACAACCAGTTTGTTCTCCAACAAGGTAACGGTTACAAACTGTTTTTTGAGCCTCTGATCAACAATAACTCAACCCCACTACCAAGTTATCCATTTAGATTAGTCAAAAGTCCAGTACTGAAGAATGGAAAGCTCTTTTTTATTGGTAATGATGAAAATGGCACTCTTCAAGCTTATAGCAGTAATAAAAATGGCAAGCTGACTCAGTTAACGCAATTTTCTAAGAAACACATTTTGACTAACCTGGACATCAATAGTAAATCTGACTCACTTGTTATGACAAATGAACGGCACGCATTGATTAATGGTCAACTGTTACGCAAGGGTGTCTACTCTGCTCAGTTCTATACCGATCGTCAGATCATTTTCGCACGATTGATGAGTAGCGAGGCTAAGTCAGTAGAAATCATTTTATTGGATCTCGAGAATTCAAAGGAAAAGGTACTGACAGAACTGCCATATATCCCCGTGGACATCGTCGTGTTTAAACAACAAGTCTATTTCATTGGGAGCGAGCGTTTAGACAGATGGCAACCTGGTAAAATGATTGAGAGTGTCAATCAGGCTATTGCTGATGAACTCTTTGCGAAGATCCCTCGAACGTTTTCTGTTACCGAAACACATTATGCATATTCTAGTAAAGCGGGGGAATTTATACTTTATGACAGATTAACACATGAAAGCACCATAATAGACGAACAGAAATCGACCACGAACTTCCAGATAGCTTACGACGGAGATACTTTAATACACGTCGATAGTATAGACACCAATATGAAAAGGACATTAATCACTATTAAGTAAACAATTTAGCCCGCCTAGGAATGCTCTCCCCCCTTAACGGCAAACAATTGTTGATGAAGAAAGGGAGCCATAGTCAGCAACAGTGATTGCTCGTATTGTTGTTGGCGAGTCACGGATTGATGAGTGAGCAGTCCAATCGCTCCTCCTTTTTGTTTGACATTTGTGGTGCCAAATACACTGTCCATCACCGGCCCTAACTCCTCTCCTGCCAACAAGCGCTGATAAATGCATTCGGGTAATGGTAATTGAGCACTACGACCCACACTTTGAGTCTCGCCGTTATGAATCACAACAAACGCAAAGGTTGCAGGTATTCCGTCATCAAAGCGATCAACCCCTCCCTCCATAGCAACATAAAAGTCGGCTTGATGGTTTTGCAGCAAAGCCGCCACCCGATTAATGGCCCCCTGACGGGTCTCTGCCTGACCAATAGGTTGGTCTGGAACCCCTGAACTCACAGATATGCCCTCGCAATCAACCAGGTGTTCAGGAAACAAGGTTTCAAAGATGCTTTTAGCTGCGTTGACTTTTACCGGATTTTGCGAGCCCACACGAACTCGGAGCTTGGCTGTCATAGGTTTTGTCCTAAGGCGATGGTATACTGAAACATATACAATACTCGACTTATGCAGTGAAGGGAAAACAATAAATGAAGAAATACCATTGGGTGCTATTTGATGCTGATGAAACTCTATTTGACTTTGATACGTTTCGTGGACTTCGTCATTTATTTTCGCAACATAATTTTGAATTTACCCAAGCTGACTTTGATGATTATCAAACGTTGAATGTTCCACTTTGGGAAGGCTATCAATCAGGAAAGTTCACTATTAAGGAAGTCAAAACGAAACGCTTTATCGAATGGGAGAAGCGTACCGGGATCCCAGCAATTGAACTCAATTCACAATTCATGAACAGCATGGCTGAGACCTGTGCTTTACTCCCTGGGGCTCAAGAGTTATTGGATACGCTAAAAGAGAAATGCAAAGTCGGTATTGTCACTAATGGCCTCAAGGCTTTGCAGTATGTCAGGCTTGAAAGAACAGGTGTGACCGACCATATCGATCTAATGGTGATTTCTGAAGAAGTGGGGGTCCCCAAGCCTAACATTGCAATCTTTGATCACACGTTTGAAAAAATGAAATTCAACCAAAAAGAGCACATCTTGATGGTGGGCGACAATCCCCACACTGACATTTTAGGTGGTATTAACGCGGGTATCGATACCTGTTGGTATAACTGGCGACAACACCCTGAAGTTGAGGGTATCACACCAACCTATCAGGTAGACTGCTTGCACAAGCTAAAAGCCATATTGATGGATAAAATTTAAAGGTGAAAAAGGAGCCAAGTGGCTCCTTTTATTTTGGTCTTTGAATAGAAAACGGTGACGTAATCGAGGAATAAGATGCGGCACCGAGGCGCGCTAAGGGATCAATGCCCTCCGCATTAATGGTAAGTCTACCCTTCGCATCATGACTGATAAGATTGTCATCCACATGAACGTGTTTTATCTCAGCAATAACCAAGGTTTGAGGTGCATTCCCCACCGTTTTTAATTCAAATAACTCACAAGCCATCGCAATGGGTGCACCTTCCACCCGTTGAAGCTGAGTCCCCTCAAACGGAACTAATGATAGCTCAGCATGGGCTATTTCAGATTCATTCAAAGCCAGAGTTGCTGCGGTTTTGGTCACAGCTTCAGCTTGAGATGCCTTAGCAATGTGGATCACCATTGATGAACCCAGTTTGAGATTTGTTACTGTATCTTTATCTTCGCCCGGATGCTTTTGCCCTACCGAAAACAACACAAGCGGAGGTGAACTAGAAATCGGCGTGAAATAAGAAAATGGCGCAAGGTTTACTCCTGCGTCAGGATGTTCCGTTAGTACCCACGCAATAGGTCTAGGAATAATAGTCTGAGTCATCAGGTGGTAAATAGAAGCCGGTTGATGCTCTGAATAATCAATGTTCATAAATAATCTCAACTCAAACAAAAAGCGCCAAAATAGTTGGCGCTTCTGACTGAAATAAACCGCAAGTCATTGATTGCAGTAGTTACACCACAAGTGCTATGCACTCACAAATAGCCCTCGCACGAAGGCTTTAGATACTCCGTAATACTTGGCAAAGAAACCTTTAATATCCTCCAGGATGATATACAGACAAGGCACCAACAACAAGGACACTATGGTGGCAAACAATACGGCAAAACCTAAGCCCGCCGCCATCGGAATCACAAACTGCGCCTGCAAGCTGGTTTCAAACATACTAGGTAAAACACCCGCGAATGTCGTGATTGATGTGAGTGTAATTGCACGGAAACGTGCACAACCGGCCTCTGTAACCGACTCAAGTACGCCAACCCCTTCTTTGATCCGCTGATTGACATAGTCCGTCATTACCAAGCTATCATTGATCACAACCCCGGCTGCCGCAATCAGTCCGAAAAACGACATCATACTGAGATCAAGTCCCAAGAAGAAGTGTCCCCAAATAGCTCCCGTTAAACTAAACGGTATAACAGACATAACAATTAACGGTTGAGAGTAACTTTTCAGTGGAACAGCTAACAAGATAAACACCATCAATAGGCCAGCAACGGCAAACAAAATCTGCTCATTTTGCTGTGCTTGCTGCTCTTTGACTGATTGCCCTAAGTCACTTTTAACTTTAGGAAAACGCTCAACGACTTCTTTTAATAACGTTTCACGGATTTCTTTGATCACTGGATCAGGCTCAACACGTTCTTCGTCAATGTTGCCCCAAATGTATACACTTCGGTATCCGCCAACACGTCTGATATAGCTAATACCGGGCATTTCAACAAAGTCCACAACATCACCCAACATCACTTCATTACCAGAAGGTGTTTTGATCATGGTGTATTTGAGATCTGCTACTCGCTCTCGGCTAAGGCGCGGATATTTCACCATTACTCGGACTTCTTCAGTGTCACGAATAAAACGTTGTGCTTCACCACCGTAATAACTTGCACCAGTCTGGCTAGAAATAGAATCAATAGTCAGGCCCAAGTCATACGCTACTGGCTTAAGCTCCATTCGCAGCTCTTTACCGGCAGGGTCAATGGTCGTACTGATATCAAATAGGCCATCTACACCTTGCAACTTCTGAGCAAAGAAGCGTGCGGCGGCGTTCAATGAATCAAAATCAGTACCATAGATAACAAAACTAAAATCACCGTTATCGCCTTGGTTAACATCATCTCTTACAAAGATAGATTTTACACCAGGGATAGCCGGCATTGCCGAACGAACCCTCCGAGCAAGTTCAAACGTATCTACTGGTCTATTTTCTTCTAAAACCAGTGGCATCAGAACCAATCCGCGCGTACGGTCACGATTTAATGTAAGGCTATTGGCGATCATTGGTGCGCCATACTCGCTTTCAATTCTCTCGTCTTCTGCCATCACTACTGACTCGACCGTTTTTATCGCGTTGATGGTCATCTCATCCGATGCTGTTTGCACCATCTCAACATTGATATCTAAATAGTCATGCGGAACTTTCGGTTGCTGAACAACGCGAACATGATTAGCACTTAACAACGAAACACTGATCATCGTAAAGGCAATGAAAGCGCCCAAAGTAACCCAGCGCCATGCGATTGCACGTGTAACAAAACGTTTGTAAGGACCATGAATGAAACCCTCGAAGCGACGGTTGAAGCGGTCGCGCAATCCATTCGGCTTCACCGGCTTAAATTTGGTGTGAGCTAAGTGAGCAGGCAAAATTAATTTTGATTCTATCAAGCTGAAAATCAAGCATAAGATGGCGACAGCTGCGATCGTGTAGAAGAAAGCTCGCTCTGGTCCCGTGGAGAACAGTGAGGGTGCAAAAACCGCTATGGTCGTTAGCACACCAAACGTTGCAGGGGTGGCAACTCTTTTAGCTCCCGTAATAACGGTTGTGACTGATTTACCCTTTTTCTCAATCTCAGTGTAAACACTCTCACCGATAACAATGGCGTCATCAACCACAATACCGAGTACCATTATAAACGCAAACAAAGACAAGATATTAATGGTGACACCCATAACAGGCATCATCATAACCGCACCTAAGAAACACACGGGTAAACCCACCATAACCCATAGCGCTAACTTAAAGCGCAAGAAAATGGTCAGCATTAGCGCAACAAGAACCGCACCAAGTAACAAGTTTTCTATCATCATATCAAGACGACCTTGCAAGTAGTAGGTCATATCAACAAGCACTTCCAACTTTAGGTCTGGGCCAAGGGACTCATTTTTCTGCTTAATGTATTGTTTTAAAGAATCTGCAACGGCTAAGACGTTCTGGGTTTCTGTTGCGCGGATAGAGAAGAAAACCGCGTCTTTACCTGAATACTTGGAGAAGAACTCACCTTCCACAAACCCGTCTCGAACATTAGCGACGTCAGATAGCAAGACCCGAGAACCGTCATCACCGATCTTGACTGGAATATTTCTGAATGAATCACCATCGTATCGCTTGTTTTCGACACGGACTGAAATAACACCGCTATCTGTCAATATTTGACCAGCTGAGTAATTGTTAGAGGTACGTCTGATTGCGTTGGACACATCTGATATCGTCAATCCATATTGACGTAACATCTCAGGTTCCACTTCTACAGATACTTCATCATTTGGCACCATTAAACGTACCAAAGTCACATTATTAAGTGCTAAAAGTTCACGCTCTATGTCACGCGCAATGCCTTTAAGTTCTTGATAGCTCTGGTCTCCGACTAAAAGGAGCTCCATGACACCCTGCTCCACCTCAATCGATTCAACATTGATAGGTTCCATAGCAGATGGAAAGCTTGAAATAGCATCAACTTTATTCTTAACTTTATCAACGACTTCAGCCAAATCAGCGCCGCTATCCACCCGCAGTGTCAAGGTTCCATAATTCCGGTGAGCTCGTGAAACAACTTCTTTTAACTCGGTTACATCACGAAGGCGATCTTCAATCTTGACAATAATTCCCTCTTCAATCTCTTGCGGAGATGCGCCTGGGTAGGATGCTGTGATTTGAATTCGCTCCAAGTTGATATTTGGAAACATTTGGCGTTGCATTGTGAAATAAGTCATTAAACCCATCACAATAATGAAACCCATCAGCAAATTTGCCGCAACTGGATTGCGAGCGAAAAATCCGATGATACCGCTAGTATCTTCTTTATTTAACTTAATATCCGACATGACTTACTCTCCAGAAGCCATAGAGACATTTGTGACAGCCTCAGCAACCACAATTTCCATTCCGTTTTGTGGATAATCCGGTACTGATGTTGCTAGTTGCTCGCCGTTGTTCAAACCAGCTTCAATAAGAAAATATTGATTTTCCTCGCGCAAAACCGTGACTTCACGTGCGAAGATTTTGCCGTCTTCGACGATCCATACTTTTCCATCAACGACCATTTCCTGAGGAAGGCGATAAATATCGTTGAGACGTTTACCGTTGTATTTTACTTTGACAAAAGATCCAAAATGTAGAGGTTTTTTGTTTGACTTGACGCCGTACGGATCAACAACTTCAGCAACCAAACGCAACATACGAGTTCCGCTTTGAACAACACCTAAGTCACGCTTAATAAAACCTTGGCGGCTAACAGAAGCATCGGAAGATAGGGCAACGTCTGCGCTTGCATTTGCTAATGTCTCAGGAAGAAAAGGACGATCAAAGTTAGCAACTGGGAAAATGACATCCGCACGTTCAATGTTATTCAGTTGCGCGACAGACGCTCCCTGCATCACCATTTGACCCAATCCTAAAGAGCGTGAAACAACAACAGCATCAAAAGGAGCAACAACGGTACAGTTATCTAAGTCACGTTGCGCCAACTTTAACGCGCTTTGTGCTGATTTAACTGCAGCTTGCGCACTCATCACTTGTGGCTTACGAAGATATAGATCTGTCACTTTGTCCTGCGTCAAGCGACGGGCTTCTTTCTTGGCAACTGTTGCTCTTGCTTGTTCTTCAGTTAATGCGGCCTCAGCTCTCAACAAATTTGCTTGGGCTTGTAACAGAGCGGCTTCGTATTGGTCTTTTTCAATTGAAAACAACACTTCGCCACGAGACACTAAACCACCGTTAACAAAATTCTCAGACCACTCAACGACTTCCCCTGTCACCTGTGCAGCCAAATTAGTTGACTCCACTGGAACAACCTCGCCATAACCGGTTAGTTCAACACGATATTCTTGCGATTGTGCTGATTGAATTGCAATCGTTGGACGAGTATCTACCACTTCCTTTTTTTCTGCTTCAGGTTCGGTTGCTTTTACAGCAAATGTTCCAGCGTAACCTACGCCTACGATAGCCGCCATGCCGAAAAAGTGTGCCCATTTATTCGATTTCATATATTCCATTCCTTAATTTGTTGATGCTCTTATGTCAGTACCACTGCGGGGCGAGCTATGCCCTACCAAAGGCAACAACCATGCCAAATGAAAAAACACATACAAATCAACAATTTACAGAAAGCAAAGGTAAATCCAAACCTATGCTTTAGTCTAATTACTCATTAAGTGGCGGTTTCAACCTATGGGTGGTGAATTCGTCAATCGATTCCTACCAACAGCGAGACTGGTCTAGCCACCTAAACTATGGCGACATTATATCCTCATGCTGATTACGATCGCGACTACATAGGCGTAAAACATTGCGCTTAAGTGTAACAAAGTGTTGCCTTTGTAATAATTGACGACATCACACATACGCAACCATTACTTAGTATTTGCTTATCATTTCAAGCCAGCGGTGAAACCTGACAAACAAGGCCCAACCTCTTTTTCAGATTCGTTATGGCAACAACACTCTCATACCACTTCAGCATGCAAGTTTTATCGCGCCCTCCTGTTCAATATTTGTACGACTTTATCGGCCGAAATCGGTCACATCTTTGGCGATTAGGAAAAGAAGTACAGAAAAAAACAAAACATTGCGCATTTTTTTGACAAAATCCGTGCAAAGTAAGATATACTTACGCGCGATTTTTTTTTACACATACAGAAAGTGAAACTCATGGCAGACTTATCACATTATAGAAACATTGGTATTTTTGCGCACGTAGATGCGGGTAAAACCACAACTACTGAGCGTATCCTTAAACTAACCGGTAAGATCCACAAAACAGGCGAAGTACATGACGGTGCAGCAACAACTGACTTCATGGAACAAGAGCAAGAGCGTGGTATTACTATTCAGTCAGCAGCAACAACTTGTTTCTGGAATGACCACCGTTTAAACATCATCGATACTCCTGGACACGTTGACTTCACTGTTGAAGTATACCGTTCATTGAAAGTACTTGACGGTGGTGTTGGTGTATTCTGTGGTTCAGGTGGTGTTGAGCCTCAGTCAGAGACTAACTGGCGTTACGCTAACGAATCTGAAGTTGCACGTTTGATCTTCGTGAACAAACTTGACCGTATGGGTGCTGATTTCTACCGCGTTGTTGATCAGGTCAAGAACGTTTTGGGCGCGAACCCACTCATCATGACTATTCCAATTGGTATCGAAGACGACTTCGTTGGTGTTGTTGATATCCTTTCACAAAAAGCTTACGTATGGGATGACACAGGTCGTCCTGAAAATTACGAAGTTCAAGACATTCCAGCTGATCTAGTTGAGAAAGCTGCTGAATATCGTGAGCAGTTGATTGAAACTGCCGTTGAACAAGACGACGACCTCATGATGGCATACATGGACGGTGAAGAGCCTTCAGAAGAAGACATCAAACGTTGTATCCGTCAAGGTACCAACAAACTAGACTTCTTCCCAACTTACTGTGGTTCAGCGTTCAAGAATAAAGGTGTTCAACTTGTACTTAACGCTGTTGTTGACTACCTACCAAGCCCGACAGAAGTTGATCCTCAGCCACTAACTGATGAAGAAGGTAACGAAACAGGTGAAGTTGCACTTGTATCTGTTGACGAGCCACTTCGTGCGTTAGCATTTAAAATCATGGATGACCGTTTCGGTGCGCTTACCTTTATCCGCATATACTCTGGTAAGCTAGAGAAAGGTATGACAGTGCTTAACTCGTTCACTGGTAAAACAGAGCGTATCGGCCGTATGGTTGAAATGCATGCTGACGAGCGTAACGAACTAGAATCAGCGCAGGCCGGTGATATCATCGCGGTTGTTGGTATGAAGAATGTTCAAACGGGCCACACGCTTTGTGATGTGAAAAAACCATGTACACTAGAGCCAATGGTATTCCCAGATCCAGTTATCTCAATTGCAGTACAGCCGAAAGATAAAGGCGGTGCTGAGAAGATGGGTATCGCACTCGGTAAGATGATTGCTGAAGATCCATCATTCCAGGTTGAGTCTGATGAAGAATCTGGTGATACTATCCTTAAAGGTATGGGTGAGCTTCACCTAGATATCAAAGTTGATATCTTGAAGCGTACATATAACGTTGAGCTTGAAGTTGGTAAGCCTCAGGTAGCATACCGTGAGACTATCACTCAGCAAATCGAAGACAGCTACACTCACAAGAAGCAGTCTGGTGGTTCTGGTCAGTTCGGTAAGATTGATTACCGCATCAAGCCAGGTGAGCCTGGTTCAGGTTTCCAGTTCAGCTCTTCTGTTGTTGGTGGTAACGTTCCTAAAGAATTCTGGCCTGCAGTAGAAAAAGGCTTCAAGAATATGATGGGCGAAGGTACACTCGCTGGCTTCCCAGTACTTGACGTTGAAGTAGAGCTTTATGATGGTGCTTTCCACGCGGTTGACTCATCAGCAGTTGCTTTCGAAATTGCAGCAAAAGGCGCATTCCGTCAATCAATTCCAAAAGCTTCACCTCAACTCATTGAGCCAATCATGAAGGTTGACGTGTTTACTCCTGAAGATCACGTTGGTGACGTAATCGGTGACTTGAACCGTCGTCGTGGCATGATCAAAGACCAAGAAGCAGGTAACACAGGTGTACGCATCAAAGCTGACGTGCCACTATCGGAAATGTTTGGCTACATCGGTCACCTACGTACAATGACATCAGGTCGTGGTCAGTTCTCTATGGAGTTCTCACACTACATGCCTTGTCCTATGAACGTTGCAGAGGCAGTTATTGCTGAAGCAAAAGAAAAGAAAGCCGCTAAGTAATTAGCGTGTTCCTTTCAAAAAACCCGCCATATGGCGGGTTTTTTATTGCATTAAATAAATTTTGAACGACATAAGTAGTCTCACCTAAGTATCACATATAACTGTTAAACCGATACCAGTCCCATCAACGATTGTAACAACACGAGTCACTTTATTAGCTTCGTAAGGCTTCGAGCGGCATTTTCACTAGTGATTTATCTGAATCGAATTGGAGCAGTCTCATGCTCACTCTTTTTATGAAGCAAGTGCTCGGTTTTTCAATCGGCATTGAACAACAATTCGATGAATCCTGTGATTAAGAAAAAGCAGAGGCAGGTATTCGCAACGACACTCAATGTTCTCGTATCCATGAAGCTACTTTTCATTACGTCTTTTATAGTCACAATCACTGACATACCCAATGCAAAAATTGAGGTAAAAAAGAAACAAAAAAGGAGCCTGCGGCTCCTTTTATTTAAATGATATTGATTATATGGCTACAGTGGCTTGATAGAGGCGTTATCAATAAAGATGTCATGGACTTTACTACCACCTGTTCGAACCCATATACGAAGACCTCGGTTACTATTAAAGTCGTCTGGCAGTTTAATGTCCCAATATTGCTGCTTAATCCACTCCCCATTAGACTTCACTTTCATACCTTGATTCCATCCACCGTTGGTAAACTTTTTACCTTTGAAGAAAGAATAGCCGATACCTATCATAGGCGATTGAGTTTTCAAATCAGCCGCGAAACGATAGGTCTTACCCGCTTCCAACCCTTTTACGGTGTAAACAGCAGAACCAATATGACTAACGCGGTCAGTTATCTTTAAGCAGCCAGAGGTGCATTCGCTATGGTTATCAATATCCGCTGTCGCTTTCATTTCTGCCCAATCGTCACTCCCATACGAAAAGTCACCATTACTCATTAAGACTGACGGTCCCGCTGGTCTAGCTTGCTGTGGAGATTGAGTCACTGTGCCCCCGGTCAATTGGAATATTGCATCGTTGATAGTGGGTAAGTACTCTGCAATCGTTTGTGTGTTTTTTGCCCAATTATCTGAAGGCTCTGCAAAGACCGAATTGACCAAACGGACAAGTTCTAAGACTTTACCATTCGCATCTTTCAAAGCAACGTTTTGTCGCACATCCCAACGTTTGTCTTTAGGCTCAATAACACCTTTATTAGTGCCCTTCTGAAGCGCTACAACACGGTTAAGCGAAACATTACTCAATGCCGATGAGGACTGATACAAGAAATCATTCTTGGTTTTATAATCCATGAATTTAGCAAAATCCGGATAACCATCATAGGGTGCTATTGCACCGCCTGCTTTTTTGAAAGCGTCTTGAATGCCTTTCATACGTGGATAGTAATTTTTAAATACATTACGCTCGGCAAATGTGTTGTATTTTATCGGCCGAGGCGATTCACTAATCCAGTTATGACGCATCATATTTTGCCCACCTCCATTGATATTAATCCCTGAGAACGTGTGATTCCGGGTGGCAACATTGTGCATCATGTTCCTTTCAATCTGCACACCGCTCGAGAAGTTATCGATATAAATACCGTTAGTAGGGATATCTTTCAACACGTTACCACTAATGTTAATGCCTCTTAAATGTGGGAAATTACCGGTTCCAACATAGATTGCGCCACCATCATCTTTGTGAAACTTCGGTAAGTCATAGATGTAGTTGTACGCTGCGGTTACGTCTTGGGTACTTCTGAACAAAATTGCAAAGTGAGGACCGTCGTAAATCTCGTTGAACATTACTTTATGACCTATTCCGCTCAGACTTATCCCGGGAACTTGTGACTTCTGGTCCCACGCGAAATTATGAATAACGTTATGAGTCACTTTATTGTTAGCAGATGAATATTTAATGGGTTGTTTCAATGTTTGAGCAACAGCGCCTTTACCAAATTTGAATGATGCTCCCCAGCCACCTGCAACATGTACACCCGCGCCACCAACATTGGAGATATGAGATTTGGTCAGTTCATTGTAGGTACCAACAATATGAACGCCATTACCACTAAAATTGCGGATAATAAGATCAGAAAATTTCAAGTTATGTGCATAATTTGTGCGAACACCCTCGGCACGCCCCGTATCCAGTGACATTGACTTAAACTGAATAAAACGCGCTTTATCCACATAAATCATAGGAGTGGCTAGGGTCGCCAAAACCGTCGTTTTTTGTTCAAAGCCTTCGGTTGGATAAAAGTAAAGTGTCTTACCCACCTTATCGATATAAAACTCGCCTGGTGCATTAAGCTCTTCCGGAATATTCTCAAAGTGAAAATACGACCCTTTATTAGCACTAATACCCGATAATTCACCGCGGCGCAGGGTAATCTGTTGCTTGGCAACATCAATACTCGCTAGCTGGTTGTAGGTCCACTCCCAAGAACGAGCAAGAATACCGTCAATGAATATATTGCTCGGATTGTTCCAATGCTTGATACGGTCAAATTCAACGCTGAATGTACCGCCAGCTTCTGTAAAGGCAGGGTCGGTAAAACGATTTTTGCCTTTTACATTAGCGCCAGGGTTGATAACCTTTTTGTAAGAAACCATGCCGAGGTGTCCTGCCTTCTTTGGCTTGCTGTCCAAATGAGGTACCGACTCGTCAACATTGGGCCAGCGTGACAATACCATTTTGTCGCCACCCGAATAGAGCATAGCTGGTGCTACTCGCCCTTTAGGCTCCAGCATCCAACCGTGCGGAACCATCTCACCCAGAGCACTGACATCAACAGGTAAAGTCATCTGCTTAATATGCTTGGCGGCAGATTTATCCACCAACTTGCTTTTAAAATCATTATCTTTAAGTGGTGTGAATGAAGAAGGTTTGAGCGGAAGGCCACCGAATAATCGCACCTTATCAGCATCAACACCTTGGTAAACCACTGGCGCTTTTTGAAATCCAGAGTCAGCCTGAGTAAATACAAGCCCCTCGGAAAGCACATAATCACCCGCCATTAAGTTGACTTCAATGCCGTGACTATTCTTCTTTTGACTGATCCATTGCTGTGCAATTTTTTGTGCAGCACCAATAGAATTTAAAGGACTATCTTTAGTTCCTTTACCACATTGAACTTGCTGACTTTTCGGTGCAACCCACAAAACTAGCTTTTTTGTTTCCTTGTCTTTGTACTGATTGGCTGATTGCACTGAGCATTCATCAGACGCATTCGCATGAAACCCAAAAAGTAATGCAAGTCCTGATACAAGACCAATATGACTCATGAATACTTGTTTTAACTTTTTCATCTCGGAAACCCTCGTGTAGATTGTTTACAATAGTAACAACATAACATTCAAATGTAAAAAATTGGTAAACGAATTAAGGTATAAAATAGAATCGGCAAGCTCATTGAAAATTCACATATTGAGAGAACAAACCGGACACCCATAAATCGGACACCCATAAATCGAGAGGCATCATTAGGGAAAAAAAAAGAGCACCTATGTGCTCTTTTTTCTCAACTAACCGTCGTTACTATCAATAATTATTCCGCGATCTTAGCGTTATGATAAACATGCTGAACATCATCACAATCCTCGAGCATATCCATAAACTTTTGGAACATCGGAATATCGTCACCGGTAATATCCGCCATCACTTGAGGAACGAAAGTAATCTCTTCAACTTCAAACTCAATATCTCCGTACGCATCATGCAAAGCTGTTTTAGTTTTGAAGTATTCTGTATGCGGGGCGAATACGGTAATCACACCGCCTTCATTTTCGATATCAGTCACATCAACATCCGCCATCATTAACGCTTCAAGTACGCCTTCTTCATCATCTGATTTAAATGCGAAAATTGCAAAGTGATCAAACATGTGAGAAACCGCACCCTGAGCACCAATTTTGGAATTAGTTTTGGTAAAACAATTGCGAACATCAGTAATCGTGCGGTTAGCATTGTCCGTTAAACAGTCAACTATCACCATACAGTTGCCAGGTCCAAAACCTTCATACCTCGACGGCGTGAAGTCTTCGCCTGCTCCACCGCTGGCTTTATCGATCGCCTTATCAATAACGTGTGCTGGGACTTGGTCTTTCTTAGCTTTTTCGATAAGGCGTCTCAGAGACAGATTCGCATCCGGATCTGCTCCCCCGTTTTTTGCGACAACGTAAATTTCTTTTCCGTATTTTGAGTATACTTTCGTTTTTGCGGCGGCCGTTTTTGCCATTGAGGCTTTGCGGACTTCAAAACTTCTTCCCATGATTCTCTCTCAATTTATAGTTTTGATAAGGATAGACTGATTTTAACTGTAAGGTACTGATTGATTCCAGTGTTTACGATAATTTTGCTATATTAATCACGTTAATTGCAAAATAGAAGAAAAATGCGCTATGAGATTAGAATTGAGTTTTGAGCAAACCCGAGTTATCGGAGCTCTCATTGAAAAACAAATCACAACACCGGATCAATATCCATTATCTTTAAACAGTTGTACCTTAGCTTGCAACCAAAAAAGTAACCGAGATCCTGTCGTCAAGTTCACCGAAGGTGATACCCAACATGTGTTAGATGAGCTTGAAAAAGTCGGATTAGTGATGGTCGATCGTGGCGGTCGAGTCAATCGTTACAAACACCGTTTTTGTAATACTGAATTCGCTTCAGAAAAACTGTCGCCACAGGAAATTGCGATTGTGAGCGTTCTCTTTTTAAGGGGCCCGCAGACTCCCGGTGAATTGCGTACTCGTACTCAACGCCTATTTGAATTCAGTGATGTAAACGAAGCCGAGCAATGCCTCAATGCAATGGCAAATAGAGATACACCGTTAGTTGTTAAGTTACCCAGGGAGGCTGGAAAACGTGAATCTCGGTATATGCACCTTTACTGTGGCGAGCCTGATTTGTCAGCATATCAATCAACTTCAACGGTATCCGTGACGAATGATGTTGCTTCACCGTCACACGAAGCACGAATAGCGGCACTTGAATCAGACGTTATTGAATTGAAACAAACAATCGCCAAACTAGTGAGTGACAATCAAGTAGGGTGAACTTATTCAACGTTGGACTGACGTTTGCAGTCCAACACGATACCCTCAAGATATTGAATAATGTCAGACGACTCGTACATCCATTGAGTACCCTCAGACGTCTCAATTTTAAGGCATGGTACCATCAGACGCCCTCCCTCTTGCTCTAACGTTTTTCTGGCAACAGAATCGCGCTTAGCATCGATCAAAGGTAGCTGAATTCCATTTCGCTTCATCGCACGTCTTACTTTCACGCAGAAAGGGCACGCAGGATACTGATACAATGACATCCCTTGTAATGCGTCATTCAATTTCGCATTCAATTCTGACGAATGTTGAGGTGCACGCGGCGAAAACAAGAAGTTAATTAACAAAATTATGCGCCCAACAAACCAGCGAATCAGTGCCATGGTGTCGTCCTTACCTTTAATACGTGAATGAGAAATGTCAACAGGTCAGCGTAGTATTTACGCACCTGTCAGGTATCATAACACCCCATTATAGGTTACACGATGAGAATATTATGTTTCTTTCTCCATTTTTTACAAAAGAGAACGGTGCAGTTCGTATATCAGCAGAGCAGGCTAGTCAGTTTGCAAAACAAATAGCAAACGACTTCAACCCAATCCATGATGAAAACGCCAAGCGTTTCTGTGTTCCGGGTGATCTGCTATTTGCATTGGTACTCACACAATGTGGAACCAAGCAACAAATGCACTTTAATTTTGAAGGTATGGTTGGTAGAGACGTCAATTTACAATTACCAGAATCTCCTGAATCTCCGTTTGACGTTACAGACGGCAAGAAGACATTCCTAACGGTACATCAAGCAGGTCATACCGTCACTAATCAAAGCGGTATTGAAGCATTGATACGCAGTTATGTGGCATTTTCTGGACTGAATTTCACTGATGTACTAGTCCCTCTAATGAAAGATGCTGGAGTAATGATCAATCCAAAGCGTCCATTGGTCATGTATCAAAATATGTCGTTTGAATTAGATGTTTTAGAGTTTGAAAGTGTGTCATTGGAAGTTGAAAAACAAGAGCTTGTTCACAATGGAAAGCGTGGTGATGTGCTCATTAACTTCATCCTAAAAGACGGGGACAAACTCATTGGTACTGGTAAAAAGAATCTCGTACTGAGCGGATTATCGGAATACGACCAAGCAGGTATTGATGAACTGGAAGCCGCTTACGCAAAGCGTGCTACTGGCGATGTAGTCGCTGCCTAATACATCATTAACGGATGGACTTTTTACAGGGATTTATTCTTTCAGCCAGCCTGATTATTGCCATTGGTGCGCAGAATCTGTTTTTGTTGCGCCAAGGGCTTCTAAAACAACACATATTTTGGGTAGCGAGCGTATGCGTATTATGTGATGCAGCGCTAATGTTCATGGGTATTTTTGGCGTTGGTCATATACTAAAAGACAGTCCAATACTCACCGACTTACTCACTTTGTCTGGTGTAATATTCCTTGGCACATATGCCTTACTATCTCTCAAAAGAGTTGTGATGGGCCAATCATTTATTCCCGCTGACGGCGAATCCATTCAGACAACCACATCGAAATATCAAGCCATTCTTGCAACGCTAGCCGTCACCTTACTAAATCCTCATGTTTACATTGATACCTTGATGCTGATTGGTGGAGTTGCCATTCAACTCACACTCACATCAAAGTACGCATTTTTTGGTGGGGCAATGACCGCCTCTGTACTTTGGTTTTATAGTTTGGGCTATGGTGCAAGGCTTTTGCGAACAATGTTTAAACAATCTCTGCCTTGGGTAATATTAGACATCATCACTTTTGGTGTCATGGGTTGGCTGAGTATTGATTTATTGACATCCTTACTTAATAATCACGGCTATTAATCATGTCTATCATTGGGTAAGTTATTCATATGAAAATGAAAAAATTGTCGTCGCGTTACTACAACTTGGTCTTTTCATTCACAATGGCCGTGATTATGTCCGGATTGATGTCATTCGTTGTGACTAGTCACAACCTTGGATTTTCTGACACCTTGGTCGCGAGCTGGCTGCTCGCGTGGCGATTAGCCTTTGTCATCGCATTCCCAATATTACTAATTGTCGCGCCAATGGTGAGAAAAATTACGGCACGGTTCGTTACTCTACCCAACAACTGATCACATTCGTCGGTGCTTGGTGATCAATTCATAAGCAGACTGGATATCCTGAGACTTTTGCTTTGACATCTCAATTGCTTGTGGCGGCAAACCTTTCGCAATCAGTTTATCTGGGTGGTGTTGATTCATCAGACGCCGGTAAGCTCTTTTCAATTCAACATCGGAAGATGATGCGGCAACGCCTAGGATCTTATAAGCATCGGATAACGAATCTTTGGACACAGTGTTATCTTTTCTCTGCTGATGGCTATAGCGATGAAATCTCAATTCAGCTTCATATGCAGACAACAAATAACTGACTTCGTCTTCACGAAACTTCAGTGCTCTGCCAACTTTGTGTAACAAGGCTTTTTCCGCATCATCCAAGTGTTGATCAACGAATGCTGCTTGAATCAATATTTCCAAGAAAATCTGCATGACGTCTCGTCTACCATGGCAAGACTGATAAAACTCTCTTAGGGTGTCGTTTAGTGGGAATTGACTTGATTTTCCTTCTCTAAATGCAGCTTGCGCTTCTTGTAATACCTGTCCTTCTAACCCCATTTGAGACATGACCTTAGAAGCCATATCAATCTCAGCTTTGGTGACTCTGCCATCAGCTTTGGCAATATGCCCCATCGATGCAAATAAGGCATGAAAGAAAATCGCCTGCCCTTTTAAATCATCAGCATTAGAGAAAAATTGAGAAAAGCCACCACTGTGGCGTAACGAATCGCTGTAAGATTTATCAAAAAAATAGCCCACAACAAAACCGAGAACAGCCCCCACAAGACGGCCAAACATGAAGCCAAATAATGTACCTAGAACACGTCCCCAATATTGCACGTCTGCCCCCTATCTATCGCGATTCAATCTGCGCCAATCGTTCGGGCGTTCCAACATCACACCATTCCCCTGTATATTGGAACCCTGTCACTAGATGCTCGGTCATGGCCTCACGTAATAGCGGAGCCAGTTTGCGGCTTCCTGCACTTAAGCCACGAAACAACGAGGGTTGGTATAAACCAATCCCACTGTAGGTGAGACGCTCAGCCTCATTGTCATCATGTAAATAATACCCGTTAAGTGAAAAATCACCGTTTGGGTTATGCTCGGGATTAGCAACCATCATCAGATGGGCAAGTCCCAACGAGGTTTGAGTTGCGTCAATTGTGAAATCAAATGGACAAAAAACATCACCATTGACCACCCAGAAAGCCTCATTATTTAACAACGGCAGCGCATTCACTATACCTCCTGCCGTTTCCAGTGCGGAATTCTCAGGAGAATAAACAATTTCTGCGCCAAATCGACTACCATCACCCAAGGCCGCCTCTATCATGTGTCCCAGATAAGCATGATTGATGACAATTCTCTCAACACCAGCATCAACCAATCGCTGGATAGGATATTCAATTAGCGGTTTTCCGTGTACGGTTAATAATGGTTTAGGACAATCTGCTGTCAGTGGCATCATACGTTCACCACGGCCAGCAGCCAGTATCATGGCCTGTTTTACTGCAATCGTCACAATAATTTGACCTCAACCATAGGTAGTACTGTTTTCTCAACAAATGTAGAAAAATCCATTAACTCAGGATAGTCACGAGCAACTTCTACTATATATTGCAACGTGTTTGGAATATCTTTCAAATATCCAGATTTACCATCTCGGTGGTTCAAGCGTGCAAAAATACCGGCAGCTTTGATATGCCTTTGAATTCCCGTAAGATCAAACCAACGCTTAAACTGCTCCCACGAATACTCTGAAAAATGATCACGATGCCACGCAGCCAATATGTCAAGGATCTCGTCTTGTGGCCATCGAACATAACAATCGCGAAGTAACGAAACCGCGTCATAAGTAACGGGGCCCGTAACCGCATCTTGGAAATCGATAATGAATGGAGAGTCATCTTTTAGCAGTATATTTCGACAATGATAATCTCGGTGCACAAAGACCTGAGGTTGTTCGAAAAATATTGTCTCTAAGGAGTCATATACTGCGATTAGCATAGCCTCTTGCTGAGGTGTAGTGTGATAATCTAAATGAACTTTCAATAACCACTCTGTGAACAAACTAAATTCAGACTTCAACAAAGCTGAGTCAAACGCGGGCAAAGCATAGCCTTGGATCACCTTACACGCCTGAATATTCAACAAACACTCTAGGCTTTGCTTGTATCGTTGAACGAAAGTTTGCGAGGATAGGTGTTGACTAAGCAGTTCATCTCCACCATCACTAAGTGCCATAAAGCCTTTCTCATAATTGACTGCATGAACAATAGGCACTGGTACATTTGTTCGTAGTAAACCTTCAGCAATAGCGACAAACCCAGGATTATTTTCCGTGTCTACCGGTGCATCAACGCCGATCAATATGTCATTTTCAGGTGTTTCAAAGCGAAAATATCGACGAAAACTTGCATCACCTGAAATGAGTAATAAAGAGTCAGGGCGATAGAGGCCTTGATTGTCCAGCCACTCAATAAGTTGTTGTTCTCGAGTCATAAAATATAAAACTAAAAAGTTGGTTTAACGCACTATATCGAATAGAATTAAACTTGAGAAGCGAATTGTGCCGAAACAACGTACCGTTCCTCACCTTAATTTACCGTTTTACATGATTCCGAAGTTTTGTTGATGGCGTGATGTGAAACCACAGCTTTTCGCCCAGATTAGGATAACAAATTGCCATTTAAACTTTACAGATGTTCAATAATCAACCAGCTTAAGCATGGGCTATTGCTAACTGTAATCATTGGGTTTTCAGCGCATTCTCAGGAGTGTCCGACCCCCGAAAACATTAATCATTCAGTAAAAACCGAGGTTGTTGACGGTGTTGAAGTCTATGCAGAGAAAGCCGTTATCTCGCAAGACACGCTTGCTGAGTTTTCAGGAAATGTTGAAATTTTAAGTAATGCAACCAAGCTTTCGGCTCACAGTGCAATAATTGATAAAAATAACCAGATCATTTCGGCAAAGCAGGGAATTACGTATACCGGTAGCACAATGCAGGTGCGAGGTAATGATGCAACTCTCGATTTTGCAACCAGTAAAATCTCATTTAAAGATACAACATTTGAAATGTCTAATTTCAACGGCAGAGGTAAAGCTGACACTATTCGTTTTAGTGAAACCGATGGGGTTTTGTTGGAAGGGATTGCATTTTCGAGCTGCCCTGACAATAAGAAAGATTGGGAAATTCGTGCAGACTCATTTCAAATAGCACCAGGTGACGTCATGGCCGTCACGCGCGGAACACGTTTTTATATTGACGATGTACCGCTGTTTTATCTGCCCTATTTTAGTTTTCCTGCCACCGAACTTAGACAAAGCGGCTTATTGTTCCCAAAGATATCAAACCGAGACAGAACGGGCTTTAGTTACGAACAACCTTACTATTTTAATATTGCACCCAATATTGATGCTACCCTGTCACCGCGTTTGATGGCATTAAAAGGACTACAACTGAAGAGTGAACTTCGTTATTTGACAACTCGTCATCAGGGGCAACTTCATGTTGAATATCTCAACGATAATGATTTCGAGTCAGGCGATAATGACCGCTATTTCTCCCGGTTATTTCACACGACTCAATTGAATAAACAGTGGCGAATCGACCTTGACTTTAACCACTTAAGCGACAGCAACTATATCACCGATTTAGGTTCACACATTTACAATCGTACCGATACCCAATTAGCGCAAAATATTAACGTTAATTACCTAGATGAGAGGCTACACTTTAACTTAAATGCAACTGACTTTCTGGTATTGGGTGTTCATACTGAACGCTACCGAACTCGCCCTGAACTTAGCCTTAGTTACGACGCAATAAAGAAACGACATTTCAAACTTAATTTACACACAGAACTCGCAGAGTTCACTAGTAGTAATCCAGACTTACCGTCTGCCACTCGCTGGCACGTCGAACCAACGTTGACGCTGCCCTACAGTTCATCATGGGGAGAGGTCGCCGCTGAGGGCAAACTGTTCCATACCCAATATTGGCAGAAAACGACTTCGCAGCAGACAAGTGAGCAACCACTAAAAGAAAATGTGACCCGTTCAATATTCCAAGGTCGACTATTCGGACAATTGAATTTCGAGCGCGAATTATCACTCGCCGGAGGGCAATATTTGCAGACACTGGAGCCCAAAGTACAGTACCTTTATACACAGCATCAGCAGCAAAATGATATCGGCATCTATGATGCAACGGAAATGCTGAATGACTTTCACGGTCTATTTCGTGGCCGACAATATACTGGCCTTGACCGGATAGACCATAATGACCAAATCACAGTGGGTATGACATCGCGTTTATTTAATGCCAATGCTCAAGAAGTATTGAGCCTGAGCGTTGGTCAAATTTTTCATATTAATCAACACGATATAATGCAAAGCAAGTCAAGCAACAATGATCTTGAGAAATCCTCTTTAGCAGCTGAAGTCAATTGGAATATTTCAGAACAATGGAGTGTCAGAACACAGTTGCAGCTGTCTGAACGTAATTCAAATCTCGAAAAAGCCAACATTAACGTGGATTATCGTGCCGGTGCTGGAAAATTGATCCAAATTAACCATCGCTATGCAGAGCAAATTTCTCGACAAGAAATTGATCAATCAGGGGTTACTATTGCTTGGCCATTTTCAAAGCAATGGCAGGGCGTCGCGAGAGTCTACTACGACGGAACTGAAGAACGAATCATTGAAAACTATATAGGATTTCAATATCAATCCTGTTGCTGGGCAATTCAAGTAGCCGGTGGGCGCAGTTTAGTAAACCGCTTCAACCAAAATACGATAAACAGCCTTGGAGAGTTCGATACCAACTTCAGTATTAATTTTAGTTTTACAGGTCTGGGCAGTAACAATAACATCAGTGACTTGCTTCGTGGCGGTCTGTTTGGATACCATAGGCCGTTCAGCATAGAATAAACGTTGAACTCTTTGGCAATAGTTGACTCTATAGGCCAAACCGCGGTTGCAATGAAAGATACCAATCCTACTGAAAACTGATACACTATGAGTCCATCAGGTATCCCCCCACAGGGCGTTGAAACCATTGAATTAAACACCAAGAAGATAAAGAAATGAAACGTATTTGCATTATCCTAATTGCCGCACTTCTCAGTCAAAACGCGTTCGCAGAACAAAACATTATTGATCGTGTGTCCGTCATTGTTGATCAAGGTATTGTATTAGAGAGTGAAATTGAGGCTTTAACTAATCGCGTTAAAAAGTCAGCGTTAGCTAAGGGTCAACAATTACCTTCAGACCGAGCCCTTCGGACACAGGCAACAGAAAAACTCATTATGACGAGCTTGCAAATGCAACGTGCAACACAAATGGGTATCCAAATCAGTGATATTCAGCTCGACCAAACTATCGCAAACATTGCCCGTGATGAAGGCAAAACCTTCGAACAATTGCGCAGAGAAGTTGAAAGTGCGGGTGAAGACTTTCAACAATACCGAGAGGACGTCAAAACCGAACTTGTCACCAGCGAAGTAACACGAGCCAATGTCAGACGTCGCATCTATGTGAGTCCGCAAGAGATCACTGCTCTCGTAAAACTCATGGATGCACAAGGTGAAAAACAAACCGAGTTTCGTGTTGGACATATTTTGATAGGTTTTCCTCCCAAGCCAACGGAAGATGACATTGAAAAGGCAAAAGAAAACGCCGAAAAGATCCTTAAGTTGCTCAACAATGGCTCAAATTTTGAAAAAGTAGCCATTGGTTCATCATCGGGCTCAGAAGCACTGAAAGGTGGTGACATGGGTTGGATGAATGTTAATGCAATGCCTACATTATTCGCAGAAGCCATCCAGAATCGTAAGAAAGGCGATATTGTAGGGCCAATCAGAAGTGGAGCAGGTTTCCATATTCTGAAGTTAAATGATGTTCGCGGACAAGAAATTGTTGAAGTTGAAGAAATTAAAGCTCGTCATATATTGGTTAAGTCTACGGTTATTCAAAGCGAGCAGCGTACCAAGGAAATCCTCTCTGAATTCAAAGCCAAAATTGAAGCTGGAGAAGCAGACTTTGCTGAATTAGCGAAAGAGCACTCAGAAGATCCAGGCTCAGGCCTACAAGGCGGAGAACTTGGGTGGGCAGATCCCTCTACTTACACCGCCGCCTTTAAAGATACACTCACACGTTTAGCCATTGATGAAATCAGCGAACCATTCAAAACTGAATTCGGCTGGCACATTGCGCAAGTTCAAGGAAAGCGCAAGCAAGATGTCAGTGATCGAGTGAAGCAAAATAAAGCCTATCAACTATTATTTAATCGTAAGTTTGGTGAAGAAGCCGAATCATGGCTACGAGAACTCCGTGAGTCTGCTTACGTTGAAATAGTGAACGAATAAAACAGAAATTCCAAATGACAAAAAGAATTGCAATTACGCCGGGCGAACCCGCTGGGATCGGCCCGGATATTACACTTGCCATTGCTCAAAAAGAATGGCCTGAACAACTCGTCGTTTTTGCTGACAAAGAGATGCTCGAAGCACGTGCGGACGCATTAAGTATAAACATCAACTTTATTGATTTTGATTCATCAACAACACAAGCTCAACGCGCTGGTGAGTTATATATTGTTCATGTCCCGTGTAATGCACCGGTTGTTGCCGGAGAATTGAATCCTGACAACGGCCAATATGTTGTTGAAACTCTGCGCCAAGCGTGTGAAGGCAATATGAATGGAATGTTTGATGCCGTTGTCACCGGACCGGTTCACAAGGGTATTATTAATCGTTCTGGCGTTTCTTTCAGTGGGCACACCGAATTTTTTGCTCATCAAGCCAATACCCCTGATGTTGTCATGATGCTGGCGACCGAAGGGTTAAGAGTTGCACTTGCCACCACGCATATTCCACTCGCGTTTGTCTCACGCGCGATTACCAGAGAAAGATTACATAAAGTTATTACCATTCTCGACAACGATCTTAAAACCAAATTTGGCATCGCCAAACCTCATATTTACGTCTGTGGTCTCAACCCTCACGCTGGCGAAGACGGCCATTTAGGAACGGAAGAGATTGACACAATCATCCCGAGTCTCAATGAACTCAGAGAGCAAGGTATTCGCTTATCTGGTCCATTGCCCGCTGATACTATCTTCCACCAAAAATACCTAGACGAAGCTGACGCTGTACTTGCCATGTACCACGATCAGGGCCTTCCTGTTTTGAAATATAAAGGCTTTGGCAATTCAGTCAATATTACCCTAGGTTTACCTTTTGTCCGCACATCTGTTGACCATGGTACAGCAGTCGATCTTGCCGGCACGGGTAAAGCAGACTCAGGAAGTTTTATCACCGCCATTGACGAGGCCATAAAACTTGCAAATTCAAGCACAGGTGGTCTGGATGAGTAAACAGCACTTAGGGCATACAGCGCGCAAACGTTTTGGTCAAAATTTCCTTCATGATGATTACATCATTGGTCAGATTGTTGCCGCAATCAACCCGCAATCGGGCGAAAATCTTGTGGAAATTGGTCCGGGCCTTGGTGCACTCACAGAGCCGGTTTGTGAGTGTATTGATGAACTCACTGTTGTTGAACTCGACCGCGACTTAGCGGCTCGCTTAAAGACCCACCCGTTTTTGTCCAGCAAGCTGACAATCATTGAACAAGATGCACTAAAATTCGACTTTGCAAGTATTATCCAAGACAAGAAACCATTACGTGTATTTGGTAACTTGCCATACAACATTTCAACCCCTCTCATGTTTCATCTTTTCAGTTTTGCGGACAAAGTCCAAGACATGCACTTTATGCTACAAAAAGAAGTTGTGAACCGTTTGGCTGCAGGACCCAACCACAAGAATTATGGCCGTTTGTCGGTAATGGCTCAGTACCATTGTCAGGTTATCCCGGTACTCAATGTACCACCTGGAGCGTTTAACCCACCACCCAAAGTCGATTCTGCTGTGGTTAGGTTAGTGCCACACAAAATAAAACCAGTGAATGTTAAATCAGAGCAACAACTGAATGCAGTGTGCGCAGCAGCTTTTAATCAACGCCGGAAGACACTCAGAAACAGCTTAAAAGAACTTATCAGTGAGGAGGGACTCGCTGCACTTAACATCGACCCCAAACTGCGAGCAGAGAACTTGAGTTTGGCTGAATTTGCTGTAATAAGCGACCACATTACAGATTCCAAGTAGAGGTGAATATGAACGTTAAAGCGCCCAGTGTGTGTGTGTCGGTGAAAACAGAACATTTACCAAAACACCCAAAGTCGAAAGACAACAAGTATGCTTTCGCTTACCACATCACGATCTCCAATCAATACCCAGAGAGTCTGCAATTGCTTAGACGTTATTGGTTAATTACGGACGGCAACGGTAAAAAAGTTGAAGTCAATGGTGAAGGCGTTGTCGGCGAACAACCCATCATCGTCAGCGGTGGAAATTATCAATATTCAAGCGGCGCACTGTTGGATACACCCGTTGGTACAATGGAAGGGCATTATGAGATGCGAGCTGAAAACGGTGATATTGTTCGTGCCCAGATCCCGCTGTTTACCCTCGCTAAACCCAACAGCATCAACTAAATGTCAGACTATATCGTCGGTGATATTCAGGGATGTTATGATGGGCTAAAACGCCTACTCAAAAAAATAGCATTCGATCCAAAGCAAGATAAACTGTTTGCTGTAGGAGACCTTATTGGTCGCGGGCCTCAAGCTCTGAAAACCCTCGATTATCTCATCAAACTTGGTGATAGTTTTGAAACAGTGCTGGGCAACCACGACTTACATTTCCTAGCAGTCACTCAAGGTATTAAAAAAGCAAGAGCTGAAGATGGCTTTGATGCGCTGTTAAAAAGTCAGGATTTACCTCGCTATGTCAACTGGTTACGAAAAAAGCCTTTGATGTTAAGCCTACCCAATGAGACCTATATCTGTCACGCAGGACTATTTCCCCATTGGAGTATCAAGAAAGGATTAAAGCTCAGCACTCGGATCAGTCAAAAATTGCAATCAGACAACTGGTCCTCGTTACTTGAAAAAATGTACGAGCCCACTGATAACGTTTGGAGTCCAAACCTAAAAGGTTCTGCCAAAGACAATTTTATTATCAACGCCTTTACCCGTATGCGCTATGTCACACCCAATGGCGCGCTTGAATTAAAAGCCAAAGGTAAACCAACAAATACCAGTTCGAGTCTCATTCCATGGTTCAATCAAGTGAATCACAAACTATCCGATAGTGAAACCATCATTTTTGGCCATTGGGCAGCCCTAGAAGGCGAAACTCGCAGCGAGCAATTCATCGGAGTGGATACCGGATTTGTTTGGGGAAATAAACTCACTGCCTATAATTTGCGCAACAAACAAAAAATTAGTATAAACTACACCAAGTGAAAAGCCCGAAATGGTTGACTTTTATATATAATTTACACTTTTTTGTGGTATTTTATATCAAGTTTCAAAGGCAAATGCCGTTACGTTAATCATAAGTTTTTCACTGTATTACATCTTGAAAGGGCGAAGTATGAATATGAAGGTGTCTACGCGTGTGTTTGGTGGTTTTGCCATTATTCTCACCATTATATTAATCAATAGTATTTTCGGCTGGAGGAACCTCTCAACCATTGAGAGTTCAAATCAAAAAACCATTCAAGTTGCGTTGCCAACAGTTGCCATGAGCAACGAAGTGAAACTTTCACTGCTCAACGTAAGTAAGCAGGTACTCGAGGCTTATCACGAGCGCGCTATCGATTACATCAATCAAAAAGAGAACGCATCTCTCGCTCAAAATGAGAAAATCGAAAAACACCTCAAGTCATTAAAGCGCACAACGCAAGGCTCTCAAACATTAACAAATGCGGTAGACAAAGTTGAAGTGGCCTTCTCAAATTACACTCAACAAAATAAAACCTTATTTAACGAATTACGCAATCGTACTCGCTTTCGCACAGACACCATTGAAAAACGCGACGAAATAGAAGAGTACATCGACAGTATTGCCAGCTACATTCTAGATATATCTGACTTTGATGATATCTCTTCCAACCAAACCGTCATGACCCTTGAGTCACAAGGTATTGCATTGGAAGAGAGCGTCATTAGCTTGTTTAGCCGCATTCAAGAATATTCTAATACCACCTCACTTCGACAAGCTGAGACCATGAAAAGTGAATTAGATATTTTCATCAAAGCCGCAAACGAAAAACTTCAAGCGTTTGAAAATCAGAGTGATAAACTGGAGGCTGACCATCCAGGCATAGAAGTCATCGATGAAGTCAGCGGTTTGTTTGCGGAGTTGTTAGACTTATTGCAAGCAAATTCCATTGGTGTAGTAGCGTTACATCAACAACATTTACAAAGCAGCCTAAACAGTACAGAGGAGTTAGCAAAGTCAGACAGGCAACTCGAACAAACTAATTCTGATATTAACACCCTCTTATCACTATCGCAAAAGCAAGCTGATATCACAAAAGCAGCAGTGACCGATGCAGTGTCTGATGGGCAATTGTCAGTCATCGCAATTGTCGTGATATCTATGGCAATTGCCGCCATCGTCGCAGTCTTCACCGCTCGAGCTATCAGCCTTCCCCTTGCACAAGTCAACCAAATATTGAATGTTGTTTCTTCAGGTGATCTAACACAACGTCTAGAAGAAAACACCAAGAATGAGTTTGGCGAGCTTGCGGCTAACTGTAATAACTTAATTGACAACCTGACTTCGTTGATTTCAGCGATTGCCTCTCGCTCAGAGCAATTAGCAACCGCGTCGGAGCAAACGTCAACAGTGACCGAACAAACGACTCGAGCGATTGGCCAACAGAAGTCTGAAATAGCGCAAATTGCGACAGCAACCACCGAACTCAGCAGCACATCAGAACAAATGCTTAATAACGCCAATCAAAGCCTGCAACAGATCGAAAATGCAAACCAAGACGCAGAAAACGTACGAAAGATATCATTAGAAAATAAAGCCACCATCTTGTCCTTGGCTGACGAAGTTCAGCAAGCATCTGATGTTATCAACAAACTCCACAAGGACAGCAACGACATTGGGAGCATTCTCGACGTTATCCGGGGCATTGCAGAACAAACCAACCTACTCGCACTCAACGCCGCGATTGAAGCTGCGCGGGCAGGTGAACAGGGCAGGGGCTTTGCGGTGGTTGCTGATGAAGTAAGAACGCTTGCAAGTAGAACTCAAGAATCAACACAAGAAATTCAGAATATGATTGAATTACTGCAGTCTGGTGCGGAACAGGCTGTCACTGTGATGCAACAAGGGCAAAAGCAAACCAAGGTTTGCGTAGAGCAGTCCGAAAAAGCTGTCACCGCGTTAGACAGTATTGGTCAATCTGTAGCATCAGCAAACAACATGAGCCAGCAAATTGAAGAGTCAGCGAAAGAACAGAACATGGTTTCTCAGCAAGTTAGTTCAAAGCTTGAAAATATTGTTGCAATAGCTGAGCAAACATCTAGCGGTGCTGAACAAACGGCTGATTCAAGCCATGCCGTGGCTAAACTCGCAGAGGAGCTGAAAAGCTCAATCTCACAATTTAAAGTTTAATCATTTAACGATTGGGTCGGGAAGCGCACCACGCCTTTCCTCGACTCAACGCTAACATCCACCAGCGCTTGTTGCCAATCCATCCTTACCCGCCCAATACTGCATTGATTCACTAACGTAATGGGATAGTCCTGTGGCTTAATTGGCGAGACCATCATCTTACGTCGCTTAGTAAACCAATTAAACGGCGAATATTTGCCAAACAACACACGATTACACCATGCAAAAATTTCGAGCAAAGTTTGAGGAAAGGTATTTTTGATACCACTCGCCGTGATCTGCAAGAGGGTCAAACCTTGTTGATTCCGAGGCTTAATACGATACAAAAATGAATAATGAACATCGCCCGACAGAATCAAAAAATGAGGGGGTGTCTTGGGGTGCTTAAACATGTTTAGCATAACGTTGGCAGTGCCACGATGAGCCATCCAGTTCTCCGCGTCCACCATCAATGCTTGACCAAAACTAGTGAAGATACGCTGCACCATTTCAATAAATTTCACACCATAAATCGGCGCAGGAGAGACTAACATCACAGCCTCGTGTCCTAATAACCGAGACTGCAGTTCAGTCAGTGATTCCCAGTCCATTAGACCAGAAGGTTTGCGTGGGTTGGATTCCGAACGCCATCGGTTAGTTCGAGTATCTAATACCACTAAGGGCGGCTGCGTATTTAACTCATATCCCCATTGCGGCCATTGATAAACACATTCAATCAGTGAATCATGAGATTGCAAACCCTCAGAGGTAATGGCTTCCTGCGCTTTTTTTACCAAGGACTTCAACTGCTGTGGTTGATTGCCCCACGCTTGACATAAACCATAGCCAATCAATGCATTGCCAATAATCTGACGAGAAAACGGGTGTCCATACGCAATCTCTTCCCATTCGCGCGTTAAATTGAAGTCATCGGTAACATCATGATCATCCAATATTAAATAGCTGCTGATATGTGCAAGGGCGCGCCGTACCTTCACCAAACCATCGACAAAGTCCGTGAGATGCTCTTGTTCTTGCCGATACTGCTCCCGCCATGTCAGTGAAACTCGCTCCTCAGACAAACTCACAAACGGCCATAATGCGTCTGACCATACCAAAAAGTACATAGCCATAACTTCAGACAGAGTAATGAGATGATTGTGGCTGTTTACTGACGTGAAAATTGGCTTCTGTTTCCATTTAAAGAGCTGTTCGTGCAACGCACGGTTAGTATCACAATTAGGCAGCAGACTCTCTCTTAAATAAAAATTGGCGTCACTCTTAAATAAACTTTGGCTATCGTTAACAACCCCTCCCTGCCACTGCTCGTCATGAAGCCCAAGCAAAGTGATCACTTGATGAATAGCATCTAGCATAGGTCCGCACACATCATCAATATACACTTGGTCACCAGTCATCATTAACAAAGACGGGCGACTGTTATTATCCAAAATGGCAGATTCAAGAATAGTATCAACCTGCAATAACGCATCCTCACCCTCACCATGAGGTTTTCGGCATGATCCATGAAGCACATCCGTCAACATTGGCTGATAAACAAAGTGACACGGAATATCAGGCTGGTAACGCAAGCGTATTGGTAACAAGCTCTCGCCAGCGTCGTTCTGCAAATCGTATTCAATGAGGTGTTCGGGAATAATGGCTTGAGAGGGAGTAACATGAATCATTCTCAACACTGCGTGTTGACCAACAACGACTTGCGCATCTTGTTCTTCGTTTAATATTTCATCAAACAACTGGCATTGATTAGTTGTGTCACGCAGTACCAATCGTATCGGTTGCTGACTGCGTGTGACACACCAAAGTGTGACTGCAGTATCGCTAACGTGTCTGACCATGGGGCCGACAAATAATTCGGGTAGGCTTTCAATCGTCATTTTATTCGTGACTCACATATGGATTCATTCGCTCTTATAACATCCAATACTTTAACGCATTCGATCCCTTGATAAAACGATGAAAATGCAACAGTAGATTAATAGTGCAAGTTAACAGCGCTCCTATTGCCATTATAGCCACCGGAAGCTCAATACAAGTTGTCACTGACGGCCAGATAAGACTATGATGCGTAGTAAC
>CAXRGH010000043.1:0-6211 GCA_964230195.1 Alteromonadaceae bacterium
ATGATTACAGCGTCGATCCTGAGGGTACTATTTCAGTTATTGATGGTCTTGCAAGCGGTGAGCCTGAAGAAACCGCCGAATCGGTTACTTTCACAGCGTTAAATGGTACGCAAGCTGACCTTGAAGCACAAGGTATGCACTTTCCCAATGAGAGTGGTGCAACTGTCGCTCAGGATCTAGAACCAGAGTACATTACCACTACAAATGATACGGCATACGTAACCCTGCAAGAAAACAATGGTCTTGCTATTGTCGATTTGGAAGACCTATCTGTTAGTGTTATTGGCCTAGGTGCTAAGTCGTGGTCTGGGTTAGATATTGACGTCCAAGAAGACGGTGCAGTGAGCTTTGGACAATACGAAGGCCTCTACGGTGTTTATATGCCAGATAGTATTTCACACTACACCTGGAAGGACGCCACATTCTTGGTAACGGCAAACGAAGGTGATGCCCGTGAATACGGCACATTTACTGACGAGGTAAAAGTTGAAGATTTGACGGCTGAAGCAGGTTCCGCGCTAGAGGCACTTCAAACCAACGGTGATGCTAATGATTTACGCGTAACGCGTTTCCTTGGTGATGCAGACGGTGACGGCGAGTTTGAAGCCGCTTATGCATATGGTTCACGCTCGTTCACGATCTGGGATCAGAACGGTTTAGTCGTTTATGATTCTGGTGATGACTTTGAAAGAATCACGGCATCAATCCACGGTGCGCAATTTAATAACAATGATGATGAAAATGAAGGTGATTCACCTTCTGAAAACAAGGGACCTGAGCCAGAAGCAGTGACGGTTGGTACACTTGGTGACCGTACTTATGCATTCATTGGATTGGAGCGTATGGGTGGTATCATGGTTTATGATGTGACCAACCCATATGATGTCCAGTTCGCAGATTATGTCATTAACCGCAATTTGACTGAAGGCCTGACTAACGCAGACGTAATCGGTGATTTGGCCCCTGAAAGTTTAGTGTTTGTAGACGGGAGCAACAGCCCAACGGGTCAAGCACTACTGCTAGTTGGCAGTGAAGTCAGTGGTACAGTGACGGTCTACGAAGTTACACCAAACTAAGTCTCCCTTTCTTGTCAATTTCTAAAAACGGTGCCTAGGCACCGTTTTTTGTTTCATGACTTTTTCTCCACAAAACGCTAAGCTAGGGCAAAGTACCATAGAGTATCAGCTGAATTGTGAAACACTCCCTGGTGGAACAACGGCTACGTGGTTGACGTTAAAGAAAGAGTTCATTTATGTCTCAACAAATTGTGATCAGTGGTGTCGGATTATGGACACCCGAATTTTCTATATCTAATGAAGAACTAGTAGACAGTTATAATGCCTATGCTGACTACTACAACGAAGCAAATAAAGCCAAAATAGAGTCCGGTGAGATAGCGGCTAAGCCCCATTCGAGTGCCGAGTTTATTGAGAAAGCATCGGGCATCAAGAGTCGTTACATATACCGTAAAGAGGGCGCATTGGATGTAGATAGAATGCGTCCTGTCATCGCTGAACGCAGTGATGATGAGTTATCCCATCAAGCCGAAATCGCGGTGGATGCTGCGAAAAGAGCGATGAAAGCGGCGAATAAAAGTGCCGACCAAATTGACGCAGTAATCGTTTCATGTGCCTACACGCAGCGTTCTTACCCTGCCATTGCGATTGAAGTACAACATGAACTTGGTATTGAAGGGTTTGGGTTCGACATGCTGGTTGCGTGTTCTGCCGCAACATTTGGTATGCATCGCGCTTACGAGATGATCGCAGCGGGTAACGCAAAATGTGTCTTAGTTATTAATCCTGAACTAGTATCACCTCAAGTCAACTATACCGATCGCGATAGCCATTTCATTTTTGGGGATGTCGCGACGGCGACGGTTCTAGAAACCGCAGAGACGGCAAATTCAGAGCATATTTACGATGTGTTAAGTACCAAAGCGGTGACTAAGTATTCAAGCAACATCCGCTCTAATTTTGGCTACATGAGTCATGCGACTGATGCCGACCCTTATGGACCTGACAAATTGTTTCACCAAGCAGGCAGAAAAGTCTTCAAGGAAGTCTGTCCCATGGCGGCACAACATATTAGTGACCATTTGACTCAGCACGATTATGCGCCGGCGGATGTCACTCGATGGTGGTTGCATCAAGCAAATATCAACATGAATACCTTGATTGCCAAGCGTTTGCTGGGACGCGAAGCAACAGCCGAGGAAGCGCCTATCGTGTTAGACAGATATGCTAATACGGCCTCGGCAGGCTCAATCATAGCTTTCGCACATCATCATGAAGACTTAACGTCAGGTGATCTTGGTGTGATATGCTCATTCGGTGCAGGTTACTCGATTGGTAGTTTAGTGATTAAAAAACGCTAGATAAGCCGAGCAGTTTGAGAATAAGGACGGCAAAAAAGGATGGTTTCAGATATTGGTTACGCCCTCAATGGAGGGGCTTACCTTATTCTCTTACTGTTGCTATTCACGGTTAGAAAATCGGGATTAGCTAAGCATCTGTTAGTGTTAGCGTCACTGACGACTATGCTCTGGTCATTCGGGCACGTAACACTGCTAACGGGTGACTTAAGTGTTGATTACATCGTATCGGCTGATGCGGTAAAGCAGTTTGTGTGGTTGTTGTTTATCGCGGGTTGTTTACAACAAAACTTTACCGATTTGTGGCAAGTCATCAGACGTCCCGCTACCTTGTTCATCCTGTCGGTCCCAACGGCGACCTTCGTTCTTCCTCACTTCTTTTATATCAGTGGCACATGGCTGTATTTGATGCATACGGTTCTCGCACTTGAAGTGTTGATCTTATTGGAAGTGGTCTATCGGCAAGCTGGCGAGCAAAAATGGGCAATCAAGCCGTTAGTGTTGTACTTAGGTGCAACGAATCTGCTCGAATTTGTGACCTATGCCAACGCTACTATGGTCAATTCGGTTGAACCTGCCTATGTGGCTGCTCGTGGCTATGTTTATCTCTTTTTGTTACCCCTACTTGTCATTGCGATTCGGCGCATTAGCCACTGGGGTATCGATATCTTTATCTCTCGAGATGTCGTACTGCACAGTTCGTTGTTGATGGTCGCGGGAGCGTACTTGTTTGTTATGGCCCTGATTGGTTATGCCATTAACTTTATTGGAGGAAGTTGGGGATTAACCGTACAAGTGGTATTGGTTGCATTGTCTCTCGTACTGCTCATTGCGGTCTTCATGTCTAGCGCGTTTCGCACGAAAATTAAAGTCTTTATCACTAAGCATTTCTTTGCGAATCAGTACGATTACCGCATTGAGTGGGTCGCATTGACACAGGCTTTGGCATCATCACCCAACAACCTAAACGATGTTTACAACAATGCATTGAAAGGTCTGCTAAACGCTGTGGACTATGAGTCTGGTGTTATTGTTAAATTACAAGGTAACCAAGTTACCCCAGTTTGCTTACACAACCATCAACCGATCAACGACCATGACATCAGCATCGTGAGACAATTGTCGATGTTTTGTAGCGACAATCATTGGTTGATTGATATTGACGCGTACAAATCTAAGCCCTTTGATTATGACGGGTTACAGCTAGATAGAAATGATATCGATGAGGCGAGTTTTCAGCTCGCTATTCCGTTTTTTCTTCAAGATAAATTATGGGGTTTTGCGTTACTCACCGCTACGTCGACCGACCGGATTACGTTGAATTGGGAAGTGCGAGATTATCTCAATGCCGTTTCCGAGCAGGTTTCTACTTATGTACATCATTATGAGGCCGCACAAGCGGTAGCAGAAAATGCCCAGTTTGCTGCGTTCAACAGAATGTCGGCATTTGTCTTACACGATTTAAAAAATGTGTTGGCACAAATTGATTTAATATTAAGCAATGCACAACAACACAAACACAATCCTGAGTTTATTGATGACACCTTTGAAACCTTAGAACATACTAAGGCTAGAATGGACAAAATGCTGAGGCAGCTGACTGAGAAAAAAGCCGTAGAATCTGGGGCGGAGTCAGTCAACCAGCTTAGTCATTTGATTCAATCAGTTATCGAGCAGCGCTGCATGAGCTTTTTGCCAGTACCAACGATGGAAGTGGTAGATGAAACTGACGTGGTTGTTGACCACGATAAGCTGAGTAATGTGATTTATCATTTGGTCAGCAATGCGCAACAAGCAACACAAGATACTGGCATGGTGAGGATTGTTTTAGATCGCGAACCAGGCAGTGACTATCAAACAGTAAAGATTATCGACAATGGTTGTGGGATGGATGCGGCCTTTATTGCTAACCGATTGTTTAAGCCTTTTGATACAACAAAAGGTAACGCGGGGATGGGCATAGGGGCGTACGATGCCAAAAACTATATGACGTCGATAGGCGGACAATTAGGCGTTCAAAGTAGTGTAGGGGAAGGCACCGAGTTTACGCTGCATTTTCCCATCAATTAATTAAAAAGAGACGCCAGTAACTTGGAAAAAACGGAATGACCGACACAATTTTGATTGTTGACGATGACTTGGGTATTCAAAAGCAACTCAAGTGGAGTTTTACTGATTACGAGCTCGTATTTGCAGAAGACAGACAATCTGCAATCGCTCAACTTCGTCGCCACGAACCTAAGGTAGTGACGCTTGATTTGGGACTTCCCCCGGATCCTGCCAATGCTTCAGAGGGCTTAAAAACCTTAGAAGAAATCATTGCACTTGCCCCGCGTACTAAAGTGATCGTTGTTACCGGTAACAACGACAAAGCGAATGCATTAAGAGCAATTGACCTTGGCGCGTACGATTTCTATCAAAAACCCATTGATGTAGACACAATCAAGCTATTGGTCAATCGTGCGTTGAATCTCGCCAAACTCGAAAACGAAAACCGACTGTTATCACAAGCTAACCCGGGAATGGGTCGTATCATCGGTAATAGTGATTCGATTCAAGCGGTTATGCGTAAAGCCGAAAAAATAGCCAATACCGATATTAGTACTCTGCTTTTAGGTGAAAGTGGTACGGGTAAGGAAGTATTTGCACGGTCTATTCATGAGCACAGCCCCAGAAAAGACAAACCTTTCGTCGCTATTAACTGTGCATCGATTCCCGAAAACTTACTCGAAAGTGAGCTATTTGGATACGAAAAAGGGGCGTTTACCGGAGCGAATAAAACCACGCTGGGGAAAATAGAGCACGCTCAAGGGGGAACCTTATTCTTAGATGAAATTGGAGATATGCCATTAGGTCTTCAGGCTAAAATGCTCCGCTTCTTGCAAGAGCGAATAATCGAGCGGGTTGGCGGGAGACAAGAAATTCCGGTTGATATCAGAGTTATCTGTGCAACTCACCGAGACATCCCCACCATGGTCGCTGAAGAATCGTTCCGTGAAGATTTGTATTACCGTATTGGTGAAATACCGATTCATATCCCGCCTCTGCGCGATAGAGAGCAAGATATTATTCTGTTGGCTCGAACCTTCCTCAATCAATACCGAGAAGAATTCAACGCCAAGGCGAAAACCTTCAGTGAAAGTGCAATCAATGCAATGTTGGGGCATAAGTGGCCCGGTAACATTCGCGAGCTGCAAAATAAATTGAAATCCGCCGTTATCATGGCTGAAGGAACCGTCGTTCAAGCTGAGGATTTGGGGCTGTTTGCCAGTGATGATGTGTTGGAAACAGAAAACCTCAACTTACGGGAAGTTCGCGAAAAAGCCGAATCTCGAGCGATTCGAAAAGCGTATCAATCGGCCAACAAAAATATGTCTAAAACAGCAGAATTATTGGGTGTGACTCGACCGACGCTATATTCTCTGATTGATAAATACCATATGGAAGACATCAAAACAGGCGTATAACCGTCCTTTTGGTTTTGGCGAGTTTGCTATTTCACTGACGACCGAAATAGACTCGCCAAATTGCCATTTTTCAATTGTTGCTCGACAAGAATACGAATGATCCTCGATTTTGATATCCCCGTTATTGATGACAATTTCGATAGGGATGCAATCGTGTCTTGGTTGAGTGAAAAGGTTGCGTGTTTCGCCTTATTTTCACGAAGACATGCTGGCCCCTCAATAATGGACAGTGCAACGGGATCTTGAAGGAATTCAGGCAAACCTTCGCCCAGTGAATACGCCAGTGCACCGTCGATGAATTCATCGACGGTGCACTGGCGTATTCACTGGGCGAAGGTTTGCCTGAATTCCTTCAAGATCCCGTTGCACT
>CAXRGH010000044.1:0-7007 GCA_964230195.1 Alteromonadaceae bacterium
GTATCATGAACTGTGTGAATGTATGTCCTAAGGGGCTAAATCCGACGAAGGCTATCGGACATATTAAGTCCATGCTACTTCAACGGGCTGTTTGATAAAATTTTTGTTTGTTGACTTCTAGTTAAAACAAATTCGTGTAAAATAGCCATCCATAAATGATGGCTATTTTACGTTTTAGCACATGAAATTTTCTATCGTGCACGTGAGTGCATAAATTATTGGTATTAAAGTAAAGGGACAGCAATGCAACAACGCTTGATGAATGCATGGTGGGAATCATCACACTTTGCTGGAGGTAACGCTACGTATGTTGAAGAGATGTACGAAGCTTATCTTGATGATCCTAATTCGGTTGACGCGGATTGGCGTCATATTTTCGATACTCTTCCAAAAGTCGATGGAGTTGCTTTGGAAGAGAAACACAGCGACATAAAAGCTTATTTTAAGAAGCTTGCAGCGCAAGGTCCTGTTGGAAGAGCGTCATCAGTAAACAGTAACGAAGCTCCCAGTGATCAGAAACAAGTTAAAGTGCTTCAACTAATAAACGCGTTTCGCTTTAGAGGTCATCAGCACGCTAACCTTGATCCACTTTCCTTATGGAAGCAACCTCGAGTTAGGGACTTAGAATTATCTCATCACAATTTATCCGAGGCTGATTTCGATACCAACTACAACGTTGGTTCATATGCAATTGGTTCGGACAAATTACCACTTGGCGAGTTGTATCAATCTCTTAACCGAACATATTGTAGTAGCGTTGGTGCTGAATATATGCACATCACCGACACGGAAGAGAAGCGTTGGATTCAAAATCGACTCGAGTCAGTTCAAAGTACGCCAACCTTTAGTCGAGAAGAAAAAACAAATATTTTAAAAGGCTTGATCGCTGCTGATGGCATGGAAAAATACTTAGGCGCGAAATTCGTAGGGGCTAAACGCTTTTCTTTAGAAGGTGGTGATAGCTTAATTCCTATGCTGAAAGGTCTGATTTCTCATGCCGGCTCAAACGGTGTTAAAGAGGTCGTTGTTGGAATGGCTCATCGTGGTCGACTTAATGTGTTGGTTAACGTCTTGGGGAAAAATCCCTCTGTATTGTTTGATGAATTCTCAGGAAAGCACGACGAAAGCCTCGGTTCAGGTGATGTGAAATACCACGCCGGTTACTCGTCTGATTTCGCGACACCAGGCGGAAATGTTCATCTAGCATTAGCGTTTAATCCATCGCATCTAGAAATTGTTAATCCTGTTGTGATGGGCTCAGTCCGTGCACGTTCAGACAGGCGCGATGCTGAAAGTGGCGATATGGTTTTACCGATCACGATTCACGGTGATTCAGCTATCGCTGGTCAAGGTGTCGTTCAAGAGACATTCAATATGTCTCAAACGCGTGGTTTCAGTGTCGGTGGAACAGTCCGCATTGTCGTGAACAATCAAGTTGGCTTTACTACCTCAAAGCAAGAAGATACGCGAAGCACCCAATACTGTACTGATGTAGCGAAAATGGTTCAGGCTCCAATTTTTCACGTGAATTCGGATGACCCTGAAGCTGTATTGTTTGTGACAAAGCTTGCGTTTGACTATCGCCAAAAATTTAAGCGAGATGTCGTTATTGATTTAGTATGTTACAGGCGCCATGGCCACAATGAAGCGGATGAGCCAAATGCGACTCAACCCTTAATGTATCAGAAAATTAAAAAACACCCGGTTCCTCGTGAATTATATGCGCAACAATTAATCGCTGAAGGTGCTTTTGAAAAGCATGATATTGATAAATTAGTATCCGATTACCGCGCCGCATTGGATCATGGTGCTTGCGTGGTTGACGAGTGGCGTCCTATGACTGAGCATTCAGTTGATTGGTCTCCTTTTGTGGGTCATGATTGGGACTCAAAATACGACGCATCTTTGTCGGTCGATATGCTTAAGGCACTCGGTGAAAAAGTGTGTGCCTACCCTGATGAACACAAGTTACAATCAAGAGTCAAAAAGCTCTATGCTGATAGACTGTCGATGATGAAAGGTGAAAAAGCCTTGGACTGGGGAGCTGCAGAAAATTTAGCCTATGCAACATTAGTAAATGAAGGTACCCCCATTCGTTTCACTGGGCAGGACGCAGGTCGTGGTACTTTTTTCCATCGCCATGCGGTACTTCATAGTCAAACAGACGCAGATACCTACATGCCTTTGCAGAATATTAGCGAGGGGCAAGCACCGATCGAGATTTATGATTCGGTACTGTCTGAAGAAGCAGTGTTGGCGTTTGAATACGGATACGCTACCGCAGAACCAAATGTTTTGACGATTTGGGAAGCTCAATTTGGTGATTTCGCTAACGGTGCTCAAGTCGTATTTGACCAGTTTCTTAGTTCTGGTGAGCAGAAGTGGGGGCGTTTATGTGGTTTGACTATGCTGCTTCCTCACGGTTACGAGGGACAAGGTCCAGAGCACAGTTCAGCAAGGCTTGAAAGGTTTCTACAATTATGCGCTAACCACAACTGGCAAGTTGTTGTGCCGTCAACGCCTGCGCAGGTATTTAACATGCTGAGACGTCAAATGGTTCGCCCTATGAGACGTCCGCTTGTTGTGATGTCACCTAAGTCACTTTTGAGACACCCTCTTGCAACGTCAACACTTGAAGAGTTAGCTACTGGTGAATTTCATAACGTAATTGGTGAGATTGATAACATTGAATCCAAGTCTGTCGAACGGGTTGTTTTCTGTTCGGGTAAGGTCTATTACGACTTGCTTGAAAAACGAAGAAAGGATGAGTTGACAAATGTAGCGATCGTTAGAGTTGAACAGTTGTATCCATTCCCCCACGAAGAGCTGTCTAAAGTGATCGAGCAGTACAGTCACGTGAAAGATTGGGTTTGGTGTCAGGAAGAGCCTCAAAACCAAGGTGCTTGGTATTGTAGTCAGCACCACTTCCATGCAGCAATCCCTAGTGGTGCATCATTAACCTACGCAGGTCGTGATGCCTCAGCATCTCCAGCAGTAGGCTACATCGCCGTACATAATCAACAACAAAAGGCGCTGGTTGAAGCCGCGCTTACGATAAAATAGAGTATCTTATGACGATTGAAATAAAAGTTCCTGTGTTACCCGAGTCAGTGGCCGATGCTACGGTCGGCGAATGGCATGTAAGTCCTGGTGACACGGTGACACCAGACCAGAATATCGTTGATATTGAAACAGATAAAGTTGTGTTAGAAGTGGTAGCGCCAGAAGGTGGAGTTATTGGAGAAATACTACACCAGTCAGGTGCGACCGTGCTGGCTGAGCAGCCACTGGCATTATTAGAAGCTGGGGGGGCTGTATCAGCTGCTCCAGTACAATCAAATTCTCCAAAAACGACAAACGAAACTAAAGGCAATTCGATGGAAATTAAAGTACCTGTGTTACCAGAGTCTGTTGCTGATGCTACTGTTGCAACTTGGCATGTTCAGGCAGGCGATAGTGTCACTCGTGACCAAAACCTGGTAGATATTGAAACTGATAAAGTAGTGTTGGAAGTTGTAGCACCGGCTGACGGTGTGTTGACTGAAATTCTTCATGACGAGGGAGCGACGGTTCAGGCTGAAGAGCTGATTGCGATGCTAACTGAAGGTGAGGTTTCAGTATCTTCAGAGGTTAAGGAAGAAGCTCCTAGTAATGACGATAACGACGCTCTCAGTCCTTCAGTGAGACGTTTGTTGTCTGAGAAGGGGATTGATGCAGGTGCAATTAAAGGTACAGGAAAAGGCGGACGAGTAACTAAAGAAGATGTTGAGAAACATTTGAAATCATCTTCACAAAATACAGTTTCAAAAGCACCTTCTGTTGAGGAAGCCCCTGTGCTTGCTGGTCGTACAGAAAAACGCGTGCCTATGACACGTCTCCGTAAAACGATTGCAAATCGTTTGTTGGAAGCAAAAAATTCTACAGCTATGTTGACAACATTTAATGAAGTCAACATGAAGCCTATTATGGATCTTCGCAAACAATATAAAGATGTCTTTGAAGATCGTCACGGTATTCGTCTCGGATTTATGTCTTTTTATGTGAAAGCTGTTACTGAAGCACTGAAGCGTTTTCCTGAGGTTAATGCTTCAATAGATGGTGACGACATTGTTTATCACAATTATTTTGATGTTTCTATTGCTGTATCAACGCCTCGCGGCTTAGTTACGCCAGTACTTCGCGATTGTGATTCTCTTGGTATGGCAGGAATTGAGAAAGGCATTAGAGAGTTGGCACTTAAAGGGCGTGATGGTAAGTTGTCTATGGACGACCTTCAAGGTGGAAACTTTACCATCACAAATGGTGGTGTCTTTGGTTCACTTATGTCGACTCCAATTATCAATCCTCCACAAAGTGCTATTTTGGGAATGCACAAGATCCAAGATCGCCCTATGGCTGTTAACGGAAAAGTTGAAATTTTGCCAATGATGTACCTTGCGTTATCGTACGACCACAGAATCATTGACGGAAAGGAATCAGTTGGCTTCTTAGTCACGATCAAAGAGTTATTGGAAGATCCGACACGTCTTCTCTTAGATGTCTAACTATTAAAACTTATTGAAATATAGTTTCGACACACTTACATTTTTGCGCCAACTGTTTATAATGTTGGCGCTTTTATAATCTGCTTTCATTTTCGAAAGCTCACACTACATTAACAGGTAAAACACCATGAATTTGCATGAATATCAGGCGAAACAATTATTCGCTGAATATGGTTTACCGGTTTCAGAGGGTTACGCATGTGATACTCCTCAGGAAGCGGCAGAGGCAGCAGACAAGATTGGCGGTAACATGTGGGTTGTTAAAACCCAAGTACATGCCGGTGGTCGTGGTAAAGCAGGCGGCGTTAAGTTGCTTAGCTCAAAGGATGACATCAAAGCTTTTGCTCAGCAATGGTTGGGCAAAAACTTAGTAACTTATCAAACAGATGAAAATGGACAGCCTGTTTCTAAAATTCTAGTAGAAAGTTGCACAGATATTGCAAACGAGCTTTACCTCGGCGCTGTTGTTGACCGTGGTACACGTAAAGTTGTTTTCATGGCATCGACAGAAGGCGGTGTTGAAATTGAAACCGTTGCTGAAGAAACGCCAGAGTTGATTCACAAAGCTGAAATAGATCCATTGGTTGGTCCGCAAGCATACCAAGCACGCGAACTTGGCTTTAAATTAGGATTAAATCCGACCCAAATGAAGCAGTTTGTGAAAATATTCATGGGTCTTGCGAAGATGTTTAATGACTTCGACTTCGCTTTATTAGAGATTAACCCTTTAGTTATCACTGATGAAGGCAACCTTCATTGTCTTGACGGTAAGATAGGTGTTGACGGTAATGCGTTATACAGACAGCCTAAAATCCGAGAAATGCACGATCCAAGCCAAGAAGATGAGCGCGAAGCTCATGCTGCTCAGTGGGAATTAAATTATGTAGCTCTAGACGGAAATGTTGGTTGTATGGTCAACGGTGCCGGTTTAGCGATGGGTACAATGGACATCGTAAACCTTCACGGTGGTAAGCCTGCAAACTTCTTGGATGTTGGCGGCGGCGCAACGAAAGAGCGTGTAGCGGAAGCGTTTAAAATTATTTTATCTGATGATAACGTGAAAGCAGTACTGGTAAATATCTTTGGTGGTATTGTTCGTTGTGACATGATTGCTGAAGGTATCATTGGTGCTGTTAAAGAAGTTGGTGTTGAAGTGCCTGTTGTTGTTCGACTGGAAGGTACAAATGCTGAACTCGGCTCTAAAGTTCTCGCAGAATCAGGACTCGATATTATTGCAGCAACAAGTCTTACTGACGCTGCTCAACAGGTTGTAAAAGCAGCGGAGGGCAAGTAAATGTCAGTTTTGATTAATAAAGATACAAAAGTAATCTGTCAGGGTTTTACTGGCGGTCAAGGTACATTCCATTCAGAGCAAGCGATTGCTTACGGCACTCAAATGGTTGGCGGCGTGAGTCCTGGCAAAGGCGGTCAGACTCATCTAGGTCTTCCAGTTTTCAATACTGTACGTGATGCAGTAGAGACTACAGGTGCGACTGCTTCAGTTATTTATGTTCCTGCACCTTTCTGTAAAGATGCGATTCTCGAAGCCATTGATGCAGGCATTGAATTGATTGTTTGTATCACTGAAGGGATTCCGACGCTTGATATGGTTGATGTGAAAGTTAAACTTGATCAAAGTGGCGTGAGAATGATTGGTCCTAACTGCCCGGGCGTAATCACTCCTGGAGAGACTAAAATCGGTATTATGCCAGGCCACATTCACCTTCCTGGAAAAGTAGGTATTGTATCTCGTTCAGGTACGTTGACATACGAAGCTGTGAAGCAAACAACCGATGCTGGTTTTGGTCAGTCCACGTGTGTTGGTATTGGTGGTGATCCCATCCCTGGAACAAATTTCATCGATGTGTTGGAAATGTTCCAAAATGATCCGCAAACGGAAGCTATCGTGATGATTGGGGAAATCGGCGGTACTGCTGAAGAAGAAGCTGCTGCGTATATCAAAGCCAATGTGACGAAACCTGTCGTTTCTTATATTGCAGGTGTAACTGCTCCTCCAGGGAAACGTATGGGGCACGCTGGCGCAATTATCGCAGGCGGAAAAGGTACTGCAGATGAGAAATTTGCTGCATTAGAAGACGCTGGTGTGAAAACCGTGCGTTCGCTAGCTGATATTGGTAAAGCATTAGCTGAGCTGACTGGCTGGTAAGTTTACCGAGTCATTCAGGTTCAAACAAAATCCAAACATTGCACAAGGGCCTTTAAGGCCCTTTTTTTTAAAAGAGTCATTACATCTGTTCGTAGGCCAATATAAACCAAAAGTATAGTGGTTGACGGAAAATTAAGCAGTTAAACTTAAAAGCTAAAAAAAAGCTTGTATGGGCTTTTTAAGTGTGTAGAATGCGCTCCCGTTGTCAGGGCAAAGCCAAGGCAACAAGAGTCTGAAGAGGCTCGTTAGAAAGTCTAAATTAAGTTTGAAAAAACGATTGACTTTCGAAAGGGAGA
>CAXRGH010000045.1:0-3946 GCA_964230195.1 Alteromonadaceae bacterium
AGTCAACTCTCTGTGAAGAAAGGCAGTAGGTCTGGTAAAGAGGCTATCCGCGGTATCCTCACAACTCTTTTAAGCAACAAAATGCTCATCCGTGGCGGTTTAATATTAATGGTGATTGGCTTGATCCTCACTCGCTCTCGCATGGGTAATTCAGCATTTTTTATGTCACTGGCAGGCATTAGCGTGTTTGCGTTCTTTTTCTACCAACGCAGGCCTGTGTATTTACGCACCTTAATCATTAGCTTTTTTGTGTTGGACTTACTTATTGTTGGTGCCATGTTTGGTGTTGAAAAAGTCAAAGAACGCTTGGTTGAAACCTCGTTAGCCTCAGAAACTCGTGATGAAGTGGTGATTGATAGTATCCCACTGCTGCAAGATAACCTCTGGTTGGGTACTGGTGGCGGCACTTTCTATACTGCTTTTCCAAAATACCAACCCAATGTGTACTCGGGGTTTTATAACCACGCCCACAATGATTACCTTCAGTTTGCCGTTGAATTAGGCGTGCCTGCCACGGCAGTACTCGGTGCGTTTTTGCTCTTCTGGGGCTTTTTGTCATTACGGTTAATGGTTAAAGGCACAACGCCTTTGAATCAGGGCATTGGCTTTGCAGGGGCTGTGGCCATTACCCACACCCTACTCCACTCCACGGTAGACTTCTCACTTCAAGCAGGTGCCAATGCCATCACACTACTTACCATTTGTACCCTAGTTGTGATTGCCACCTTCCAACAACCCACTGAGAAAAAGCGAAAACGCCGCAGTCAATCATTGACTGATTCGTTCTAGATTTATTGGCTGTCTCAACAGCCTTTCCAGTAATCTTAATTGGTTTTGTGGACACCCATATTTAGGACAGCCATAAAAAAGGAGTGCTTACCAAAGCACTCCTTTTACGTTTCGCACCTAAGACTCTAATTTATTTCAAAGGAACAAAGGTTCCCTCTGTAAAGACCGAATCATGGCCAATGCGCAAACCTTTAGCGTTAACACAGCCATTGAAGCTATTACGGTGGCCCAGTCTGAGTTGAGCGGCAGGTAAATGTACTTGACCAGTGAAGTTGACGCTGTTACCCAACACGAGCGCTGTGGTTTGATGGCTATATAAGCTAAAGCTCGCTTGTGTATCCAAGGCGTAGACACGCGCACGATCACGCAGCGTCACTTGTGTATTGACAGTGACTTTAACGTCTCCACTATAGGCTAGCTTGGCATCGTTAGACACTACCAAACGGTTGAAGGTATAATCGCCAGCGGTCAATTTTAACGTAGCGCGGTCGTTGACTGTTACTGTGCCATAATGACCAGGAGCCAGAACTTTCTGCCCACCGTGATTGATCCAAACGTTGTTGCCGTTATTCGTTGTTTTTGAGACTGCATTCACAATAACATTATCAGTAGCAGTGAATAAGTTGAGCACTCCTGACACTGTTGCGCCATTCTGCATGACAGCTTCACCGTTGACGGTAACGTCACCTTGAACCGCACTACGATCTCGCATAACGAGCTTGCGTCCTACCGCGACCGTTGCCGATACACGCGAGTCATGACCTAACATTAGCTGTCCACCAACGGCCAAATCCGCAACAGAGAGTTGTGCGCGGTCGTCTAAGCGTGCGTTGTTTGCAACGGACATACATTGCCCAACCTCATAGGGTTTACTCATCTTGTCTAGCGGGTCAGTGCTGGCGGTAACTTCGTCGCCATCAGAGAAACCGTCACCATCAGTATCTGCAACATAATAGTCTGTACCCAAGTTCAGTTCATCAATATCCAAAAGGCCATCGCCATCTGTGTCTTCATATTTATTAAATACTGTGATAGTGACATTCACACTACCTGACTTGTGCTGCCTCAACCAAACTGGCCCTAGTGGCTTGTATCGATTACTTAACATTCTTAACCGACCAACACCTTCAATCAGTACTGGTCCTTTTCCAATAGCAACAAAGGTACTTAGGTTGTCAAAGGTTCCAATTAACGCGCCTCTGTTAACTGTATTAAGAGTGGCATTTCCACCTGCTGTCATGGTGGTTCCGTCAGCATCAGAGACACACTCAGCAGCTGATTTACTGCAACGTCTCCACGTACCAGTGGCAGTGATCAATGCCACTTCATCAGCAGTGAGGACTACTCCAGAGTCAACAGACATTTGGTTAGCAGCTACATTCACAGTTGTCTCTGTTGGCCCTGCTAATGTGTAGCCACTCATAAAAAATGGCGCGCAGGCCAACACGTAGCGCAAGCGCTTCATTGAATTAAATAACATGATTATCCTTATCTCTTATTATGAATTTTTTTGTTTTGTTATTGTTGTATTAAGAAGAAGCAAAAACAGGAAGGTGCGAGATATCCATACTCTTTTTAAATGGTGTTTTGCTTTAGTCAAGAAATGCTTAAAGTACTTTAGTGATTAAAACATAACCAAGCTACATGGCTAATTGTGAAAATACAATAACAAAATAGAAAATATTAGGAATTTACACACTTGCGTTTTTCACTAGCACTGAGTTAATGAGTTTGGAGAATCCCAATAACTTAACCAGACGAGTTGCCTACACTAAATATGGCGTTTAACCTTCTTCGTCTATTAGACAACCGAGTAATGCGGATTCAATCGTTTGCGGATCAAGGCACTGCCATTGTTCTGGGGTTGCAATCATATCCAGATGGCTGTCTGCACAGTCATCAACCTCAAAGGTGCTCATAGCGTGAAGTGTTGCATTGATGCCAAGAATATTGTCTGAGGTTATGAATACACCCTTGATGCGCTCTAGTTTCCATTGGGCAATCAGTTTAAGCAACTTGGATGCGTCAAAGGTTATATTAGGCGAAAAACGGTGAGTGATCGCCTGATAACCCTCTGATTCATAGACACGTGTTTGATGCGCTCGTGATTGCGCTTGTGATTGCGCTTGTGATTGTCCTGTGTATGGGCTGGCTTCTTGATCAGCATGGCCTGGCGTATCATAGGAAGCATGGCTGTGGGAATGATGATCATGATGTTGGTGTTCGTGCTGGCGGTGATTATCGTGATCATGCTCTTTGTTACCAGTGCCTGGGTTAATCACGTGAGCCACATCAGTTTTGCCATTGATCCAATCAAATTGAATTTCACCGAATTCAGTAAAGCGATACGGTGTTGATGAGAGCTTGTGTTGAGACAGGTAATCACGCAGTAATTTCATGTCACCGTCTTTGTACTGGTCTTTCTTGTTACCAATCACTAGGTCAGCAATAGCAAGTTGCTGGTAGATAAGCGGCAGATTTACACGGTCTGATTGATTGAACATGCTTGCATCTACCAAGGTTATAACTTTGTGAAGCTCAATCACGGGTTGATAGTGAGGTTCAAGTAACACACTGATGACTTCCTGAGGATGACCAAGTCCGGTCGGTTCAATGAGTAAACGATGTGGTTTTGCCTCTGCAATCAACTGATTTAAGCTAATATGCATAGCCAGATTGGCACTGCACCCCATACAGCCACCAGCTACTTCTTTGACATACACATTCTGAACCTGGTGTTGGCTTGCAATAAAGTCAGCGTCCACGCCGATTTCACCGAACTCGTTAACGAGCACAGCCCATCGCTCTTGGGGTGGTTTGTTTTGCAGTAAATGTATAATGGCGGTTGACTTCCCTGCCCCCAAAAAGCCAGTAATGATATTGGTAGGGACTGGTGATGATGATGAAACTGAAGAAGACGATTGCTGCATAGAAAAACCCGTCCAGTGTTGAGCTCAAAGGTGTACTGTGATCACCAGCACACCGCAGTCAAAGATAACAAAGCCGCTGAGTGTTTAATTGATGCTAAGTGTTGAGTTAATTAAAGGGCTATGCATGCTCAGCCGGACATGTTTGACACGCACGAATGTATTGACGGTTCAAATAGTGTCCAGCAATGCTAAGGCCTCCACCAAGGGTTGAAATTGCGAGTAACAAG
>CAXRGH010000046.1:0-3592 GCA_964230195.1 Alteromonadaceae bacterium
GGTTATCCCTTCCATCATTAGGGTGGGTAAAAACACTGCAACCAGCACCAAAGAAGTCGCAATTAAGGCACTTCCAACCTCATCCATTGTGCTTTTTGTGGCTGTAACAACTTCCATTCCATCACGAAGTTTTCGTTCAACATTTTCAACCACAACAATGGCATCATCTACTACTATGCCAATGGCCAAAACAAGGCCAAATAGGGAAAGCATGTTCAATGAAAAACCAAACAACTGCATCAGGCCAAAAGTCCCCACCAGCGATATCAGAATGGCAATAACAGGGATAATAGCAGTGCGCCAACTCTGCAAAAATACCAACACCACTAAAACAACCAATACAATGGCCTGCAATAAAGTAACCGTCACTTCACTCATTGATGCTTCAATGTATTTAGTTGGGTTATAAGCGATTTTATATTCCAGTCCAGGTGGAAAAGCCTTGGACAGTTCCTCCATTGTATTTGTGATCAACGCAGCAGTTGCTAGGGCATTCGCTCCCGGTCGCATGGTAATGGGCATAGCCACTGACGGACTTTGGCCCAAATAACCTCGAGTAACATAACTTTCAGCATCTAGCTCTACTCTGGCTACATCTTTGAGTCGCACAACACGCTGCTCCTCAGCCTTGACGATAATATTTTCGAATTCCTCAACTGATATTAATCTTCCCTGCGTTTGCACATTCATTTCAAACGCCAATTGTTGTGAGACAGGGTTCTGATTCAGAGTACCACTTGATACTTGCACGTTTTCGTTGCGAATGGCTGCAATGACATCACCCGGGGTAAGATTCAATGAAGCAATCATATCGGGGTCAAGCCAAATACGCATTGCGTAGTCTGAAGCGCCAAAAACCTGTACCCCACCTATACCATCAAGTCGTGCCAAAAAGTCCTTAACTTGCAAGGAGGCGTAGTTGCCAATAAAAGTTTGATCGTATGTATCGTCAGGGGAAAAGAGATTTATCACCATCAACATATCTGGTGAATTCTTAACTGTGGTAATCCCCCTGCGACGCACCTCTTCCGGTAATCTTGCCTCCGCTACAGATACGCGGTTTTGTACTAAAACTTGCGCAGTATCCAGATCAGTCCCCGGTTTGAAAGTGATACTGATGGTTACCCGGCCATCATTGGAAGATTGAGAGGACATGTACAGCATATTCTCAACACCATTGATTTCCTGCTCTAATGGTGTTGCAACTGTAGCAGCAATCGTTTCTGCATTAGCCCCGGGGTAACTCGCAGAAACTTGAACTTGAGGAGGGGCAATTTCTGGATACTGTGCTACCGGAAGTGCCAAATACGCCAGTGCCCCAAAAATGACGATAAATGCCGAAACCACCACTGCAAAACGAGGTCTATCGATGAAAAAATGAGAAAAGTTCATTCGTTGCCCCCGATACTCAAAGCTTACTAGTGGTTTCTGCCACTGGCTCAATTTGAGCGCCCGGCTGTATCATCTGAAGATTACCAGTAATCACTTTGTCCTGTGGGTCAAGCCCAGATTTAACGATACGCATCCCATCACCGGTTAGCTTACCCAAAGTGATATAACTGCGCTGAGCTGTGTTTTCCGGTGTCAGTGTATACACGTATTTGCGAGTTTGTTCAGTACTTATAATATGCTCCGGAATAATCATCGCCTCAAAGGGCGCTGTGGCGTTTATTCGGAGTCGACCAAACAACCCTGGCTCTAGCAATCCATCAGTATTTGCAAAAGTTGCCCGTACGTCTTTTGTGCCGGTATTGAGATCAATTTCATTGTCTACAAAATTAACCGTGCCTTCATGCTTAAAGGTATCCTCGTCTTTCAGTTTGACGTAAACAGGCCAAGGCTGATCGCGCTCACCTGGTCGTTGCTGTGAAGCGGTCAATCTGATGTACTTTAATACATCAGACTCACTCCCCTGAAAATAAAACTCTACAGGCGCCATTGACACAATCGTCGTTAATAAAGTCGCGGATGCATTTCCTCCACTTACCAAATTTCCAACGTCCACATAATTTCTAGATGCCCTGCCAGTGAAAGGTGCTTTGACTTCTGTCCATTCCAGATTTAACAGTGCTTCTTCATAACCTGCTTTGGCCACTTGCTTGTCTTGAAGTCGTTGTCCATAGTCGTCTTCAGATATAGCACGAGTTTTGCGCAAACCCTCAGCACGTTCGAATTCACGCTTAGTTTGTTCGTAAACTGCAGTAGCCCTATCCACAAGAATTTGAAACGGTTGCTGATCAATCACGAACAATACGTCTCCTTCTTCTACTATTTGCCCATCATTGAACTTCACTACATCTACATAGCCACTGACTCTTGCACGTATTTCTACTCGTTGAGCGGCCCTGAACCTACCAGTGTATTCATCCCATTCAGATACCATTCTTTTTTCCGGGGAGATTACCGTAGCTTGCAATGGTCTACCCCAGCCCTGTTCTGCTTCCTGTTCTTTTCCTATGCAGGCTGCAAGCAACATAGAAAAACAGATGATTACGGTTAATCGCATAAATACATTCCCCATTTGGTTTGCCGTTTCAGATTATTTGGTGATTTGAAGTCTGGAAATCGACTTACAGTTTATGTGTTTGCCAATGCCTCCGATTTAGCAAACGCACGTACAATAGCGGGTCGCTCGGACAACTGTTTTTGCCAACGCTCAATATTTAAAAATGTTGGGATGGGTTTATGTGCAAGGTTTGTCATGAATTGCATTCCACCTTTTACCCAAGGGTAGCAAGCAATATCTGCTATAGAGTAGTCGCTGCCAATCCATTCACGATCTTTCAAATGGTCGTCAAGAATTTTCAATAACCTGACAGACTCATCAAAATAACGATTAATGGCATAATCAATTTTCTCCTCTCGCATAGCGAAATGCCCCCACTGTCCAATCATCGGACCAAGATTAGCCACTTGCCAATAAACCCATTTGGCGACCAACACTCTCTCAATTGGATTATTTCCCCAATACTTACCGTGAGTTTCAGCCAAATACTGCAAAATGGCACCAGACTCGTAGATGGTCACGTCCAGTTCACTCGTCTTATGGGTTAGTACTGGTATTTTTCCGTTCGGATTTAACTCAAGAAATTCTGCACTTCGATTTTGCTCGCTGGATAAATTTACAGACAGTAATTTGTAATCTACCAGTAGTTCTTCAAGCAAGATTATGGGTTTTTGGCCGTTTGGTGTGTTCCATGCGTATAGACTCAACACAGTTTCTTTCCTCTTTTGTGAAGTTTCGTGCACCAATTCAGCACCAAATTCATTTACTTGATAATAAGTGTACTGTGAGAATTAAATTTAAGGTTCTTGTTCATTCGCAAATGTACTGTTGCGCATTAGCAACAATATTAATTGTGGAATGTGGGATGATTAGATGTGAGGTATGCAGGACATCTTAAAGTTGCATCAATCACAACCTGTTTTTTTGAGGAGAGTATTAAATGGCACTTATCAGGCCTATCAATCGGAATATTTTTTTATTAGTACTATTAACAATCACCTGTGTCTCGTGCTCATCGCTACAACATAAAAGGTTTTTTAATGAGATAGCTCGGCCAGATAAGGGACCGTTGTCTTACATCTGGAT
>CAXRGH010000047.1:0-2117 GCA_964230195.1 Alteromonadaceae bacterium
ATTACCAACCGAGTTGTTTGGATTCTCTGCGTTAACATTACATTATCTTCCCTTCTTTTTATTGCCTTATTTTAGCGGTTGCTTCTGTATTCATTTTCTTGAACTTAGAAAAACAATGCCCTCAACGGCTAGTGTGTTGAAAATCATTGGTGTGGCAAGTGCTATCACTGGTGTTTTGTCAATCATCTTCTTCTCCATGGCTCACACGTTGGCAACAGTATTTATTGGTTTGTGGATTGCTGTTGCATTATATGCTGGAATAAAACGCTGGCTGTCGGGTTTTAAACCTGCTTCGTTTTTTATTGTGGCATTTATGTGTTTGTTGCTACCAGCGAGCATTATTTTACCTGCAAATATAGGTATTATTCCCGATCTTTTGGGAAATAGTGAATTAATCACCTTGGTAGGTGGAACCCTTGATGCTATCTTCTTGGCGTTTGCCATCGCTTATCGCATGCGCCTGATCAGTGAAGAAAACATTCAGTTAACATCTGAATTAGAATCGAAAGTAATGCAGCGAACAGAGGCACTCGCTAAATCAAACAAGGACTTACAGCAAGCAAACGAAAGTAAGCGCATGTTTTTGGCCAATATGAGCCATGAAATTCGAACACCGATGACATCCATCATCGGTTATGCCGACATCATGCGGAAAGACGCAATTGCAACCGATAAGCGACAAGAGTTTTCCACGATTATCTATGATAGTAGCCGACATCTACTGTCAATTCTTGATGACTTACTGGATCTTAGTAAAATTGAGGCAAAGAAGCTTGATTTTCAGATGGCTTCGGTAGACTTGCTCTCAGTGATTTCAGTTTCGCAGAACATTCATGGAGATGCCTTTAACGAGAAGCCGGTTGAGTTTCTTGTTCACTGCCAGTACCCACTCCCCAGTCATATAGAAACTGATGAAGTCCGCCTAAAACAAATCTTGTTTAACCTCATCAGTAATGCACTGAAGTTTACCGAACAGGGAACCGTGGAGTTGAATGTGAGTTGTCGAAATGAAAAACTCGTGTTTGATATCGTAGATACCGGTATTGGTATGGATAATGAGCAAATTAGTCGCCTGTTTAATGCATTTGAACAAGCGGATAACTCAATATCACGCCGCTTTGGTGGTACTGGATTAGGCCTGAATATATCGAGTCAGTTAGCCCTTGGTTTGGGCGGGACACTTGATTGTCAAAGTCAATTAGGACGAGGCTCTACATTTACCCTTAAGCTTCCATTGAGAACAACGAGTGACACTCAGTGGATGGCGAGGGAGCCCCAACAAACGATTAAGCCCAGTACTGCAAAGTTGGAGGTGATCCTGCCTAATCTTCAAGGATGGCACATTTTAATAGCAGATGACTTGGAAAGTAATAGAGGTTTGTTCACCTTGATGTTGGAGCGAGTGAATGCAAAAGTAACGTGTGTTAATGACGGGCGTGAGGCAGTTGATGAGTGTGCTCGACAAACCTTTGATCTCATATTACTGGATATTCACATGCCGCGTATGGATGGCGTTGAGGCAATGCGTACCATTAAAACTCTCCACCCCAATGCACTGATTATTGCCTTGACAGCCAATACCATGACACATCAGATCGCCGAATTTCTGACTGCTGGATTTGATGCACACATTGCCAAGCCAATTGTTCAATCGGATTTCTACGGTGTTATTGAGTCCACATTGAAACACTCTGAAACTAACACGGGGCGTGTGGATGAGGAAGTGGGTGCTATGTTAGCCAATTTATCAGAGCTATTTTTAGAAGAGCTTAAGTCACACCTGCAGGCAATGGCGCGTGCTTTGAAATCGTCCAATTGGAGTGTTTTAAAGCAGCATAGTCACCAACTCAAAGGGGGGGCTGGTTCATTTGGGTTTAGTGAGCTCGGGGCCTTGTGTGTAGAACTGGACAATCTGGTTTCAGTTCCCGAGCCTCAAAGAGAACCGATTTCATCTGTGCTTGAGAAGATTGAAAAGGTTCAACAATCACTGCACAAGTGATGATAATTAACGCCACTGTCATTTAAATAATAAAAAACCCGAAAAGCGTTGTTGTATAACACTTTTCGGGTCTTTGGCGGTTTCTATGAAACCTCAATGTGGTGGAGCAGGCGGGATT
>CAXRGH010000048.1:0-7181 GCA_964230195.1 Alteromonadaceae bacterium
GCTTGGTGTACAACACATGAATGAACCTCAGCAAGCAGAAACCTTCAGCGCAGCAAGAGTGCCTGTCATCCCGGGTGTTGGTGGTGGCATGGCTCCAGTTAGCTTGGATAGTGCCCGCGAGGTCGCACAGGGCGAAAGCGAGGAGATGAAACAAAAAAGACGTTTGAATCTCTATTTGCAAGATCACAAAAACACGTTAAAGCACCGCCCGATGTTAGAAGCAAATCAGTCGAATGAAAAAGGCAATGAATAGATGAAAAGATGCTTATTCCTCGTACTCCTGTTGAGTAGCGCGTTCTTTGGTTATGCTAAACATGGCAAAGACGCGAATCCAACTGCGGAGGATTACCTTCAGCATCTAGCGGAAGCAGTTAGCAGTCTTAACTTTCAGATGACGTTTGTCACCATGCAATCGGATAGTGAATTACGAAGTTATCTGTGGCGAAAAAGCAATGTAGATAACCAGTCAATCAGCCATCTATCTGTTCAGAATGGCCCCTATTGGGAAGCCCTCAAAATACAAAATACGGTGTATCAGATTGGTGAACAAGGGCTCATTTCTGTCAGTCAAGGTCAATTGCAATATCCGTTGCCAATGACACTCCTCACGCAACCTACACAATTGCAAGATGCATATAACTTTGTTCTGCTAGGGAAGAGCCGTATTTCGGGTAGGGCAGCAACAAAAATAAGGATTGTCAGTAATGATAATTCTCGTTTTACTTACACATTGTGGTTAGACAATGAAACTGGCTTACTACTGCAATTACTCACACACGACCAAACGGGTAAGTTGCGCGAGCAACTTCAAACCACATCTTTGGATATCGTTAAAGATGTTATCCCATTTTTTAAGCAACTTGATTTTTCTCGTTATCCAGCCTTGGAGGAAACGCCAGCTTTACCTATCCAGCCTAGTTTGGTGAGCTTTAACTGGCTACCAGTTGGAATGAATATTCTTCAACTTGAAAAGAAACAAATGGGTGCGGACATTGGATCAGTGTTACACGCAGTTTTATCTGATGGTTTGTCTAGCGTTTCGGTGTACATTAAACCCATTGCACGCGAGTTGCCTAAAGAGGGAGGCATTGACGTTGGTGCTGATAACTTATTCACGGTACAAAAGAACCAGCATGAAATTACGGTGATTGGTAAGTTACCTCAAAAGAGCGCAGAGCGTCTAATCGATGGCATTGTATTTGGGGCCAATAGCCAATGATTGAGGAGCTTGCGCGCGTTGAGCGGGTCGAGAATGGTCATGTGTGGTTGCGTACGTCAGTAAAGACAACCTGTCACGGCTGTGCCCAAAGTGCGCATTGTGGTACCGGTGTTGTAGCCCGAGCTTTTTCTGAAAAGTCGCAGTTAATTGACCTGCCATGTCAACGTCCTGTACAGGTAGGAGATACGGTAAAACTTGGCTTGCCTGAGAGCACCATCTTGAGTGCCTCGGCATTGGTTTATCTTGTGCCTTTGTTCTTATTTATCATTACCGCTGTCATCGGACGCGCTATTTTACCTGCCGTCGGCTTGTCTCACGAGTTACACTTAATCGTACTGAGTTTTAGCGCTGCGTCATTGGGTTTTTTCTGGACTAAGTCTTATGTCAAAAAACATGCTAACCAGTACACACCTAATATTCTTGAGGTTATCCCCTGTTCCACCGACGGTGTAACCTGCTTTAGTCCTACCAAATAACAAAACCTCAGAGGTTTATTCACAACAAGATCGCATCTTTCGGCGGAACGTAGTAAAATTGCGCGCATAAATTGCGTTTAAACCATTATACGTTCAAGAAACGTGTAATTTCAGTTAAGTAGTAGATAGATGTCAGACAAAATAATGGACCAATCTCATATAAGAAATTTCTCGATCATTGCGCACATTGATCACGGTAAATCGACGTTATCGGATCGTTTGATTCAACATTGTGGTGGACTAAGTGAGCGTGAGATGGACGCGCAAGTATTAGATTCAATGGATCTAGAGCGCGAGCGTGGGATCACCATCAAAGCACAAAGTGTTACGTTGAACTACAAAGCAAAAAACGGTGAAACATACCAACTGAACTTCATTGATACTCCTGGGCACGTGGATTTCACCTATGAAGTCTCACGATCGCTTGCTGCTTGTGAGGGCGCTCTTTTAGTTGTAGACGCGGGGCAGGGGGTAGAAGCTCAGACATTGGCCAATTGTTATACCGCGATTGATATGGATATGGAAGTTGTTCCTATTCTTAACAAGATTGATTTGCCGCAAGCTGAACCAGAGCGAGTGTCAGAAGAAATTGAAGATATTGTTGGTATTGACGCCATTGATGCAGTGCGCTGCTCGGCAAAAACCGGCGTGGGTATCGAAGATGTATTGGAAGTTATTGTCAATCAAGTCCCTCCACCAGAGGGCGAGCGAGAGGAGCCGTTGAAGGCGTTGATTGTTGATTCATGGTTTGATAATTACCAAGGGGTTGTGTCTCTTGTTCGCGTGGTTCAAGGCGAATTAAAAAAGGGCGACCGCATCAAAATCATGTCTAACGAGCAAATTCATCAGGCCGACAAAGTTGGGATATTTACCCCTAAGCAAACCGAGACTGGCGTTTTACGTGCTGGTGAAGTTGGTTTTGTCATTGCCGGTATTAAAGAAATTCATGGCGCACCCGTTGGCGATACCATTACACTTGCAAAAGATCCTGCCGACACTGTTTTGCCGGGTTTCCAAAAAGTGAAGCCTCAAGTATACGCTGGTGTCTTCCCAATCAGTTCTGATGACTATGAGGACTTCAGAGACGCATTGGCAAAGCTCAGTTTGAACGATGCTTCACTTTTCTATGAACCAGAGAGCTCGACAGCACTTGGGTTTGGTTTCCGTATTGGCTTCCTTGGAATGCTTCACATGGAGATTATCCAGGAACGACTTGAGCGTGAGTATAATCTTGACTTAATCACAACAGCGCCAACAGTAGTGTATCAGGTGATGACTAATGACCAAGAAGTACACATTGTTGATAATCCGTCAAAGCTTCCTGCTGTTGCTGATATTGCAGAAATTAGGGAACCAATCGTTGAAGCGAACATCCTAGTACCGCAAGAGTTTCTTGGTAATGTTATTACACTGTGTGTTGAGAAGCGTGGTGTACAAACGAACATGAGTTATCACGGCAAGCAAGTGGCGGTTACATACGAGTTGCCCATGGCGGAAGTGGTTATGGATTTCTTTGATAGATTGAAATCAACCAGTCGTGGATTCGCATCACTTGATTACAACTTCAAGAAGTTTGAGGGTGCAAACATGGTGCGCTTGGACATCCTTGTCAACGGTGAGAGAGTCGATGCACTTGCGGTGATTACCCATAAAGACAATGCTCAATCACGTGGGCGTGAATTGGTTGAAAAGTTGAAAGAACTTATCCCAAGACAGATGTTTGATATTGCAATTCAAGCCGCAATTGGTAACCAAATTGTTGCTCGTAGTACAGTGAAACAATTGAGAAAGAACGTTATCGCCAAGTGTTATGGTGGTGACGTTAGCCGTAAGAAGAAGCTATTGCAGAAGCAAAAAGAAGGTAAAAAGCGCATGAAGCAAGTGGGTAATGTTGAATTACCTCAAGATGCTTTTATGGCGGTATTAAAAGTAGGTAAATAATGGCAACGTATTTTTCAATTTTCTTGGTTTTTTTAACCATTTCGTCGGGCCTGATCTGGCTACTGGATAGTCTTATCTGGGCACCTAAACGAAAAGAAAAAGTGATGGCAATTTGTGCCACCAATAATGTCGATATTTCGCAAGAGTTGGTGGACCAGGTCGCCCCATTACCTGCCATTGTTGATAACGCACAACAATTGTTCCCATTTATTGCGTTGATTACGTTATTCCGTTCGTTTTTATTTGAACCATTTCAAATTCCCTCTGGCTCTATGATGCCAACGTTATTGGAAGGCGATTTTATCCTCGTGAACAAATACAGTTATGGGATCAAAGACCCAGTGACTCGCGCCAAGTTAGTGGACGTTGGTTCACCAGAACGCGGGGACGTAGCTGTGTTCAAATATCCGGAAGATAATCATTTGGATTACATAAAGCGGATTATCGGTTTGCCGGGAGATACTGTCACTTACCGCAATAAACGATTTACCATTACACCAGCCTGTAAAAATGGGCAGTCACCTTGCCCAGAGGCAATATCGGTACCGGTCACTTTTCAGGCTCATGGCGAATTTGAGCAAGATATTGGCAGAGGGCAGTCAGTGCCTCAAACACGATATACGGAAGTGTTGGGTAAGGTTACTCACGACATTTTGATATCACGTCAAATCCCTGAATTTAAATCCAATTACTTCACACAGCGAGGAAAAGTTCCGGGTACGTGGGTTGTGCCAGATAACCACTATTTTGCAGTGGGTGACAACCGAGATAACAGCACTGATGGTCGCTATTGGGGCTTTGTTTCTGATGACGAATTGGTAGGTAGAGCTTCTTATATTTGGATAAGCTTTGAGTTTGAGCGATTACCGGAAGATATTATACCGACTTGGGTCCCCAGTGGCGTTCGATTCTCGAGAGTTGGAAGTATTATCTAGATGAATGAACAGATAAAGTTGAATCGATTGTATAAATCGCTTGGTTATCGGTTTAATGACTCTGCATTATTGACACAAGCACTGACACATCGTAGTGCTAAAAAAAATCATAATGAGCGCCTCGAATACCTTGGAGACTCAGTTCTTGGGATGGTAATAGCCAATGAGCTATTTCATCGATTTAACGATGCTCCAGAGGGAAGTTTAACCCGAATGCGTTCAACCCTAGTGAAGGGAGAAACACTCGCGGGCATTGCTCGAGAATTTGAACTGAGTGATTACCTTATCCTTGGAGCGGGAGAAACCAAAAGCGGCGGCCATCAACGCGATTCTATTCTTGAAGATGCAGTAGAAGCCGTGATTGGCGCCATATTTTTGGATTCTGACCTTGAAACGTGTCAGCAATTGATTCTTGCTTGGTATGCATCGCGGTTGGATGCGCTTGACCCAAATTACCATCCTAAAGACCCAAAAACTCGATTGCAGGAACTGCTGCAAAGCCGTCAAATTCCATTACCAGAATATTCGGTAGTTGAAGTATCAGGTAAAGATCATGCTCAGACATTTGTGGTTGAGTGCACTATTCAACACGGCGATGAAGTCTTTATTGGAAAAGGCACAAGCCGCAGAAAAGCGGAGCAACAAGCTGCGCAACTCGTTTGGGAGAAACTAACTCATGAGTGAACAGACGTACTGTGGCATGGTGGCCATTGTAGGAAGACCTAATGTTGGAAAATCGACATTACTGAATAAACTATTAGGTCAAAAAGTGAGTATTACCTCACGGAAACCGCAGACCACTCGTCACCGTATCATGGGAATTGATACAGAAGATTCAATTCAAACTATTTACGTGGATACTCCGGGATTACACAAAGAAGAAAAACGGGCGATTAACCGATTAATGAATCGCGCTGCATCAAGTAGTTTGGGTGACGTTAATCTTGTTTTATTCTTAGTCGAAGGTACACATTGGACAGACGATGATCAACTGGTGCTGGAGAAATTGAAACAAGCTAACATTGAGACTTGGTTAGTCATTAACAAAGTTGATAATGTGAAAGACAAACAGGCACTATTACCTCACTTAGAATGGTTAGGCAGCCAGCATGACTTCAATAAAATCATGCCGATTTCTGCTAAACAAGGTAAAGGCGTTGAAGAGCTGAGAGATATGGTTCGTGAGTCAATGGACGAGAGCGAATTTTATTTTCCTGAGGATTATATCACTGACCGCTCTGAACGTTTTATGGCGGCCGAGATTATTCGGGAGAAGTTAATGCGATTCACTGGTGATGAGTTACCCTATTCAGTCACAGTGGAAATTGAAAATTTTGTTCTAACGGACTCAGGCGTATATCAAATTAACGGGCTGATATTGGTTGAACGCGAAACGCAGAAACGTATGGTGATCGGTAAGAAAGGGGCTCGTTTGAAGACGATTGGTACTGAAGCTCGGGCCGACATGGAACGTCTGTTTGATAATAAAATATTTTTAGAATTGTGGGTAAAAGTTAAATCTGGGTGGGCTGATGATGACAGAGCGTTGCGCAGTCTTGGATACGGAGAAGACTAACCTATAACAAGAGGTTGATATGACACAGAATTACGCCGACATTCGTCGTGATTACACGCAAAGTTGCTTGTCCGAATCTGAATTAACCGAGTCGCCAATGGCGTTGTTTGAGCGTTGGTTTGAGGAGTACAAATCCCGTGAAGTGTCAGATCCAACCGCTATGGTACTCAGTACCGTTAGCAGTTGTGGTCAACCATCTCAGCGTATTGTGTTATTGAAAGGTGTTAGCGAAAAAGGTTTTCGCTTTTTTACCAATAGTAACAGCAACAAAGGGCAAGAGATTTCATCAAACCCATTAGTGAGTTTGCTTTTCCCTTGGCACGACATGGAACGTCAGGTTATTGTTAAAGGCAAGGCGATTCAACTCCCCACCGAAGAAGCTGAAGCCTATTTTAAATCTCGTCCTCGGCAGAGTCAGCTAGGCGCACTCGCCTCACAACAAAGCCAACCGATTGATTCTAGACAAGCGATTGATGAGGCATATGATGCTTTGGATCGTGAGTTCCCGAATGTGATCCCTGTACCCGAACACTGGTGCGGTTTTTGTGTTGAACCAACGGCTATTGAGTTTTGGCAGGGAGGTGCGAGACGTTTACATGATCGCTTGGTGTATCATCGTAATGAAGGTAATGGCTGGAGTACCCAGCGTTTGATGCCATAACTGACGACAACATCATGATTGATAGCCATTGTCACTTTGATTTTCCTGACTATGACAAGGATAGAGAAACACAATGGGAGTCAGCACAATCCATTGGAGTGTCTGAGTTATTGATCCCGGGTGTGACGGCGCAACAATGGCCTCATTTACTTAAGCTAGTTGAGAACGTACCGGCTTGGCACTGTGCCTTGGGGCTTCATCCTTTTTTTCTTAGCACATATGAACCAAATGCATTAGAAACCCTTGAGACGTTGCTTAAAGCAAATCACGACTCTTGTGTTGCTGTTGGTGAAATTGGTCTTGATGCTACCTTAGATGTTGATTTTAATTTGCAACTTGAAGTGTTTGATTGACAATTGGAGATTGATCTAAC
>CAXRGH010000049.1:0-29256 GCA_964230195.1 Alteromonadaceae bacterium
ATACCCATGTCATTGATCATTCTGATGATATCTTCAATCTGTTCAGAATCGATAATGTCTTGAGGTAGGTGATCATTGACTTCAGCAAAGGTGAGATACCCCTGCTCTTTACCTTTGGCAATGAGTAGCTTGATTTGAGACTGCTTATTTGACGCCATAAAACTTCCGCTTGTCGCTTTGGTTAAAAAAAATGTTCATTATGGGTGCACTTTCGACATCTGGCCGAAACGCACACGAATATGCTAGTATAGCAGACTATACAATACAGATGAAAGCGCAAAGTGGCTCAATATGAAGGGATTTTACGCTTTTTTTTCACTTGACGATCATTAAAAAATACGTAATTTCCAATCTGACGGTTTGTGCTATTGACTGACGTTATTTGAGGCGCAAAAGTAAGTTGTTCAGTTCTTGTTTTTCTGCGGTATCTAGGGGTTGAACGCGAGACTTTGCAAGTAATGACTCCATTCGTCCAGTAAGACACCATTCCAATAGTTTTTTAAAACTATCCACATAAACCTGTTCGGTTTGTTCTTCTGCAATGTGATGCTCCCACACCAGTAACTTCATTAAGTGGGGGTAGGCTGCGTGCTGACGAAACTGTTCAAGCAATTGCGGACTGGTATGCTGTGGGTGACTTAGGCAGTGTTGGTGAACTTCACACAATAATTCAAACCCTGGCAAGGTAATGTCAGTTAGTGCGGAGGGCACTGCATTGGGGTGTTGTTTTGCTAAACTTGGCTGTTCAATCAATAACTTTAACATCATCCGAATGGGCGAGGTTTTGGTTTTTTGGGGGGCTGTATAATCCGCTTTTCGCGGTGCAGTCACTTGATTGGCTGCTTGTAACTGGGTTTGGTTTCGGTGTTGATCAAATTCCCCAGTGAGTTTTGCTAATTCTGCTAACAGTAGGGCTTTTTGGTGTTCGCCTATGATGCGATTTATCATTGGCGCCGCAACTGATTTCAATGCAGCTTTACCTTCCGTACTCGCTACATTGTGCTCCTTGAGTAAGTTCTCAAAGAAAAATTTTGACATTGGCTTGGCATTTTTAAGTTCTGATTCAAACGCTTCTTTACCTATTTTACGCACTAACGTGTCAGGATCTTCACCATCAGGTAAAAACAGAAAGCTAAGTTCCACGCCGTCTTTCAACATAGGCAGAGCATTTTCTAATGTACGCCAAGCTGCTTGTCTCCCCGCATTATCACCGTCGTAACAGCAAGTAATTTTTGCGGTGTTCCGTAGCATTAGTTGAATATGGTCTGGTGTCGTTGCGGTGCCGAGAGCGGCAACAGCATAATCAATACCGAATTGAGCGAGTGCTACGACATCCATGTAGCCCTCAACAATCAATAGACGTTCTAAATTACGATGCTTTTGCCTTGCTTGATAGAAGCCGTAAAGTTCACTGCCTTTGTGAAAGATCCGCGTTTCAGGTGAGTTCAGATACTTGGGGCCCTCCTGATCAAGAATTCGGCCACCAAAGCCAACAACGCGACCGCGTCTATCTTTGATGGGGAACATAATACGATCGCGGAAAAAGTCGTATCGTTTTCCTTTATCATTTTGGTTAACTACTTTAAGGTCGACAAGCTGCTGTTGGGTATGAGTGTCATGACCAAATTGTTTCAATACACTATCCCACGCTTGAGATGCATAACCAATATCAAACTCGTTGATGATGTCGGCGGATAAACCCCGTTTGGCTAGATAGGTTTGGGGGCGTTTACGATCTTGATGAGTGGTAAGGTGTGATTGAAAGTGTTTTGCTACTTTGTCCATCAGCGCATAATCGTCTTGGCGTTGCTGTTTCTTTTGCTGATGTTGAGGATCAAAGCTGCCTTTTTCTCTTGGTACTTCGACTCCCATGAAACGAGCAAGATCTTCAACAGCTTCCGGAAATTCAAGCCTATCATGCTCCATTAGGAACGAGATCACGTTGCCGTGAGCACCACACCCGAAGCAATGATAAAATTGTTTTTCCTGACTTACTGAAAATGATGGTGTTTTTTCATTGTGAAAGGGGCAACAGGCTTGGTAGTTTCGCCCAGCTTTTTTGAGTTGAACGCGAGAATTAACCACCTCGACAATATCTGCACGAGCGATCAGATCATCGATAAAGTCTCTTGGTATTCTTCCAGCCATAGCGCGTTTTAGCTCCTTCAGAAACAAATAAGCCGCACCTATTGTAGGCACGGCTTACGGCTTTTCGTCAACTGTATTTATTTAAGCAGTCAGTCTTGCTTTAATACTTCCACTCAACTTGCCCATATCAGCACGACCTTGTACTTTAGGCTTTAGCCACCCCATCACTTTGCTCATGTCTTGCATGCCTTGTGCTTGGGTATCTGCAATTGCTTGAACAATCAACGCACCTAACTCTTCTTCACTCAGTGGTTGAGGTAGAAAGTTCTCAAGTACTTTAATCTCAGCGAGCTCAACGTCTGCGAGGTCTTGTCTGTTAGCGTCAGCAAACTGTGAAGCAGCATCTTTGCGTTGCTTGACCATTTTGGTAATGACGGCTAACGTCTCAGCTTCATCAAGGGTCTTCTGACCATCGATTTCGCGTTGTTTCACTTCCGCAAGCGCCATTCTAATTGTGCCTAAAGACAATTTGTCTTTGGCTTTCATAGCGCTTTTTTGTGCTGATTTCAGTGATTCGATTAAGCTCATGCGTTATCTAGTCCAATAGATAGATAATATTAGATTATTAGAATAATCTTACGCGACGAGCGATATCACGGTTAGCTTTCTTAGCTTGACGCTTAACCGCAGCAGCCTTCATACGCTTTCTAGCAGTGGTTGGTTTTTCGTAGTGCTCACGCTTACGTACTTCTGCTAAAACACCTGCTTTTTCACATGAACGCTTGAAACGACGTAATGCAACTTCAAATGGTTCGTTGTCTTTTACTCTAACGATTGGCATTAAAATCTCACCTCGGATTAAAAATTTACTTGTTCCATCTGGCTATTATTTGAACGCCACATGGTTAAAAATGGTGCGGAATTTTAGTCATATCAGAGTTAAAAGTAAACCCTTCTGAGTTAAAAAAACCAGAATTAATCTTTGTTCCGCAAAATTTAGGTCGCTGAGTATACTACTATGGCTATCATTGTGCGAGTTTTTGCGTAGAATATTGCGTGAAATTTTTAGGGGATATTATGCGAGTATTGGGTATTGAGACATCTTGTGATGAGACGGGAATTGCAATCTATGATGACAAGCTAGGTTTGTTATCTCATCAATTATACAGTCAGGTGAAGTTGCATGCCGATTATGGTGGTGTTGTGCCAGAATTAGCGTCTCGAGACCATGTGCGTAAAATTACTCCACTGATAAAGAAGGCATTGCAAGAGGCTAACTGCAGTCAAGCCGACATTGATGGCATTGCCTACACACAGGGCCCCGGTATGGTTGGTGCCTTATTAGTGGGGGCATCCGTTGGGCGCAGTCTTGCCTATGCTTGGAATATTCCAGCGGTTGGTGTGCACCATATGGAAGGTCATTTGCTCGCACCGATGCTAGAGGATACGGTACCCCCGTTCCCATTTATTGCTTTACTTGTGTCTGGTGGTCATTCTATGTTGGTTGAAGTGCAAGGAATCGGACAGTACAAAGTGCTGGGGGAATCGGTTGACGATGCTGCCGGTGAAGCATTTGATAAGACTGCAAAGTTACTAGGGCTTGATTATCCGGGCGGCCCACTACTGGCTAAGTTGGCACAAACCGGCATTCCTGGGCGCTTCACATTTCCACGCCCGATGACAGACCGGCCTGGATTGGATATGAGCTTCAGTGGTCTTAAAACGTTTGCTGCTAATACCATCAGAGACAATGATGATAGCCCGCAAACGAAGGCAGACATTGCACGTGCATTTGAGGATGCAGTAGTGGATACCCTAGCGATCAAATGTAAGCGAGCGTTAAAACAAACTGGTCTTAAGCGGCTCGTCATTGCTGGCGGAGTGAGTGCAAACACTCATCTGCGTGAAAAGTTATCCGAGGTTATGCAACAATTGAAGGGGCAAGTGTATTACCCCCGCCTTGAGTTTTGCACCGATACCGGTGCCATGATTGCCTTTGCTGGTTTACAGCGTTTAAAAGCAGGTGAACGTGTAGAACTCTCAGCAAAAGCGAAGCCGCGTTGGCCATTGGATACTTTGCCATCAGTATGACAGAGGCAATGATGCTATTGCCTCCCATAAGTGCCATTGGATTTAAAGTGAATTACTCATCCTCTTCGGGGAGTATGTGTACTTTTTTGATAACAATGGGCTTCACCGGAAAATCTGTCCAACCCTTTTTTGTGCTTGTGGTGGTTTCAACCATGCTCATTTCATCCAACACTTCTGTCCCTTCGGTGACGTAACCAAATACAGCATAGCCCCAACGTTTACCCGGATTAAGGCTGTCGTTGTCTCGCATATTAAAAAAGAATTGACGTGTTGCTGAATGTGGCTGCTTTGGTTGCGTCGCCATCGCGATGGTGTACATGTCGTTCTTCAAACCATTGCCGCTTTCATTAGGGATTGCAGGATATGTTGATGCGTCATTGAGTTCTTCATCATACATCCCGCCTTGAACCACAAAGTCTTCAATGACGCGCTGAAAAATAATCCCCTCAAAGGCGCGTTGATAAGCGTAGCGAAGAAAATTGTTGGTGGTAACACGGGCCCTATGGCGATTTAATTCAACAATAAAATCTCCCATGCTAGTTTCAAATTTCACTTTTGGAAAAAGGTTGTTGGGCTGTATCTGTCCACCGTCTTCAACTACTTTTGTTAACTGTGCGTGTGCTGGGTGTGTAATAACCACTGCCATCAATAACAGCGTCGCAATCACGGTTTTGAGCGTCATGAAGAAAACCTCATCGTTTAAATGTTTGTAATACTGAAAATTTGCGCGTGCTATGAACAACTTGATAACCGCCAAATAATCGTTTCAATTTCGCAGGATAATCCAAGTGACGATTTCCTACAATCCGTAATTCACCACCTTTACGCAAGGCTTTTTGAGAATCTGTAAACATTTGCCATGCAATGTGATCCGTAATCGTGGCTTGTTGATGGAATGGCGGATTACACAGCACAAGATCAAGGCGCGGAATATTGACCTTTTCCAAGCAGTTTGAAACCACAAATTCACAGCGTTCCAAGGCTGCGGGTAAATTGTCAGAAACATTTTGTTTTGCAGATGCAACTGCCATATGCGACTCATCAACAAAAGTCACTCGACAGTCTGGGTATTTTCCGAGCAATGTTAACCCCAAAACACCGTTACCACACCCCAGATCAACCACAGTTTCATTAGTTAAGTTCGGCAACGCGTCTAATAATACGCGTGCGCCGATGTCAAGTTGCTCTCTTGAGAAGACATTGGCATGGTTACTGATGATGAAAGGTGAATTGTCCATTTTCCATTGAGTAGGGAAGGGGGACGAATGGTGTTTATTACCTGTTGGCTTACAAAACAATAGTCTTGCTTTTTTCTTGGCTAGTGAGGTAGTGACTGTCCCCAGATATTTCTCCATCAGTGAAAACACCGATTTTGCCATGTGTTTGACCATACCAGCGGCAATAATAGTGGTTCCCTCATGGACTATTGATTGAAGTTGAATCAATTGATGTTCAAGCAGTGCAAGGGACTTAGGTAGTTTGATCAGTACCAGTGGGGCCTCAGACGGTGTATCTAAACTAGTGAGAAAGCAAATTCCCTCTGACGTTAGTGTATTTCGCTGCAGGTTACGTTGACACGCGCGTTGAGCAACAAATGAATCAGATATAGACTGCACCTGAGCATCAGCAAACCAACAGGTGAGAGCACCAAAATCGTCGTTAAGGATGATCATCTGTTGCTGATTTTCGTGTGGAACGTTTTCAACAACGTGTTGAATAAGGTATTCGTCAGCTGCATCCCATGCTCGCCAACTAACATGTTGCGATTTCTCTGGATACTGGAGCAATTGCAAACTGGTATCAAATAAGGTTAAATGCGATTCAATTGTCATTGTTCTGTTAACTATTAGTAGGCCGTTGTCTATGTCCGTGCGCCCGTACATGCTTCCTATGAAAGACGCAGATGTTCGTTATATCCCGCAAGCGTTTTCAAGTAGTGAAGCGGATGCTGATATGCAAACCCTGATAACAGCATTGCCGTGGCAGCAAGATGATATCAAAATGTTCGGCCGGACGGTACGAATTCCTCGTTTACAAGTCTGGTGTGGTGATAAAGGTACTGCTTATCGGTATTCCGGGAAGACACTTCAGCCGCATCCCTGGCATCCCATATTACGCAAATTACGAGAGCGCTGTGAATCTATCTGCGGTTCACCGTTAAATGCTGTCTTGGGAAATTATTACAGAGACGGCAATGATAGTATGGGGTGGCATGCTGACAATGAACCGGAATTGGTTGCCGGAAGTCCTATTGTGTCAGTGAGTTTTGGTGTTGAACGTGATTTTGATTTTAAACACGTTGACGATAGCCGTGAGAAGCCGTGTCGATACCGTCTAAGCTTGGAACATGGTAGTGTTTTGATTATGCACGGTGACACTCAGAAATATTGGCAGCATGCGTTGCCAAAACGTAAACGATGCGAACGGCCACGAATGAACTTTACGTTTCGTCGAATAACGCCGTATTATCACCAGCGATAGTGTGAATAAGCGATCTCAAGCAAGGTTATCAAAAGGAAGCTTCATGAAAATACAAACTCAAATTCACGAAAAATTGACCGCCGCATTTACGCCTGAACACCTAGAAGTTGTCAATGAAAGTCATCAGCACAATGTACCTGCCGGAAGCGAAAGTCATTTTAAAGTTGTGATTGTAAGTGAGCAATTTAATGGTAAGCGCCTAATTCAACGTCACCGAAGTGTTAATCAAACCCTTGCCGATGAACTGGCCAATGATATTCACGCACTCGCCATTCATACTTTGTCGCCTGCCGAATGGCAGGACAAAAAGGCACTGGTACCTGATTCTCCGGCCTGCCGAGGCGGTACAGGAAAATAGTAGGGGTTAGCCCTTCAACTGTGTACAATAGTGTTCCAATTCAATGCGTTATCAAAACCTTGATTAAGCGCAAGATAAGCGGTAAGGAAAGCCTGTGGAAAGAATATTAGCAGCAATTGATAAGTTTAATCAGCGACTCAGTCACTGTGTTCGCTGGTTTACGCTATTGATGGTGTTACTCACCTTTATCATAGTGGTACTTCGCTACGGGTTTAACCTCGGGTGGATTGCGATGCAGGAGTCAGTCATGTATTTACATGCGGCTGTGTTGCTATTGGGCTCTGCTCATGCCCTACGCTTGGGTGAACATGTGCGGGTTGATATTTTCTATCGTCGCCAATCTGTGAAACGCAGAGCGCTCGTTGATTTCCTTGGTACTTTACTTTTCTTGATCCCTGTCAATGTGTTTGTCATTGCTTACAGCTGGCGTTATGTATCCACTTCCTGGCGGGTGTTTGAGGCAAGTGGCGAAGCCGGTGGTCTTCCTTTCGTATTTATTCTCAAAAGCTTTATTATTGCATTTGCAGCAGTGATGTTACTTCAGGGGATAGCTGAATTGTTACGAAATCTTCTCCAACTTAGACAACCGGAGGAAGTGTAATGGAATACATGGCGTTGCTGCTTTTTATTGCGGTTTGTATTGTGTTAATGGCAGGCTATCCTGTGGCTTATTCACTTGCTGGTACTGCATTGATTTTTGCTGGTATTGGTACCGTGACCGGGTTGTTCGATAGCAGCTATTTACTCGCATTGCCAAGTCGTTTGTACGGTATCATTACTAATCAAACCTTGTTAGCCGTCCCGTTATTCGTTTTCATGGGAGTCATGCTTGAACGCTCGAAGATTGCAGAAGACTTGCTCGGTGCTATGGAAACATTGTTCGGAAGAGTACGTGGTGGTTTGGCAATTTCAGTAATTATTGTTGGCATGTTGTTGGCAGCCAGTACTGGGATTGTCGGCGCTACTGTGGTCACAATGGGGTTGCTTTCTCTACCCACTATGTTGAAACGCGGCTATGACCCTGCGATTGCAACTGGCACTATTTGCGCCACTGGCACCCTAGGTCAGATCATCCCGCCATCTATTGCGCTGGTTCTGTTGGGTGATGTTATGTCGAGTGCATATCAAAAAGCACAGTTAGATATGGGGATCTTTGCACCGGAATCTGTCTCCGTGGGAGACTTGTTTGTTGGTGCTTTGATACCGGGAATAATACTTGTTGCATTGTACGTGCTGTACATCATTGTCATGAGTTATCTCAAACCAGAAGAATTACCCAATGGCAGCGTATCTGAACAGATTGATTGGTCTGCTGTACTCAAGTCATTATTACCGCCACTTATCCTGATCGTACTGGTACTTGGTTCGATTTTGTTAGGTTATGCAACACCTACCGAGGCTGCTGGCGTGGGAGCAATGGGCGCTTTAGTCCTGGCATTTTCAAAGGGGCAGTTGAGTTTGCCCACGTTGAAAGATGTGATGTCAAACACGACCCATGTGACGAGCATGGTGTTCTTGATATTAATTGGTGCTTCCATTTTTTCACTGGTGTTCCGAGGATTTGGCGGTGAGGAAATGATACAAAATCTATTTGAAGCATTGCCTGGTGGCGTCCTTATGGCAGTCCTTGTTGTTATGTTGGTTATTTTTTTACTGGGCTTTATTTTAGATTTTATCGAGATCACCTTTGTAGTCGTGCCTTTAGTCGCTCCGGTATTACTCGCCATGGGAGTTGATCCTATCTGGCTCGGTATTATGATTGCGGTTAATTTACAGACCTCATTTTTAACACCGCCATTTGGTTTTGCCTTGTTTTATTTACGAGGTGTAGCACCATCAACTGTTCCTACCAGTGCAATATATAAAGGGGTTGCACCCTTCATTGGGATTCAAGTATTGTTATTGATTGGGCTAGCAATTTGGCCTGAGTTAGTCACTTGGCTGCCAACTCAATTGTAAGCAGTGACCTGTGTAAACTTTGAACGAATACATTTGACGGAATTGAAAATGAAAATGAATTGGATTTTGGGTGGGATTGCTTTTGCTCTCACTACCATACTGGCTGGTTGTGGTGAAAGTACGACTGCTAATGACGCCACCACTGTTCAACAAAAACAATACAAGTGGAAGCTCGTTACTAGTTGGCCAAAGAATTTTCCTGGTCTTGGTAGGGCACCCGAAACATTTGCTCAATATGTGAACGAAATGTCCAATGGCCGTTTGCAGATCAAAGTGTTTGGCGCAGGTGAAATAGTGCCAGGACTTGAAGTGTTTGATGCAGTATCAGAAGGAACTGCTGAAATGGGCCATGCAGCAGCTTATTACTGGAAGGGCAAAATGCCTGCCGCTCCGATTTTTACTGCAATTCCTTTTGGTATGAATGCTACCGAGATGAACGCCTGGTTACACTATGGCGGTGGTATGGAAATGTGGCGTGAGTTATATCAACCTTTTGGCGTTGTTCCTTTTGCTGGCGGTAATACTGGCGTTCAAATGGCGGGATGGTTTAAAAAAGAAATCAATAGCATTGAGGATCTCCAAGGCCTTAAAATGCGCATTCCAGGCCTTGGCGGCGAAGTACTGAAAAAAGCTGGCGGTATTCCGGTCACGCTAACTGGCGGTGAGCTATTTACTGCTCTACAATCAGGCGCTATTGATGCTACCGAGTGGGTTGGCCCACATAATGACCTTGCCTTTGGCTTATTCAAAGCAGCTGATTACTATTACTACTCTGGATGGCACGAGCCTGCAGCCATGTTAGAGTTCACTGTCAATCAATCTGCATACCAGCAGCTTCCAAAGGATCTGCAAAAAATCATTGAAGTAGCGACGCGTGCGGTTAACCAAGATATGTGGGACGAGTATACTGCTCGGAACAATTCAGCAATGAATACTTTATTAGAGAAGCATGGTGTAAAAATGCGCCCTTTTCCTGAAGATGTTGTGTTGGCACTCAAACAGCATTCGTCAGCAGTCATGGCTGAACAAGTTGCTGCCGACTCAACGTTTGCTAAAGTCTATGAATCGTATGCGAAGTTCCAAGATGCGGTGACACAATACCATCAAATATCTGAACAAGAGTATTACATTAATCGGGGAAAATAAGCACAAATGAATCTGTTCCGATTTGTTGTGAGTGAATCTCTGATTACAATCTAGCTAACAATTAACTGATCGTAATATTGGTTAACGGTCAGCAGTCATACTACAAAGGAAATATCACATGGTTATCAAGCCAAAAGTTAGAGGCTTTATCTGTACGAATGCACATCCAGCAGGCTGTGCCGAAAATGTTAAGCAACAGATTCAATACGTAGAGGCAAAAGGTTCTTTAGGAAACGGTCCCAAGAATGTTTTGGTACTCGGTTGCTCAACAGGATACGGCCTAGCTTCACGCATTGTTTCAGCATTTGGATACGGGGCAAAAACACTGGGTGTTTGTTTTGAAAAGGCACCATCAGAGCGCAAGACCGGTACGGCTGGATGGTACAATACCGCAGCGTTTCATGGCCAAGCTGACGCAAAAGGTGTTTATGCTAAGACACTCAATGGCGATGCTTTCTCAGATGATATGAAACAACAAGTGATTGATACTATCAAAGCTGACCTAGGCCAAGTGGATCTGGTTGTATACAGCCTGGCATCTCCGCGCAGAACAGACCCACGCACTGGAGAGACTTTCAAATCAACCTTGAAGCCAGTTGGTCAAGCATACACAACGAAAACTTATGATACGGATAAAGATCTTGTCCATGACGTATCACTAGAGCCGGCGAGTGATGAAGAAATTGCGCATACCGTCAAAGTGATGGGTGGTGAAGACTGGGAGTGGTGGTTAGCAGCGCTAAGTGAAGCTGGTGTGCTGGCCCAAGATTGCAAAACTACTGCGTATACTTACATTGGCAAAGAACTGACATGGCCAATCTACGGTCAAGCGACGATTGGTAAAGCAAAGGAAGATCTTGACCGTGCGGCCACTGCCATTATGAAAGACCATGCTGACTTAAATGTTACTGCCTATGTATCTTCACTTAAAGCCTTGGTGACTCAGGCCTCTTCTGCTATTCCTGTCATGCCGTTATATATTTCATTGATCTACAAAGTGATGAAAGAAGAGGGTACACATGAAGGCTGTATCGAGCAGATATTTGGTTTATTTACTGAGAACTTGTTAGTAGACAATCCAGCAACAGACGAAGCGAATCGTCTGAGAATGGACGGAAAAGAAACTAATGATGCAACACAGGCAAAAATCAAAGCATTGTGGGATCAGGTCACTCAGGAGAACTTCCACGAGTTAAGTGATTACGCAGGTTACAACAGCGAATTTTTAAAGCTCTTCGGTTTTAATTTTGATGCCGTTGATTATGACGCAGATATTAGCCCATTGGCTGATTGGTAAACTGAGTTAACTGATTGAAAAGCTGCAATTTGCAGCTTTTTTTTTGCCTTTTTGCCGACGTTAATGTGAATCTTTGAGATTCAACTTTTGTCTAATGTCAGCATAAAAACCCTAGATTCAGTGTGGGCTTTTGTGGTAGAATTCGCCCGCAAAATTTTGCACGTAATTGGTTGGCGCTTTTGTTTTCAACAAATAAACGCGGTTCAATCAACGAAGTTTGCGGTAAAACAGGTCACGGCTGTATTTTTCGGCCGGTTAGACAGTTGGTTAGAGTCCAGCCGTGATATGTTTTTTATTTTTTAAATTAATAGTGCGATTGCTTATGATTAAACTGAAAAAAGGGTTAGATCTCCCAATCTCAGGCGCACCGAGCCAAGAAATTCAATCTGGATCTTCTGTGGCGAAAGTGGCTATTCTGGGAGAAGAGTATATCGGTATGCGACCAACCATGATGGTTGCTGAGGGTGACACGGTGAAGAAAGGCCAGGGCTTGTTTGAAGACAAGAAAAACCCTGGTGTGATTTTCACTGCACCAGCTGCCGGTAAAGTCATTGAAGTTAACCGTGGTGCGAAGCGTGTGCTTCAATCTGTGGTGATTGAACTAGCAGGTGATGACGAAATCACTTTTGATGCACACGCAGCAGACACCTTGTCTGGATTAGCGCGTGATGTTGTTGAAAAGCAGCTAGTTGATTCTGGATTATGGACTGCTATTCGAGTCCGTCCATATAGTAAGGTACCGGCCATCGGCTCCAAGCCTTCATCAATCTTTGTCAACGCCATGGATACAAATCCATTGGCGGCAAATCCAGAAGTGATTATTGCTGAAAAAGCTGATGCATTCGATAACGGCCTTGCGGTTCTATCGACTCTTACTGACGGTGCAGTCAATGTCGTTAAAGCTGCCTCAGGTTCACTAGCAACATCGGTGGCTGGAACGCAACTACACACATTTGACGGACCTCACCCAGCAGGGCTAGTTGGTACGCATATCCACTATATTGATGCAGCGGGTGCAAACAAACACGTTTGGCATGTTGGTTATCAAGATGTGATTGCGATTGGTGAGCTTTTCACTACTGGTAAAATCAATAGTGAACGAGTCGTCGCTTTAGGTGGACCAAAAGCTGTAAACCCACGTTTGGTTAAAGCGTTAGTGGGTGCAAGTCTAGACGATTTATTAGCTGGTGAAGTTGAAGGTGAAGATGAGGTTCGCGTTATCTCAGGTTCTGTGTTGCACGGTACTCACGCTTCAGGCCCTCATGCTTTCTTGGGTCGCTACCATAACCAAGTGTCAATTTTAGCGGAAGGTCGTGAAAAAGAATTGTTTGGTTGGATTACTCCAGGCGCTGAAAAGCACTCTGTCACAAGAGCTTACCTCGGACACCTTAGTCCAAAGCGTATGTTCAACATGACAACGACGACCAATGGTTCTGATCGTTCTATGGTTCCGATCGGTAACTACGAGCGTATTATGCCACTGGACATCCTACCAACACTGTTGTTAAGAGATCTTATTTCAGGCGACACTGACGGAGCTCAAACACTTGGCTGTCTTGAATTAGACGAAGAGGATTTGGCATTGTGTTCATATGTGTGCCCTGGTAAATACGATTTTGGTCCAATCCTTAGAGATTGTTTAACTACCATTGAGAAGGAAGGTTAATCATGGGACTTAAAGCTTATTTAGAACAAATTGAACCGCATTTTGAACCTGGCGGAAAGCATGAGAAGTGGTATGCGTTTTACGAAGCAGTAGCGACTATATTTTATACTCCGGGTAAAGTCACTAAAGCTGGAACTCACGTTCGTGACAGTATTGACCTGAAACGCATCATGATTATGGTGTGGATGGCAACTTTCCCAGCGATGTTTGTTGGTATGTACAACATTGGTTTGCAAGCTCAAGACGCTGTTGCAGCTGGTGCGGGTGTGTTACCTGATGTATGGCAGGCTGCATTGTTCAGTGCGTTAGGTGGTAATCTTACTGACTCTGGCATTCTAGGCCTGATGGCTTACGGCGCATGTTTCTTCCTTCCTATTTATGCTGTGACCTTCGTAGTCGGTGGTTTTTGGGAAGTGTTGTTTGCGTCCGTTCGTAAACACGAAGTTAACGAAGGTTTCTTCGTAACTTCTGTGCTGTTTGCACTGACGTTACCAGCAACAATTCCACTTTGGCAGGTTGCACTCGGTATCACGTTTGGTGTTGTTATTGCAAAAGAAATCTTTGGTGGAACCGGTCGTAACTTCTTGAACCCGGCATTGTCTGGTCGTGCATTCTTGTACTTTGCATACCCAGCACAAATTTCTGGTGATGCGATTTGGACGGCGGCTGACGGTTACTCAGGTGCTACTATGCTGAGCCAAGCGGCGAGCGGTACACTTGACTATGCGATGAACGCACAGTGGTGGGACGCTTTCTATGGTTTCGTTCAAGGTTCTGCTGGTGAGGTATCTACACTTGCAATTGCACTTGGTGGTCTAGCACTTATTTACTTCCGTATCGCGTCTTGGCGCATTGTCTCTGGCGTTTTCGTTGGCATGGTATTGTTCACGCTATTGCTTAATGCAATTGGTAGTGAAACCAATAGCATGTTCGCAATGCCATGGTACTGGCATCTAGTAACCGGTGGTTTTGCCTTCGGCATGTTCTTTATGGCGACTGACCCAGTATCTGCTTCTTTCACCAATCACGGTAAGTGGTTATACGGCGCGTTGATTGGTGTTATGTGTGTGTTGGTTCGTGTTTTGAACCCTGCATTCCCAGAAGGCATGATGCTAGCCATCTTATTTGCCAACTTGTGGGCACCATTATTTGACTATTTTGTTGCACAGAAAAACATCAAACGGAGGGTTGCTCGTGTCGGCTAATAAAGAAACATTTGGAAAAACGGTAGGTATTGTACTTGCTGTATGTTTAGCTTGTTCAATCGTTGTATCAAGTGCCGCTGTTGGCCTTCGTACATTGCAACAAACTAACGAAAAGCTCGATAAACAGACCAATATTCTTGAAGCAGCAGGTCTTTTAGCCAACGCTAACGGTGACATTGCTGGTACTTACGGTAAGTTTGTTGAAGAGCGTTATGTTGATCTTGCGACGGGCGATTATGTTCAGCAAGAAGCAGGATATGACATGTATAAAGCCGCACGTGATACCTCACTCAGTAGTAAAGTTGACGGTAGTGCTGGTTTCTCACGTCGTGCTGACGTTGCTAGCGTTTACGTTGTTAAAAACGAGACAGGAGAAACAGTGCGTTACATTCTTCCTGTTCACGGTAACGGACTTTGGGACCTGATGAAAGGGTTCCTTGCCGTTGACAATGACGGTCAAACGGCTCGCGGTCTTGTTTACTATCAGCATAAAGAAACACCAGGATTGGGTGGTGAAGTTCAAAACCCTTCATGGAAAGCCAAGTGGGATGGTAAAAAGTTATTCCGCAATGGCGAGATTGCTATTCAAGTAAAGAAAAACGTAGCTTCGAATGACCAATATGCTGTTGATGCATTGTCGGGTGCAACACTAACCAGTAACGGTGTTCAAAACACACTCAACTTTTGGTTAGGTTCACAAGGTTTTGGTCCTTTCCTAAGCAAATTGAAGACAGGAGCTTAAGACATGGCTGATGTTAAAGAAACCAAAAAAGTCCTGTTTGGACCAATCCTAGAAAGTAATCCAATTGCACTTCAAATCTTGGGTATTTGTTCTGCATTGGCAATTACAACCAAGCTAGAGACTGCATTAGTTATGTCACTTGCTTTGACGCTTGTAACCGCATTCTCTAACTTGTTCATCTCAATGTTACGTAACTACATTCCTTCGAGTGTTCGTATCATTATCCAAATGACAATTATTGCATCGTTAGTAATCGTTGTAGACCAAGTGTTGAAAGCATATTCCTACGCAGTAGCGAAGGAACTTTCGGTTTTTGTTAGTTTGATCATCACTAACTGTATCGTTATGGGACGTGCTGAAGCCTATGCAATGAAAAACCCACCAGTCATGAGTTTCATGGATGGTATTGGTAACGGTTTAGGTTACTCATTCATTTTGATCACCATTGGTACAATCAAAGAGTTGGCTGGTTTTGGTACTATTCTCGGTTTTGAAATCTTACCACTGGTTCAAAACGGTGGTTGGTATCAAGGTAACGGACTTCTTATCTTACCATTCAGCTCGTTCTTCCTTATTGGCGGTATGATTTGGTTCATTAGAACTATTCGCCCTGAGCAAGTTGAACCAAAGGAGTAATGGATAATGGAACATTATTTAAGTTTATTTGTTAGAACTATTTTTGTAGAGAACATGGCGTTATCTTTGTTCCTTGGGATGTGTACATTCCTTGCGGTATCAAAGAAAGTAAAAACGTCTATGGGCTTAGGTGTAGCGGTAATTGTGGTACTTGGAATTGCAGTTCCGGTAAATACATTAATCTACGCAAACATTCTTGCTCCTGGCGCCCTGGCGTGGGCAGGTTTTTCGGAAGTTGATTTGAGCTTTTTGAGCTTTTTGACCTTCATTGGCGTAATTGCTGCGTTGGTTCAAATTTTGGAAATGGCGTTGGATAAATTCATGCCATCACTTTATAACGCACTTGGTATCTTCTTACCATTGATCACGGTTAACTGTGCAATCTTTGGTGGTGTAGCTTTTGCGGTCCAAAAAGAATACAACTTTACCGAAAGTGTTGTTTACGGTGTTGGTAGTGGTGTTGGTTGGGCACTCGCTATAACGCTTCTTGCTGCTGTTCGTGAAAAACTCAAGTACGCTGATATGCCAGAAGGTATGCGCGGTCTTGGTTCTGTTTTCATGACTGCAGGTTTGATGGCACTAGGATTCCAGTCATTCACTGGCATTTCCCTGTAAACCTGAAGGAGTTTGAAAGATATGAATCAAATTGAGATTTATTTAGGCGTAGGAATGTTCATTGCCATCGTATTGGCCCTAGTATTCATCATTCTGTTCGCAAAATCTAAGTTAGTACCGTCAGGTGAAGTGACTATTTCAATTAATGGTGATCCAGATAAAGCAATTACAGCACAACCTGGTGATAAGTTACTTGGCGCACTTGCCAATGCTGGTATCTTTGTATCGTCAGCGTGTGGTGGCGGTGGCTCATGCGGTCAGTGTCGTGTTGACGTCAAAGCTGGTGGTGGTGAAATCTTACCGACCGAGCTTGACCACATTTCTAAGCGTGAAGCAAAAGACGGGTGTCGCCTTTCATGTCAGGTTGCTATCAAGCAAGACATGGATATTGAGCTTGAAGAAGAGATCTTTGGTATCAAGAAGTGGGAATGTGAAGTTATTTCTAACGACAACAAAGCCACTTTCATCAAAGAGCTGAAATTAGGGATCCCAGCGGGCGAGAGTGTTCCATTCCGTGCTGGTGGTTATATTCAAATTGAAGCGCCAGCTCACCATGTTAAATACGGAGAGTTTGATATTCCTGAGGAATATCGCGGTGATTGGGAGCGTTTCGGCTTCTTTGATATTGAATCTAAAGTTGATGAAGAAACCATTCGCGCATACTCCATGGCTAATTATCCTGAGGAAGAAGGGATTATCATGCTTAACGTACGTATCGCAACGCCACCACCGAATAATCTTTCATTACCTGCGGGTAAGATGTCTTCATTTATTTGGAGTCTGAAAGAAGGTGATAAGGTAACCATCTCAGGCCCATTTGGTGAGTTCTTTGCGAAAGACACTGACGCTGAAATGGTATTTGTTGGCGGTGGTGCAGGTATGGCACCAATGCGTTCTCATATCTTTGATCAGTTACGCAGAATCAAGACAGACCGTAAGATTTCGTTCTGGTACGGAGCACGTTCATTACGCGAAATGTTCTACGTAGAAGATTTCGATATGCTGCAAGAAGAAAATGAAAACTTCAATTGGCACGTTGCCCTATCTGATCCGCAAGCGGAAGACAACTGGGAAGGTATGACTGGATTTATTCACCAAGTACTTCTTGAGAATTATTCGAAAGATCACCCTGCACCAGAAGATTGTGAATTCTACATGTGTGGTCCACCTATGATGAACGCAGCAGTCATTAACATGCTGAAAGACTTGGGTGTGGAAGATGAAAACATCATGCTAGATGACTTTGGTGGTTAATCTTAAGCATCTTGTAAATGACAAATAAAGGGGCAACTAGCCCCTTTATTTTTTGGGAGGTAAAAGATGAAATATATAATGAGGGTTGTCATTGGGCTGTTTTTATGCGGATGTTTTCAAGCTCCTCGCCCAGTGGTGCATCTCCAAGGAGAAACCATGGGCACCACCTACAACGTTAAGTATGTAGCGTTGCCATCTAGCATTAGCAGCGAAAAAATTCATGACGCGATTGACGCATCGTTAGTTAAAGTGAATCAGCAGATGTCAACGTACATTCCTGATTCAGAACTGATGTTGCTCAATTCAGCCCCAGCAAACAGCGAGATTACTCTATCACCTCAATTAGTCCATGTGCTTCTAGAGGCTGAGCGGCTATATGAATTGAGTAATGGTTTGCTCGATGTGACAATTGGGCCCTTGGTTAATGTATGGGGATTTGGTCCACGGGCGCAACGGGAAATCGTTCCAAGCCAAGATGAACTGAATCGAGCGCTGTCTTTAGTGGGTTTTGATAAGGTTGAGTTGACGTCAACTTCAGTTATCAAGCCTTCTGCCGATACCTTTATTGATCTTTCCACTATCGCTAAAGGCTACGGTGTTGATGTTGTTGCCGAGTATTTAAAATCTCAAGGTATCCAACATTTTTTGGTGGAAATAGGTGGTGAGTTACGTGTAGCCGGAAGAAAACCGTCAGGTGATAGCTGGAGGGTTGCTATTGAGAAGCCTTCAGCAAGTGAAAGAGGCTTGCAGCAGATCATCTCCGTTGGTGATAATGCCATTGCGACCGCTGGAGATTACCGTAATTTTTTTGTCAATGATGGACAGCGTTTTTCGCATTTGCTCGACCCGACGACAGGGTATCCTATTCGTCATTTTACTGCGTCGGTAACCGTAGTTGACTCATCAAGCATGACAGCAGATGGTCTTGCCACTGCATTTATGATCATGGCTCCGGATGATGCAAAGCGTATTGCTCGCGAAAATAATATTCCGCTGTATCTGATTGAAAGAGTGGATGATAAGCTGTCAGTTTATTACAATGACGCATTCGCGCAATTTTTACAGAAGTAAGGTCAAGAAATGGTTACATTTATACTCGCATTCGGTTTTTTCCTATTGATGTTTGTTGCCATGGGGATTGGTTACCTATTTCAGAAAAAATCAATTGCCGGCAGTTGCGGTGGGCTTGGCGCTTTGGGCGTTGAAAAAGCTTGTGATTGCCCTGAACCATGTGACAGACGCAAGGCAAGAGAAGCAAGAGAAGCAAAACGCCAGGAAAAAATTAACGAATGGCAAAATAACCAAATTCTGTAACTGGTATCGCTCGCATGCCCGCGTTGAGGGCATGCTTGCTGCGAAGGCAGTGATTATTGACTATCACCCTTATCCTTCCTACTCAATTTAAAATAAAGCGTCATATCAATTTCCGTCGTTGTTTTTTGGTTCTGTTAAGTGGACTAGCATTCACCCTCACTATTGCATACACTTCTGTTTCGTATATTCAGAATATCATTTTTACAGACGCTGTTTCTTCGGTCTCAGCAAAGGACATTTAACACGTCTCATGAACGCTAAAATTGCGCATATTGATATGGATGCATACTACGTATCGATTGAGATAAGGGACAATCCGAAACTTGCAAATCATCCGGTAGCCGTTGGTGGGAAGTCGAGTCGGCGAGGCGTGCTTTCAACTTGCAACTATATTGCAAGACAATACGGTGTAAGCTCCGCTATGCCAACATCAGTAGCGTTAAGAAAATGTCCTGACCTCATTGTGGTTCCTGGCCGGATGTCGGTCTATAAAGAAACCAGCCAACAGATCCATGAAATATTCGCGCGTTACACAGATTGCATTGAACCCTTATCATTAGACGAGGCATATTTGGACCTAACGGACTGCCCTTTACATAGTGGCTCAGCCACCCTAATCGCAGACGAGATCCGACAATCCATTTTTTCAGCCACGGGGTTGACGGCATCAGCGGGAATTGCGCCATTAAAATTTGTTGCAAAGGTAGCGTCAGATTTAAACAAGCCGAATGGTCAATGTACCATTCCACCGGAGCAAATTTGGAGCTTTCTTGAGACGTTATCACTAAAGAAGATCCCTGGTGTCGGTAAGGTCACTTTTGACAAACTGAACTCCCTGGGGTTTGAGACTTGTGGCGAAATCCGTCAATCAAGCCAAGGGTTTCTTACAGAGCATTTTGGAAAATACGGTAAGGTGATCTGGGATCGAAGTCATGGTATTGATGAACGTAAAGTGCAAGCTTCTAGAGTCCGCAAATCAGTTGGCGTGGAACGTACTTTTGATACGGATATTATGAGTTATGAATCTTTGTTGCGGGTTCTTGAAGATGTATTACTGCCGGAGTTGCACCGTCGCTCTGAAAAATACCTGAAGTCTGTGGGAATGAATAAACTCGGTGTTAAAGTCAAGTTCAGTGACTTCCAACAAACCACTAAAGAACAAAAAGCGTCGTCCATTAGCGCATCATTATTGTCTGAGCTTTTACGAAGTGCATTGGATAGGGGGATGGGTAAATCGGTGCGCTTGCTCGGTATTCAGATCGGCCTGAATACGTCAAAATCTGACGATATTTCGCAGTTGGATTTTAATTTTGAGGATGACTAAATGAAAGATACTCCTCACTTGTTTGTTTATGGCACTCGTTGTCCCGGCGAACCTAATGAGCAGGTATTGGGTGAGATGGACGGAATATATCATCAGGCGAGTGTTTGCGGTCGTCTTGTAGATGCTGGGTGGGGTTCCACGATGGGATACCCTGGACTGGTACTCGATGACGAGGGTGAACAAGTTCAAGGCTATGTCTATATATCTCAGGTGCTTGAGGAACATAGAGCGCCTTGACGCCTTTGAGGGGAGCGGATACCAGCGCACTACGACAAAAGCAACACTGGTTGACGGCAGTCATGTCGATGTCTATGTCTATGTTATTTGCGAGGGTAAGGAATAGCTCAAGCTAGATTTCCGTCGTGATTTTCAGCAGGCGTCTGTTGTAACAACCACTCTCTGACAAGTGGGAAGTGATCTAACTGAGCTTTTGGGTGAGTCAGCATATTAATGTGGTCATAGTCCAACAAGTGATTATTTTTTTGTGATAGCAAAGTGTATTCAAAATCATTGCCTGCGCACTCTCTGGCGAATCGTTGGACGTCTTTGGGGTGCCCTAAAACGGCGTCTTTCTTGGCGGCAATATGCCACAGAGGCGGCCAATTTAATTGACGGGCAGCTGCTTGATAGTCAAACCCGTCATTGGGGTCAACCCAAGCACTGGGTCTTACCCATGCAAGGCTATCTTTTAAGCTCTGCGAGGTTTCACTATCACTGCCAAACTGCCATCGTTTCGCGTCTAGGAAGCCAAATCGTTTACACAGCCAAGGTGCAATGCCCCGCCATACGAGATCTAATTTAAGCCATCGCTCTGGATTGTGAACACTCACGCTTCGCTTGGTACCAAAGCAAACCATACTCAGTACTGCATTCCGCAATTCAGGGTACCTTACGAGGGTTGATGCCAGTAACACGCCCCCCCATGAATGCGCGACGAGATGACAAGCTTTGCCAGTCCGCGTTTGTAAATGTTGAATGACATGAGGTAGATCCTTGGTAATAGTGTCGGTCTGTCCGTAGCAAGATTTGCTATTAATGGCTGGATGACTTTGACCTCTTCCTCTGCAATCTAAGACATAGACATCAAAACCTTGCTTAGCAAGATAACACGCAAGTCCTTTACCGCTATTTGTGTAAAATATCTTACCGTTTTCGATAGCGCCGTGAACCATTAAGACTGGTGTTCCACCCGGCTGCTTTGAAATATGTCGAAGGTGCAACCTGTAATCCGACTGGGTTAAAAAAATTGAGCTTTGCTGTAGTGACATAATACTATTGACGAAAATTACATGGTAAAAGACTAACACAAAATGATGACTGGACAAACCAGTTGTTGGTGTGGGTTTATGCAGCGGCTCTTGGGGTGTCTAACTGCACGTGGTCGATTTCACCAACGGCCGATTGCCAGTCACGGTTAATATTTACCGGTAATAAACAGCCAACTTCCCCCAACAGAAACTATTCAATCAGTTTTAATGCAATGGTATCACCTTGTGCATTGATACCATTGATTAACCAGTCTTGGCGTTGTGGATGTTGCAACACTCTGCCAATCAAATGACGTTCAACCCCACTTTCGTATTGGATGACCACTTGGCAGCGATGGTTGTGAATTTTTTCAAAGCCAATCACTTCAAAGCTCGAGATATCAGGTTCTTGTGTAGGTCTTCTTCGTTTATGCCAACTTAATGGTTGAATTTCAAACTGCATACATCCTCCATCCTCTCTTTGCACCAAGCATCATGCCTATTATATGGGCTGCAAAAAATTGATATCCGGTCCAGCTGGGATGACACCCGTCGGATTTATGGTTTTATGACTGCCGTAATAATGCGCCTTGGTGTAGGCAAGATCAACAGTTTCGGCAATATCTGGCTGCTGATAAAGTTGTCTGACATAACGCCACAGATTTGGATAGTCGACGATGCGCTTGAGGTTGCATTTGAAATGCCCCACGTAGACAGCGTCGAATCGAACAAGGGTAGTGAACAAGCGCCAATCTGCTTCGGTAATGCGATTACCGGTTAAATATGATTGATACCCTAAACGTGACTCCAATTCATCGAGAGCGCTAAACAGGTTGACTAACGCTTCCTCGTAGGCTGCTTGGGTTGTTGCAAAGCCCGCTTTGTACACACCATTGTTAATGGTGGGATAAATCATCTCGTTAAGGCTATCAATTTCTGCTGCCAACTCTGGCGGATAATAGTCACCTGCTTTAGCACCAACCCCGTCAAATGCAGTATTGAACATTCTGATAATTTCTGACGATTCATTGCTAACAATGGTGCCTAGTTGTTTGTCCCATAATACGGGTACTGTTACCCTGCCGGTGTAGTGTGGATCGGCTTGAGTGTATATCTGATGAAGATACTCAGCATTGAATAAGGGGTCAGGGATGACACCATCGCCTGGTGCAAAAGTCCAACCATGATTTTCCATGTAGGGATTCACAACGGACACTGAAATCATGTCTTCTAACCCTTTCAGCTTCAGGAAAATCAGTGTTCTGTGAGCCCAGGGGCAAGCAAGACTGACATATAAATGATATCTTCCGGGCTCTGCTTTAAAGCCACTATTTCCTGTTGGTCCTGCACTGCCGTCAGCAGTTATCCAGTGGCGAAACTGTGAAGGTTTCCGTTTGAATTTACCACCGGTACTCTTCGTGTCATACCACTCGTCTTTCCATTGTCCATCAACCAGTAAACCCATGTTTTATTCTCCCGTTGTGGTTAAAAATGTACCATTTTGGTAGTCAGCGAACGCCTGCATGACCTCGGCTTTGGTATTCATAACAAATGGACCACCCCGAGCGATAGGTTCGTTTAATGGTTGAGCAGACAGAAGCAAAAAGTCTGCCCCATGTTCACTGACCAACTGCAAAATCGTACCTTCGGACAACACGCCAATTTGACCTGATGAGAGTGTTGTTTGAGATGTATTTGCTAGTGTTTCGGAGTGCGCTAATTGAAGCTCACCACTGATAACGTAGACAAAGGCATTGTCTGTTTGAGGCAAGAGTTGTTGCAATCTTCCGTCCTTCGGTAAGGTAACGTGAAAATAGGTTGGATGGGTGTATTGATTATTCACTGGCCCCTGAGTACCGAGGTCGGTGGTGCCCGAAATCACGCGGATTGTGGTACCCGACTCATGTTGTTCAAGTGGAATTTGTTCTTGGCTGAACTCCTGATAGTTTGGAGCCGTCATTTTGTCGGACTTTGGAAGGTTGATCCATAATTGAAAGCCCTTTAATAATCCATCCTCTTGCTCCGGCATTTCAGAATGTAAAACCCCCCGTCCTGCGGTCATCCACTGCACACCACCAGGTGATATCACGCCTTCATTTCCGGCACTGTCCTTGTGACGCATGTGACCGTTAAGCAAATAGGTGACCGTCTCAAATCCGCGGTGCGGGTGTGTTGGAAAGCCACCGATATAATCGGCGGAATCGTCACTTTCAAAGCAATCCAAGAGCAGGAAAGGGTCAAGTACATTGAGAGCAGGAGTTCCCATAATGCGTGTCAATTTGACGCCATCACCATCGGATGTGGGAGTGCCATTGTAAACGGCCTTGAGGTATCTGTGTGTGTTCATTGATTTTCCTTATTAATAAGAGAGCACCGGCAGGCTCGTTATGATGATTTACGGTTGTCGAGAGAAAATGCGCCACTACCTTGGGATAAAATGAGTAAGAAACTTCCCGAAAGTGCGATATTTTTCATAAAATGCGCCATCTCGGATGGATTTGAAAAGTCATTGTGAAACAATAAGGCTGATATCCCACTGAAACCTGCTAGTCCCAATGCTGCGAGACGTGCATGGTATCCAAGAATAACGGCTAAGCCGCCAATGACCTCAACTAATATGACTAAGGGTAATAGAGCCCCTGGTACACCCATTGCCTCCATGTAACCTTGTGTACCTTCATACTGAAATAGTTTATTGACCCCTGACATGACGAAAACCAACGATAATAAAATGCGGCCTACGGGCGCCGATAGATTTTGTAATGGTTTGATTGTTGTGTTCATAGCGATATCTCCAAGTAATCGTGTTGTGTTTAATTTAGGCATTAATTAGGGCAAAGTCGCCGATTTGCGTTACCACTGCGCCACTGGAAATTATTCTAATTGGCTATCTAAATTTGATAAATATTGTATTATTGAAAACATTGTTCGAAAAATGGAAACAATGAGTGAGATGTTTGAGCATATGATGGTCTTTGCCAAAGTGGTGGAGACAGGCAGTATTACTAAGGCTGCGGAACAGTTGAAGATTACTAAATCGTCTGTCAGTAAACGCTTGTCGGATTTAGAATCTGCTTTGGGTGTGAAATTGATGCAACGGACAACGCGTCGCTCTCATCTCACTGAGGCAGGAGAGTTGTATCTCAGGAAGAGTCAAATGATATTGGAGGAGGTGGAGAGTCTTCACACCGGTATCCAGAATTTAAATCAAGGGGTTGTGGGTGAGTTAAGAATTGCAGCCCCTTTGACCTTTGGTTTGCTTCATCTCACGCCGTTACTCGATGCATTTTCGGTTAAACATCCAGACATCAAACTCAATGTTGATTTGTCAGACCGACAAGTTGACATATTAGATGAAGGGTATGATCTCGCTATTCGTATCGGACACCTTGCGGATTCGAGTTTACGGGCAAAGGCGCTCTGCGACATACACCATGTGATTTGTTCCAGTCCTAGTTATCTCGCTAAGCATGGTGTTCCATCATCGCCCGAGGCACTGAAGCATCATCGTTTCTTGCGTTATGAAAAATTACCGTTGTCGGGGATTAAAATGAAAGATCCCGCTGGACAGACAATCACAGCATCAATACAAAGCCATATGATCTCAAATAGTGGGGATTATTTAAAAGCCATGGCTGTGGGTGGACACGGCATTATATTCTCGCCAAAATTTATAGTTCAAGATGCCCTGAATGATGGCAATTTAATCCCATTACTGACAGATTATTCACTGATATCAATGAAAGCTTATGCCTTGTATCCCAATACTCGTTACGTACCACACAGAGTAAGGTTAATGATTGACCATTTGGCTGAAGCTTTATCTCGGTTAGTCATCAGTACTGAACATCAACATGGCTAGAGACAAGTGCTGTATGGGGGCTAACAATTGTTATATTCAGCCAGGCGTTGCGCTAGGTCGTCACATTCTAACAGTCTGTTCTTCATGCCAAGCAAATGATCCTCGCTGGCATCAGTAATATTATCTTCCCATGAGCCTTCCACGCAGTAACTTTGCTTGAGAAATTCAATAAACTGCTGTCGTAATGACTGGTCTGGCTGCCACGAAAATACATTTTCAACATGGTTTTTTAGCGTTGTGCTATTGCTGGCTTGTAAAACGACACCGTCGACTGTGTAGGCCGCGTTACCTAAGGTGATCACCTTCTGTCCGAGTAATAATGACTCAAGACCAACCGTTGAGTTTATAGTAATCACAGCCTGCGCATTCTGAATAAGTTCTTGTGTGTTGTTGGCGTTGGCAAAAATACAATGTGGATCGCGGTTGTGTAAATGACTGAAATCACCCTTGTAAGAAGGGTGCTCTTTAAATACAAAGTAAGGCGCTTTGTCGCCTAATGTTTTCCGCAATGATTTTTGTACCGTTAATAGTTCTTCAAAAAATTGTTCCATGGAATGTATCCAAGGAGAGTGAACCACAATTTGAGTATCACTGGGCACTTGAAAAGGAACAAAAATATAATGTGATGGCACGTTAACCGATGATTCAAAGTGAGTCGACTTGTGCTTCGATGGTTGCCTGACGGTCAATTGAATGTCACCTTCTTGTTGATCAATGTTAAGTGACAGTTGTGAGTAAAATTGAGGCTCACGAGGAAGACAGTTATTACCATTGACGCCATGAAAGTCTGCCGTTGTTGTTTTTGGTAATAAACCATTCTCCATATAGACAATCCGTTTACCAGCGGCCTCTGCCGCTTTGACAACGGTTAAATAAGGCTGTTTCTGCCCATTCCAGACGACTATTTTTTCAAGTCTGGCTTGGTTAAATATTTCAAAATAATAGTGAAATCGGGCACGTTCTGCAGCGAGGCAGATAGCATCGTAGCACCTACCAAGGAAGGGGGAACGTGCAAAAATGGGGTAGTTGATGCGTTGACGGATCTTGTGAATACGTTGGAGCTCTTGTTCATCTGTTGGGATTTTTTTCCACATGCGAATAAGAGTTTTGAGTAGCGGCAATTCCTGCCTCATGACGCTGGCTCGTCCTTCAAGTACAGAAGCAATCTGTGAGAAATAGTGATACCGTTTTTCAGAATTCGCTACAAATAAGATCGGTGTCATGCTGGTCCCATCGTTGTTATTTACAGTTTCGTTTTTTGCGTGCTGTCGAGATGGCGTATCGTACCATATGACACACTAAAGTATAACTTCTAAAGGCCTTCTCAGACTTCTCACAGTGACTATTCGTATCAACCGAATTCAACCAGTGCATATTAAATGGAAATAATTTTGTGGTTAACTGTCCTTAATAACAACACACATCTATTGTCAGTAGTTGCAGTGTTAGAGCGAGTTGAGCCTGATGGATTAAAAAACAGCGCTTCGTATTTGCTTTACGGCGGGCTTTCTCTTAGGCTTGCTGAGTCACTGTTTTTTAAAGGAAACCGTCCATGAATGATCGATTGCTTATGCGTGTCGCGGGCTGCGTTATGTGTTTATCCGTTGCTATGTTGGCTGGTTGTCAAACCACTTATCAACTTCAACCTGTGGATGAACGTCCCGTTTTACCAAAGAATCGCTTGCGTCCTGACCGTGCGCCGGAACCTGATATGACGAGCGAAGCAAGTGCTAACTGTCAGACTGGCTGGGTCCACGTTGCATTCAAAATCAGCCGAGAAGGTTTAGTGACGAACCCCATGGTTGTGCGCTCATCACCCGCAGGTGTTTTTGATGCCTATGCCGTGAATAGTTTGAGGGAATGGGCGTTCAAGTCTGCTCGTTTTCAACGGATCAGAGCGTATCACACTATCATCGATTTTCCTTTAATTGAGGATTGTCAGTAATGGCGCAAACGCTACGCAAAGGTCGGTATCGTCATTACAAAGGGCAAGACTATCAGGTGGTGGATGTGGCAACCCACTCTGAAACAGGAGAGCAACTGGTGGTTTATTATCCCTTGTATGGAGAGGGGGCGTGCTGGGTGCGTCCGCTGGCAATGTTTACAGAAACCGTTGACGTTGATGGTCAATCACAGCAACGTTTCCGCTGGGTAAGCACCAACTAACCCCAGCGGTCTTTCCAATGCGCGAGATGATAAAAGCCCCATAAACCTATCCGCTTAAATTGAGAAAACGGGATGGTGGGCAATGCGGTTTGAACATGCGGGATATCCTTGACGGTTTTACCGACTAAAGCGTCCGCGAGCCGTTTTCCTGCCTGTGTTGTGAAGGACACGCCTGAGCCGCAATACCCCATTGCGTAGTGTACCGGTGCCTCATCATAGTGGGAGTATATTCGCGGGTAATCGTCCAGTGCGACACTGATCCATCCGCTCCAAAAATAATCAATGTTGATGCCGTGTAACCCTGGCAAGGTTTGATATAAGCCTTGGATCAAACGTTGTTTGTAAAAGGGATGATTTGCGTCTTTGCCCTTGATGGCCCCACGTCCGCCAAACAAGATCCGATTGTCTGGTAATAATCGATAATAGTATTTTAATTCTCGTGTATCCATGGCCATTAGGCCTTTCATCAAGCCGCATTGGGCTAGTTGTTGGGCACTCAAGGGGGCGGTGACTAATACGCTCGATAACACTGGGAAATGGCGCTTATCGATAGTTGGATGAAGTTTGTTGACACTGTAGCCGTTGGTCGCAAGCACCAACTGATTGCAGGTAATGGTACCACTTGGGGTTGTGACCTTATGTTTTCCATTCTCACTTTTAACATCAATCATGGGGGTTTGCTGATACCGAGTAGCACCTGCATTCGCGACCAACTTAGCGTAGCCCTGAGCTAGCTTGAGCGGATGGAGGGCAAAGCAGTAGGGGACAAACTGTGCGCCGTAAACCAAATCAGTTTTAATGAAATCCGTTTGGACTTGTTCATTATCTATCCAGTAACTTTCATCATTAAAGGTTGAGTTTATATAGCTCAATTGCGCCTTGAGTTTTTGGCTTGACGCTTCATTGTGAGCGAGTTTTAGATATCCCCCACGGCTGACCTCACACTGAATATTACCGATATCAATCAAGCTCTCAACCTGTTGAATACCCGAACGATATTCATTGTAAACGGCATGAGCGACTTCCGAACCAAAGGATTCTTGAAACTGAGAAAGTGCAAGTCTGCCAGTCCCGTTCAATACAAACCCTGCGTTTCTTCCACTGCACCCCCAGCCGGCAGGGCCAGCGTCAATCACGGTTGTTTCTACGTGGTGCTCGTTTGCGAGGTAATAGGCACAGGTTAACCCGGTATAACCTGCTCCAACAACCAGTACATCGGTCTCAATGTCCTGCGTCAATTGTGGCACTGAATCCGTTGATTGCGCTGCCAATTTCCAATAGTTATCTTGGTAATGGCGTTGGGGAGCGAGTTGCTTTTCTACAACGGGATCAAACATTATTGAAGACCACCATCATTTCTAAGGCTGTGCAATAACATCGATTGCCGCAAATCGGACATAAGTAATTATCTTCAATGCAGTGAATGTCCCATTTTCGAGGATGCTCTTTAATTAAGCTGCCGCCACATTTGGAAAAGTACTTAAAGGCACTGTTGCCTGGGCTCTCTGCCCATATATGAGCGACACCGGCGAGACCGCCTTGTGCTTTGACACTATTAATGGAATGCTTTAACAAGGTTGATCCAACCCCTAGGCCACGGCAGTTTTCTGATACTGTGTTACATTTGAAATAACACACTTTATCACTGGTCACTGGCCAATCGTCTGTGGTGCACCATTCATCTACTTTCCACTGCGATGGAGCAAAGGTTAAACGAAAGCCAATCAGCTGCCCGTCTAAAAGCGCCACCCAACTCGCATTAATTCCTTGGAAGATACCACGGTGGTAATAACGAGTTAGGCTCT
>CAXRGH010000050.1:0-6106 GCA_964230195.1 Alteromonadaceae bacterium
GTGCTCTTCCGATCTTTCTGATGCTAATTTTTCCAAAATCGGCATGAGATTTTTGCACGGCTCACACCAATCAGCCCAAAAATCAATCATGACCAATTTGTCTTTTGAGCCTTCAATAAACACTGATTGAAAGTTATCTAATGTAATGTCCACACTATTCACAATTATGTCCTAATCCGATTTTGAGTTTGAGTTATTATAGAGAGGGCAATCCACTTTTCAAAGCTTGAAACGTTCCCGTGGAGCAGATACAAAAAAACCTTATCAAACGATAAGGTTTTAGAAAAATGGTGCCGACTGCCGGAATCGAACTGGCGACCTACTGATTACAAGTCAGTTGCTCTACCAACTGAGCTAAGTCGGCACATTTTTTTGCCTTCAGCACTCGCTGAAAGTGATGCGCATTTTATGTCATTGACTCAGTAAGTCAATAGCAAACATCAATTAATTTCATTAACCGCTTTTACCTGCTGATTTTTTATCCAACAGTGCCATTTAAGACATCATCAATTGCTTCACGTAGCACTGGAAAAGCAGACTCGGGTAATTTATCCGCCAACCGATTGAGCTTCTCTGCAAGTGCCTCATAAGAAGGCGCAGTGACATTTAAGTGACCCATTTTACGTTTTGCTCTCAGAGTCTTGCCGTACCAGTGCAATTGGCTATCATCCAATACCCTGAGATCATCAGCGGAATCTCCGTAACCGATCACGTTAACCATGGCTGACGGCTGCAAAGCGTTCGCAGCGCCAAGAGGCAATCCACAGACCGCTCGAATATGATTCTCAAATTGACTGGCAACTGCACCGCATTGACTCCAATGACCGGAGTTATGGACGCGAGGCGCAAGTTCATTCACTAATAGCTGATCTCCACATTGAAAAAACTCGACTGCCAATACACCGACATAATCCAGCGCTTCAGCTAGTTTCACAAATTGCGATTCAGCATTGGCTTGTAATGCTGCAGATACTGACGGCGCGGGGGCTACCGACAAATGCAGTTGACCTTGGTGATGCAAGTTTTCAGCTAATGGATAGAAGACGATCTCACCGTTTGGATTACGTGCACCGAGTAAGGATAACTCGCGGTCAAACTGCGTCATTTTCTCCACGACAAGTGGAACCTTTTTCAAATCAAGATCAGCTAAACTTGCTTGTAATTCAGCTAACTGAGCTGCATCTGAGAGTCGCCATTGGCCATACCCGTCGTAACCATCGCGACTCGCTTTTAACACTAACTTATCACCTAAGGCGTCAACCACTGATGGTAATTGCTTGATGTCATCAACAATGGCATGTTCGCAGTTTGGGATATTCAAGCTGGTCAGTAATTGCTTTTCTCTGACACGGTCTGCGCCGACTAATATTGATGATTGATTTGGTTGTAACTTGCCACTCGCGTCGGCCTGCGCGAGTAAATCCTCTGGAACGTGCTCAAACTCTGCGGTTAAGACGGTCGCCTGCGCGATTGCGTCTTCTAACGAAATATCCACAGGTTGTTTAGTCAATGCATCTACAACACTGCGCGTTGCAACATCAACAGCGTGCACGGTAATCCCCATAGGAAAAGCCGCCAACTGCATCATCTGGGCAAGTTGGCCTGCACCATAGACTAAGACTCTCACTCGTCCAACTCCAGTTGGTTATTTTCTAATACCATTTGTGTTTGTGCTTCTCTAAACGCAATCACGCGTTTTGTCAGCTCTGGATCCTCAACCGCAAGCATTTGAGCAGCCAAAAGGCCAGCGTTTGCAGCTCCAGCTTCACCAATGGCTAAGGTACCAACCGCGACGCCCTTTGGCATTTGAACAATTGAATACAACGAATCAACACCACTGAGCTGGCTTGAACGGACTGGAACGCCTAGCACAGGAAGATGTGTGTGGGCAGCAATCATACCAGGAAGATGTGCAGCGCCACCAGCGCCACCAATAATCACTTTTATCCCTTCGTCAGCGGCCGTTTTTGCAAACTCGGTTAGTAGCTCAGGTGTTCTGTGGGCAGACACAACTTTAGCTTCAAATTCAACGCCCAACTGCTTCAACATTTCGGCTGCTTTTCTCATTGTTGGCCAATCAGATTTGGACCCCATCACAATCGCGACACTCGGCTTCATTACAATTACTCTATCACTGGTTGAATTAAGCGGCGTAGTATACGATAAAAGTGGATTTTTTGCTCAACAATTTATGATTGATATGACCAGTCTCAACATGGCCACCCGCTCTCCACGGGTCAGCCATCAAAAAAGGAGCCGCAGCTCCTCTTATTCGTCAACACTTAACGACACATCGTGTGATGTACATTAGGCATTGAAAACATCAAAATACAGTTGACGAAGTCCATCAGCATCGACTTTTACCGCCACATCGCAACTGGGTACGCCATTGAATTGTTGTAGATGTGGGAAAGGTCGATCAGCAAAAACCGTTTGTCCTATGGTAACCGGGTCAGTTGACACCCTAACTTGCCCTTGTTGAAACTCGAACAAATCAGGTTTAATCAAATGTGCCAATGGCAGAACATCATGGAAGTAACAAGCACGCTCGCCAATTTCCCTCGCATAGAAATCCATATAAAACTGAGCCACATCAGAAACAAAACCACCTAAAACCGGGCTTGCCGTCGTCAATTCTTCAAGATCTGCTTGGTGAAAAGACACTGCTTTGGTGACATCTAAACCAAACATTTGTAGGTTGAAACCTGCATTAAACACAATATCGGCTGCATGTGCATCATTCCAAATATTGGCTTCAGCTACTGGCGTCACATTTCCAGGGCAGTAGGCTGCACCACCCATGATGGTTAATGCTTTCAATAATTTAGGAAGTTCAGGCTCTAACCGCAACGCAAGGGCGATATTACCAAGAGGGGCAATTGCAACCACAGTGATCTCACCGGGATACTGCCGTGCCATATCAACAATAAATTGCGCTGAGCTCCTGGGATCAAGTTGACGTTTTGGCGCTTCCAATGGCACGTCACCAAATCCGTTGTCGCCATGAACAAAATGGGCATAGGTTGACTCTGGGCCAATCCAAGCGCGAGCAACGCCTTTAGTTACAGGGATATCAACCTCGGCGATATCGCATAATCGTAATGCGTTTGCAGCGGACATCTCCACCGGTACATTACCGAAAACGGTCGTTAAACCAATCACTTCAATCTCTTTCGCCTGAAGGGCGAAAAATATGGCCATTGCATCATCAATGCCTGGATCCGTATCAATAATTACTTTATGTGTCATATCTAATCTATTTACCTTACTCATGATTAAATGAGGCGAATTTTTCCACTTCAGATTGGGTGGGGATCGCGCTCGATGCCCCCAGCCGAGTGACCGTTAACCCCGCAGCTTTGCATGCTGTTTTCAGTGCGTCTTTAGTGCTAACCAATTGACTACGCTGTGCAAGATAATAACCAACGAAGGTATCACCGGCTGCTGTTGTATCTTTGACTTCAACTTTGACTGCCTCTACAAATGTGCGCACTCCACTGAATAAATGAGCCACACCGCCGCTGCCTTGAGTGACAATTACTTCGGTATCATCCCACTCAGATAAGAAAAACTTTTCAGCCTCTTCAATAGTGGAAGTACCCGACAGTTGCATTGCTTCGATCTCATTGACAATGAGCAGGTCAATTAACATCGGCGAAATGTCGGCAACGGTATCATCCATAGGCGCTGGATTGAACGCAACTTTTAACCCCATTGCTTTCGCTGTTTTGATGGCTTGACCAACATCGTTGGTTTCATTTTGGGTAAGAAACCAATCGCCAGAATTTGCCTTTGATAAGCTTTCTTTCAGTTGAGCGGGAGAAATATCATGGTTTGCACCCGCAAACAGCACAATTGCATTTTCGCCATCATCACTGACTTGGATGATGGCATGGCCAGTCGCCAACTGAGACCTTAAAATCCCATCGGTTTGAATGCCTTCGTTAGACAAATCCTGAACAATATTTTCATGATCCGCATTCAGAGCACCAATATGACAAACTCTTGCACCGGCACGAGCTAACGCAATAGACTGGTTAGCTCCCTTGCCGCCTAAAACATGATGATATTCCCTTGAACCAAGGGTCTCTCCGGGTGCAACAATATGCGGTGTAAGATACACATGATCAATATTGATCGAACCCAAATTAAAAATTGTAGACATGTTATTACCTATACCAGTTCCGTCTTAATCGAGTTAGAATACTGCAACATCGGCGTAAATCAATCTCACCGAGATAGTTACACTAAGATAAACCATTATTGACCGTCAATTTTTCTGCACTAAGGGCGAATATGCATTGGATAATCAAATCATTTGAAGAACTCACCAATAACGAACTTTATGACTTATTGAAACTTCGATGCGATGTGTTCATTGTAGAGCAAACCTGCTATTACCCGGATTTAGACGACAAAGACAGGGTCAGTACGACTAAACATGTACTTGCCTATGATAATGGTGAACTGAAAGCGTATTCGCGTATCCTAGCTCCGGAAGTGAGTTACCCCGAGCATGCGAGCATAGGCCGTGTGATTGTCTTACCGGAAACCCGTGGCACCGGATTAGGTCACACCTTGATGAACAAAAGCAATGAGCAAATTGCCATTATGTGGCCAGCATCTCCCTGCAAAATATCAGCGCAGTATCATCTCAAAGAGTTCTACCAACAACATGGTTTTAGTTGCATCGGTGACAGCTACTTGGAAGATGGAATTCCACACATAGCAATGGTAAAGGCACCCCATTGCTGAACTTGACTCCCTCTTGGCTAATCCTTTTACTGGTTGTAGGGAATTTTTTTGCAACTCTCGGGGATGTTGTCTTAAAGGTTTTTGGGGAAGGCGAAAGCACATTTCAATACCTGTTTTTACGGCAGGTGCTGCTTGTGCTGATCTTGTTTCCATTTTGGTTGAATTTACCAAGAGAGAAAAGAGCGCCTGGTAATCTAGCGGTTCACGTATTTAGAGCGATAATTAGTTTGGTTGGTGGCGGTGCAACACTCTATGCCGTACTTCACCTACCGCTGTCATCGGCTAATGTCATATTTTATACATCACCACTGATCACCATCCTGTTCGCCAATCTGCTATTTAACGAACCCCTATTAAAACGAAGAATTAGCATCATTGTCATTGGGTTTATCGGTGTGTTAATTGCACTGCGCCCCGAAGAAATCAATTTGGGAGCAGTCGCAGCACTCACAACCGCGACAGCGGTTTGCTTATTTAATTTATCGGTAAGATGGCTTTCTCACCAACTCAACGCTACTTCTGTTGTCTTTTGGACGACCGCATGCACCTTGCCGTTCTCAGCTGTTTTAGCAGCATTGTACTGGCAACCAATAACCACCAACTTGGTCATTTTATCTAGCGGAACATGCCTATGCTATTGGCTTTACCACATTGCCTGTACCTATGCTTACGGAAAAGCTGAAGCCGGAAGCGTCGTCATTGCTGAATATAGCGGGTTGCCTTTTGCTTTTTTACTTGGGTGGCTGATCTTTAATGAACAGTTTACCCTAATGAGCTTTTTGGGGATTGGCATTATAATGGCTGCACTGATCGCTCACACTCTATGGGAAAAGCGCAACAAACTATCACGCTCTCAGCTGAATTAGATATCCAGTACGCGTTATCAGGTTAGCTTACAGACAAATTACTGATGCAAACCTCATTGATCAATTCCTTTAAAGCTGCACGAGATGCACCTGGCTTCCCACACGCAAGTAAGACATTGCAGTACTTTATAACGGCTAAATACGGCATGCTTCTGGCGTCTCGCTCCCAGTTACAAATCGTATTCCTGTGAACGCTGCACAATTCCGACATACGCTCAACCGATAAACCACTCTCTTGACGCGATGCTTTCAGCATTGCTCCAAAGTTTTTTGACTCTATATTCATCGCACCAAATCCATTTTCGTTGCTAACTTACAAATATGATATGAGCGCCATATACTATGTAAAAAAATAAAGCTGTAAAGTGATTTATACTAGAGAGTATATTTTAATTAGATAACTAAGGATGAATATGCATTAAAATCAGTCAATTAACTAAAACGATAATCTGCAAATTTTTAGCAGTGCAAACACCGACTTTGTC
>CAXRGH010000051.1:0-17397 GCA_964230195.1 Alteromonadaceae bacterium
GCCAGTGATATGTTGAAAATCACATTTCCTTATTTGTGGTTTATCACATTGGCGGGGTTGAGTGGCGCAATTCTTAATACATTTAATCGTTTCTCCGTGGCAGCGTTTACCCCAGTGCTACTTAACGTGTCAATTATTAGTTGCGCCTTGTGGTTAGCTCCAACACTTGAACAACCAGCATTCGCTTTAGCGTGGGGGGTATTCATTGGGGGGGCTGCTCAGCTGTTATTTCAGCTACCGTTTTTACATCGTTCAGGTTTGTTAGTTAAACCTCGATGGGGATGGCGTGATAAACAGGTATCCAAAGTCCGAAAATTAATGATCCCTGCGTTGTTTGGCGTCTCAGTCAGTCAGATTAATTTATTGTTGGATACTGTCATTGCGAGTTTTCTGGTTACCGGTTCTATCAGCTGGTTATATTACTCCGACCGATTGCTCGAGTTTCCACTCGGGGTATTCGGTATTGCCATTGCAACAGTGATTTTGCCGACGTTATCAAAGCAAGCCGTTAATAAACAAAAAGGGCAATATCAACAGACCATGGGCTGGGCGTTTAAATCCGTTATTGCCATCGGTATCCCTGCGGCAACTGCATTAATTGTCCTAGCGTTTCCCTTGATAAAGGTAATGTTTCAGCGCGGAGCATTTACTCATGAAGACGCTATGATGGCCAGTTACAGTTTAATGGCCTACGGTTTTGGTTTGATCTTCTTCATGTTAATAAAAATCTTGGCCCCTGCTTTTTATGCTCGCCAAGATACCAAGACTCCTGTTCGTTATGGTATTTATGCCATGGTTTCTAACATGGTATTTAACATCCTATTTGCAGTCCCCTTTGGCTATGTTGGACTGGCAATCGCAACTTCTATGTCTGCCGCATTGAATGCCTTTTTGTTGTATCAGAAGCTCCATCGATTAGCGATCTTTAGGCTTGATAAGTCAACATTGCTTTTTGCAACGAAAGTGATTTTCGCGACAACGGTGATGGGATTTGTATGTTGGTGGATAAACCCCACTGTTGACATGTGGAAACAGACCAGTTTCAGCCAACAACTATTATTACTCACAAAACTTGTACTCTCAGGTGCTGTAACTTACTTAATTTCCATTGCTTTCTTGGGTGTTCGCCCTCGCGATTTTCTCAACCAACGCGGTTAAGCTAGCCATTCCTCAATCTCAAAACGAGAATTTTGCGATTCAGACGAAAAAAACACCTCCCAATTGCTGAAAGTCTTTGTCATGTTAGATATACTCCAGCATCGGTCGAAAAAATACTTATTAAGTAGGTGCTGGAGGTAACGTGGAATTGATTCGAGGCTTGCATAATTTGCGTGATGAACACGTGGGTTGTGTGTTGACCATCGGAAAATTCGACGGCGTTCATTTAGGGCACAGAGCAGTACTGAAAAATTTGGTATCAAAAGCCAAAGAGATGGAGCTTCCTGCTACAGTGATGGTTTTTGAACCACAACCAGAGGAAGTTTTTCATCCAGAATCAGCGCCAGCCAGGCTGAGTGTTTTAAGAGACAAGTATGAACAGCTAAAGTCATTAGGTGTTGATAGGCTCGTGGTGGTTCGGTTTAACAAGGCGTTCGCGTCTAAGAGTGCGGAATCATTTGTTGAAGATCTTTTGGTTGCACAACTTGGCGTCAGGTTCTTAGTTGTGGGAGACGACTTCCGTTTTGGGTGTGGTCGTAGAGGCGATTTTGACATGCTGGTGCGAGAGGGCGAGTTGTGTGGTTTTGATGTTGTCAGCACACAAAGCTATCGCATGAAGGATTGTCGAATTAGTTCGACAGCCATCCGCAGTGCGCTAGAAAATGATGATTTTTCGCTCGCCGCTTCTATGATGGGCAGGGATTACTCTATGGCGGGAACAGTAGTACATGGGCACAAGCGCGGCAGAACCATTGGGTTTCCCACTGCCAATGTTCCGTTGAACATGACCCGTTGTCCGTGCAATGGTGTTTTTGCCGTCAAAGTTGCGATTGATGAACAACACTATGATGGCGTTGCAAATATCGGTTTTAAACCAACCGTCAATGGTAATCAACGTTTACTTGAGGTTCATATTTTTGATTATGAGAAGGTCCTCTATGGACGGCGTATTCGAGTTTACCCGACGGCGAAAATACGGGACGAACAAACGTTTGATTCGTTTGAACAGTTAAAAGAACAAATCGCAAAAGATGCAGAGCAAGCGAAGTTGCTTCTTGCATCTGGCGCAGAAATTAAACAGTCAGTATGATGCTGAACTGGAAGAAACAAAAGTCATAAAACACTTGGTGTATTTGAGGAATTATGAGCGATTACAAACACACATTAAACTTACCACAAACTGATTTCCCTATGCGTGGTGATTTGGCAAAGCGTGAACCTCGCATGTTGAATGCATGGTATGAAGATAATTTATATCAACGCATACGTGAGGCAAAAAAAGGTAAAACGCCGTTTGTATTGCATGATGGCCCTCCATATGCCAATGGTAATATCCATATTGGTCATGCGGTTAATAAAATTCTGAAAGATATTATTGTTAAATCAAAAACTCTGTCGGACTTTGATGCGCCTTATGTCCCAGGTTGGGACTGTCACGGTTTGCCGATTGAACTACAAGTAGAGAAGAAAGTAGGGAAACCAGGCAAGAAAGTCACAGCCGCGGAATTCAGAGAAAAGTGCCGAGCTTACGCAGAGAAACAAATCGACGGTCAGAAAACCGATTTTATGCGACTTGGTGTATTAGGTGACTGGGATAATCCATACAAAACCATGGATTACACATCTGAAGCGAATATTATTCGAGTGCTTGGAAAGATTATTGATAAAGGTCACCTGCAGAAAGGTTTCAAACCGGTTCACTGGTGTACTGACTGTGGTTCAGCACTCGCCGAAGCTGAAGTTGAGTACCAGAATAAAACATCACCGTCGTTAGACGTGAGGTTCCGTGCGGCTGATGATGCAGCCGTTGCAGCTAAATTCAGTTGCGTTGAAGGCAGAACAGGTCAGGGCGAAGTGTCTGTTGTAATATGGACCACAACAGCCTGGACTTTGCCGGCGAACAGAGCCGTTTGTCTAAGCCCTGAATTAGAATACACGTTAGTACAGGTTGAGGACGAGGGTAAACAAGAGCGCCTTATCGTGGCATCGGAACTCGTTACCCAATGTATGGACCGTTTTGGTGTCGATAAATATCACGCGTTAGGTTATTGCAAAGGTGCCGCCCTCGAACTTCTTGAAGTTAATCACCCATTCTATGACTTTACTGTCCCTCTGATTTTAGGTGGTCACGTTACTACAGAGTCCGGTACCGGTTGTGTTCACACCGCACCAGGACATGGTGTCGACGATTTCAACGTTGGTAAGCAATATAATTTAGAAGTAGCAAATCCGGTGGGTGCAAACGGTGTTTATGTTGAAAGCACACCACTATTTGCTGGCCAGCACGTCTTTAAAGTCACCAATGCGATTGTTGACACGCTAAATGAAAAGGGCTCCTTAGTTCATCATGAGGCGTTCGAACATAGCTATCCTCATTGTTGGCGTCATAAAACGCCTATTATTTTCCGCGCAACACCGCAATGGTTTGTCAGTATGGATAATAATGGTCTGCGTTCAACATCAATTGAAGAAATCCATAATACCCAATGGATACCTCAATGGGGTGAGCAACGCATTGAGACTATGGTAGATGGTCGCCCTGATTGGTGTATTTCTCGCCAGCGGACATGGGGGGTGCCAATTGCGCTGTTTGTTCACAAAGAAACAGGGGATCTGCATCCCAATTACCTTGAGCAGCTAGAGCAGGTTGCCGAGCGTGTTGAACATGATGGCATTCAAGCGTGGTGGGATATTGAAGCAGAAGCGGTGTTAGGTGACGATCACAATGATTATGTGAAAGTCCAAGACACTCTTGACGTTTGGTTTGATTCAGGCGTGACTCACTATTTTGTGGTGGATCAACGCAACGACATTCCGGCAAGTGCAGATTTATACTTAGAAGGATCTGATCAGCACCGTGGCTGGTTTATGTCCTCATTGATGACATCGGTTGCTTGCTACGACAAAGCACCTTACAAGCAAGTACTGACACATGGCTTTACCGTTGATGGTCAAGGTAAAAAAATGTCAAAGTCGTTGGGCAACGTCGTGTCGCCGCAAACGGTAATGAATAAGTTAGGCGCTGATATTTTGCGATTGTGGGTAGCATCAACAGATTATCGTAGTGAAATGACGGTGTCTGACGAAATCCTTAAACGCGCCGCGGATGCGTATCGAAGAATTCGTAATACCTCTCGATTCTTACTGGCAAACCTCAACGGTTTTGATCCTGCAACTGATCAAGTGGCTTTTGATGATTTGGTTGGTTTGGATCATTGGATCGTGAGTCGCGCCGCAGAAACACAAAAAACAATCATTGAAGCGTATGAAGCATATGACTTTTTAACAGTCACGCAAACTTTGATGCAATTCTGTTCTATTGAATTAGGAAGCTTTTATTTAGATGTCATAAAAGACCGTCAATACACGGCTAAGGCTGACAGCCATGCGCGCCGATCTTGCCAAACCGCTCTGTACCATATTGCTGAAGCCCTTGTTCGTTGGATGGCACCTGTCATGAGCTTTACCGCTCAAGAAACTTGGGCCGCATTGCCTGGGACACGCGATGATTATGTCTTTACGGGTGTTTGGTATGATGGATTAGAAGGTATTCCTGCTCGAGCAATGGACAACAGTTTTTGGCAGTCAATTCTTGAAGTCAAAACTGAAGTCAACAAAGCGATTGAGCAAGCTCGTCGCGATGGCACTGTTGGTGGTTCCCTAGAGGTTGACGTTACCGTTTATGCTACGGCGGATATTGCAGCAAAACTAGAACAGCTAGAAGATGAGCTTCGTTTCGTTCTGATCACATCAGGAGCAAAGGTCGTTAGTGTTGATCAGGCACCAAGTGATGCTCAAGTAACTGAGCTTGATGGTCTTTGGTTAGCCGTTAATGTTGCGGCAGGTCACAAGTGCGATCGTTGCTGGCACCATAGAGAAGATGTTGGAAGCTTTGAAGCGCACCCATCGTTGTGTGGCCGTTGTGTAGAAAATGTTGAAGGTGACGGGGAGTCGCGCAATCATGCCTAGAATTTTAGATACAATTAAAGACTCAGGATTGCGCTGGTTATGGTTGGCGGTTGTTCTATTCATTGCTGACCAAGTGACAAAAACACTGGTTGTTAGCAATATGAGTTTGTATCAAAGTATCGAGATAATTCCGTTACTTAACTTTACTTACGTACAAAACCCTGGCGCAGCATTTAGTTTTCTTGCTAACCAGGACGGATGGCAACGTTGGTTTTTTTCAATTATTGCCTTGGTTGTCAGTGGTATGATCCTATATTGGCTGCGCACAAGTAAACGTGAGGCAGTTCTTCTACCTGTGGCATTTTGTTGTATTCTGAGTGGCGCTATCGGTAATTTAGTTGATCGTTTAGTTTACGGTTATGTGATTGACTTCATTGATGTTTACTATCAGCAATGGCACTGGCCAGCGTTCAATATTGCTGATAGCGCGATCTTTGTTGGTGCAGCCATCATCATCTACGATGCCATAAAAAATAACGGTAGTGAGGAGTAATACTATGACTGAGCAAGTAATCGGCGATAACAGTCAGGTTGTGCTGCATTTTGATTTGAAGCTCGAAGACGGATCGGCGGCTGATAGTACGCGAGTTTACAATAAACCAGCAAAACTAGTCATGGGAGATGGCAACTTAACCATCAACTTTGAAAATTGTTTACGCGGCTTGAAAGCGGGTGACAAAAAGTCTTTCACGCTGCCCGCAGATGATGCGTTTGGTATGCCGAACCCTGATAATATTTACTTCTTGGATCGCTCAAAATTTGATGCAGATGCCAAGCTTGAAGTCGGAATGATTATGGGCTTCAGTCAAAATGACGGTAGCGAACTCCCAGGTATCATTAGAGCGGTAGAAGGTCACTCTGTAACGGTGGATTTTAATCACCCTTTATCGGGGCAAACCATTATCTTTGATGTAGAAATTATTGACGTTAAGTAAGGACTGACAATGGACATTCAATTAGCAAACCCAAGAGGGTTCTGTGCCGGTGTTGACCGTGCTATTACGATTGTTGAGCGCGCATTAGAGATGTTCTCGCCACCGGTGTATGTGCGTCATGAAGTTGTCCATAATAAATTCGTGGTTGATGGATTACGTGATCGCGGTGCCGTTTTTGTTGATGAGATATCACAAGTTCCTGATGATTGTATTGTTATCTTCTCTGCCCATGGGGTTTCTCAAGCCGTTCGGAAGGAAGCCGCTGATCGTGGCCTCAAGGTATTTGATGCCACTTGTCCATTAGTAACCAAAGTGCACATGGAGGTAACTCGCGCGAGCCGCCAAGGTACCGAATGCATCTTGATTGGTCATGCTGGTCACCCTGAGGTAGAGGGGACTATGGGGCAATACGATAACACTGATGGTGGTATATATCTGGTTGAGTCGGTTGAAGATGTTCAAAAACTTTCAGTCAAAAACCCAGAAGCCTTGTATTACTGTAGCCAGACCACATTGTCTGTGGATGATACCGCCGACATTATTGATGCACTCCGCGTTCAATTCCCGTCAATTGAGGGACCTCGTAAAGATGATATTTGTTATGCAACACAGAACAGACAAGACGCGGTAAGAATTCTTGCAGAACAATGCGATGCTTTGTTTGTTGTTGGTGCCAAAAATAGTTCAAATTCAAATAGATTACGTGAGCTCGGGGAAAAAGTGGGTGCCAAAGCCTATTTAATTGATGATGCAGAATGCATTGATGCGGATTGGCTTCAAGCGGTAAATTCTGTTGGCGTTACGGCCGGTGCATCGGCACCTGAAGTGTTAGTCCAAGGTGTTATTGATAAATTAAAGTCATTAGGCGCTAAGACAGTTACCGAGGTCGCCGGCAGAGAAGAAAACATAGAATTTGCGGTGCCTAAAGAACTGCGAGTGAAAATGATTTCTTAATGAAAACCCTTGCTACGTTAATGATAAAAACCGCTGAATAGGCGGTTTTTTTGTTAATGAGGATTCGTATGGAGTCGGTTCTCATTAGCGGCCTAGATGATATCAATGACAATACAAAAAAACGTTGGAACCGCCAATAGATTGACAATTGATCACCAAAGGCTACTCAGGGGTTAAAACATCAATACCTCAACGTTCAAATTCATACATTAATCATAGTCGAAAAGTCATATCATCAATTCATTCTTCTAAACTTGCTTGTTCCATTGATCGGCAGCCTCTCGTGCAATACAACTTTCTTTTAATGAAATATCAACGTTTACATTACTCAAATCAGATAGGGTTTAGTCTTGTTGAGACGCTATTCTCTATTTTACTCATGAGCATTCTGATCGCTGCTTGTGTACAGTACTCATCCATTGCAGTGGCTGGCTCCAGCCAAACAAACCATGACACCAGTCTAAAAAGTCAAATGGCTTTAGTTAAAACAAAACTGTACCGGCAATTAAAGATGGTGGGGTATCACAAAAACGACGACACAGACGAACAGCACTTTATAAGGAATAATCCAGTGGTTTTCGCGAAACCGTGGAACTCGGGAGCAAACAGTACTTACTGCCACTCAAATGAGACGCTGCCATCAGTTAATCCGGGTACTTGTAGCAATGATAACGCAACCAGGTTAGTTGTTGCATTTCAGTCAGAGCGTGATTGTACTGGCGTTCTATCGTCTTCAGACCCCTATCGTATTTCTCGACAAAACAAAAAACCAGCAGAGATATTGATGCTCAGTGAGTATTACGTTACTCCAGAACAGCAACTGAAATGTCAATCTTATCATAATTATCAGGCGAAAAATGGCACAGGGTATACGGTAACAAAAGGAACACAGTCTGTAATTGCAGAGGGAATTTCAGGTTTCAAAGTCAAATATTTAATCCGAAAAAATCGTGTGTATTACACAATATCGGACACCTCGAAACTCACTGAAAACAACGTAAAGTGTATCGTTGGGATTCACATAGAATTAGAAATGTTGAATGCAGAGAGCAGAGAGACATCGTCAATTACTCGTTACTGGGACAATACAGAGGCATGTCTATGACAAAGCAAAAACAATCTTTAGCGGCAGGTTACACAATCGTCATTGCAAGTGTGATGGTTGCACTCTTGAGTGTGGCATCCGTCGGTATATTGAATATGACAAAGTACAGTGAACATTTGGGAGATGCAGGGGCTAGCGCGTTCTCGGATGAAGTCATTCTAAAACAAGCTATTCGCACATTATCAAGTACCAAATTGGGAAATATAGAATTGCAGAAGTGTCCAGAGACATTTCTTTTTGATGATAATGGCGATAGTTGGTGGGTTCGAAATGACAACTGCAGTAATCCCTTCATTGGGGTTGGTCAAAAAAATTGTGAGGTTTATTACGTAAATCCATCTTTTCAGCATTCATCATGGAGAGAGAAGCCGTGTCGAACACTGACACAACCGGCCGTTCAAAATCTGAATATCGACACGGTAAAATTTTTGACTGGCGTTAGAACTCTACTGGAGCATGCTCAGATAAAAAATGCTCCAATAACGTGTGATGCGTCAAACAATAACGGTGAACTGGTTTACTTGAGTGAACGAACAATTGAAGAAATATCGTATATCCATGTTGAAGCTTCAGTCCAACCAAATACTAATCTGCGGTTCTCTTCAGATCCTGACTATTATGCATGGGTAGTGGCTAATCGTGTTCGAGAAGGTGAACGTTGTCCGTCAGGCATGTTAAATAGTTACGAGCATCAACGGTTCTTGCGATGTGACACATATCAGGTGCGGGTATGTATAAAACGCGAGAGCGGCGAGAAGATTTTATTTCACGACACTCAAATCCAAGTTGCAAAATGGGGGCGTGTCCGCCCAATTCCAAAACCTAATAAGTAACTATATGATTTTCCTTTCTATTTTCTCTGTCTAAAAGATGAATAATAACCAAGGTGTTAATGGTAATTGTTATCATTATTAAGTCTATGATTTTGTTGAAAAAAATTGACTATTTCTTGAATTGCTCTACACTTTATGCACATTCGAAAAGGAGCTGATGATGAAAGCACAGACGACTATTATTCAAATACTGAATGAAGTTCTAACCTACGAACTGACATCCATTAATCAGTATTTCTTACACGCTCGTATGTTTAAAAACTGGGGTGTGGAACAACTCAATAGTAAGGCATATAAGAAGTCCATCAAGGATATGAAACAAGCAGACGAGCTGATAGAGCGCATTTTGTTTCTTGAAGGTCTACCCAATTTACAAATGCTTGGACGCTTGAGCATTGGTGAAGAAACGCAAGAGATGATTCAGTGTGATACTCAATTTCAACAACAACAATTACCCCTTATGAAGCGTGCCATTGCGTTATGTGAACAGGAACAAGACTATGTGAGCAGGGACTTGTTGGTATCTATTCTTGAATATGAAGAAGAGCATTTGGATTGGTTGGAAACGCAACAATATCAAATAGACACAATTGGTATTGAAAAGTACATCCAATCAAACTTAGGAGAGTAATGATGAAAGGCAATCAAAATATTATTGACGCGCTTAATGCCCTGTTGGCAAATGAGCTTTCAGCAATGGATCAATATTTTATTCATGCCAAGATGTATGAAGACTGGGGGATCACAAAGCTATTTGAGCGTATCAATCATGAATTCGATGATGAGAAAGGCCACGCTTCGTTATTGATTGAGCGTATTCTCTTTTTAGAGGGCACTCCGGATCTTACTAAACGCGATGCTATTCATGTTGGAAAAGATGTACCGGAGATGCTCCAGTCAGATCTTAACGTGGAATATAGCGTTGCAAAGTTATTGAAGAAAACAATAGCCATTTGTGAGACGGAGAAAGATTATGTGACTCGTGATATGTTGATGACTTTGTTAGATGACACTGAACGCGACCACGCCTATTGGCTTGAGCAGCAGTTGCGCTTAATCAAAATGATTGGGTTAGAAAATTACATTCAAAGCCAAATGTAACAGCACTAACGCAAGCAATTCCGATTAGAGTCAAGCACATCGCTTGGCTCTTTTGATTTACGTAACTTCATAGTCCTACCGATAACCACTGCCCCGTGCAGCTTGCTATCCGCTGCCATTTGTATGGAACCTTTACTCAAAACTTCACACAGCCTTATTCTTCCTGTATCAGCATTCATCGGTGAACCGTAAAAACTAAGTTTATCTCTATTTGCTCCAGTCCGAATAAAAAGAGGGGGTGGTGAAGCGAGTGTGGTTATTAAAACAGATTTACCATTACTTTGACCGAACAGTCCAAGCCTTTGGTTCCATTTGAGCTTCTTGTTTCCCCCACTGGCATCGCACACACCATCGGTATTAATTGGACAAACTATGATGGTAGTAGAAGATTGAATCGCTGTTTCTGCTGCATATTGGATAAATCTCTCAACGTTTGCTAATTCGTTTTCAAATTGAGTTCGCTTGGGAATATTTCCCCATGAAATGAAAGCGGCAGAAATAATAGCAGTCAGCGCTAATACAAGCATTAATTCAATTATGGATAACCCCAAAGCTGTACGTGATACGTGACGGAGGCAGTGATTATTTTTCATCGGTATTTTAACCATTCTCTCGTTAAACACTTGAGAAACCAAACGCTATCAGTATTATGGCGCATAGAGTCTAGTGTTGGCTTTGACAAATGCTCACATCATCGGGTGTGTGCGGACGAGACTGGTATTATTTTTGGTTACCTTTGGATCTCATTAGTGAGCAACACGTAAAATGCATTGTGAAGTCTAATGCCGGTGCAGATGAAGCTTCAATACGCACCGTTATACGATGGTACAAATTACTGTAGAAACATAAGAGAGCTATTTATGACAACAAAATCCTCCATCATTGAGGAAATGAGAGTACTTCCTGCGATCGATGTTACACACGAGATTGAAAGGCGTGTTACGTTCATTCAAAACGTAATGAAAGAAGCAGGTGTCAAGACGTTAGTTTTAGGGATCAGTGGAGGTATTGATTCGTGCACATTAGGCAGGTTAGCCCAGCTAGCAGTGGATGACCTTAACACAGCGAATAATGCCAGTGATTATCAGTTTATTGCGGTTCGTCTTCCTTACGGAGTTCAAGCCGATGAGGATGATGCGCAAGCAAGTATCCAATTTATTCAACCTTCTCAGTCGTTAACTGTGAATATTCAAACTGGAGCTGATGCTATTCACGCTGAATGTATGAAAGCTGTTTCAGGCGTCCGTCAATTTGAACAATCCCATGAAGATTTTGTGAAAGGTAATGTCAAGGCGCGCGCTCGAATGGTTGCTCAGTATCAAATTGCAGGTATGTTTGGTGGACTTGTTTTAGGAACTGATCACTCAGCTGAAAATATCACCGGTTTTTATACAAAATATGGTGATGGTGCTTGTGATCTTGCTCCGTTGTTTGGGCTAAGTAAACGTCAGGTGAGAGCGTTGGCAACTGAACTGGGTGCACCAGAACACATCATTCACAAAGCACCAACGGCAGACCTAGAATCCCTGACGCCTCAGAAAAAAGATGAGGATGCGTTAGGTCTTTCTTATGACCAAATTGATGACTTCTTGGAAAATAAATCGGTTGATTCCTACGTAGACGAGAAACTAATCGGCATTTACCAGAAAACCCAGCATAAACGGGTTCCAATACCCACAATTTATGATGAAGAGTAATATCCCATTAATGTAAGAAAACCGCGCCTAGTCGCGGTTTTTTATACTTTGTTACAATGGTGCGTCAATTATGCAAATAGCTTTGGAACCAAATCGCCGTAGGACTGCTCTCTAAAGTACAGAAACTCGATCACTAAGGAATAGAAATATGACGAAGGTAAGTGGGAAAAATCATTTAGTTATCATCGCAGCACTCGCTGTTGGATTGAGCGCTTGTGCTACTAAAGGCACGGATCGTTTTGATCAAAATCGCGTCATATCAACCTACTTTGCGGAATTACGAGGAGTAGAAAACGTAGAGTTATCTTCAAATGTTCCGGTTGGTATAGCGTGGGGAGCTGCCGAAGGAGCAGTCGAAGGCGCTGATGAGGGGGCCGGCGGTTTCTTGGCTGGCATGGTTATTGGTGGCATCATCGGGGGGATATTTACAGCTATTTTTGAAGGCTCCAATGATGCTTATGAATATACCTTGCACCACGCAACAAAAGGGCCATTCAAAGTTATTCAAAAAGAAAAAGTCTCAACAGATACTGGCTGCGTTGAAGTAAGAGAGGGGGCGAAAGTCACGTTGAAATCAGTGCCACTGAGTTTCTGTAGTGCTTAAGGCCCTTTAGACATTAAAGATACTCGTTAGTCCTCAGGCGGTTTGCACATTTGAACCGTCTCTGACTTGTCGAAGTGTATGAAAATCTCTGCAACGGTTATTCCCCATTTTTTAAGGTAGGAGCGATTCATCAATCGCTCCTCGTCGGTTTGGATTATCCAGTCGTCTACCTCGAACTCCATTATGCTTTCGTTTACTGGAACTTGAAGCGTATACTGCCAGTTCAAAGCTGCTCCTTCAATCGCTCCTGACGCTTGACCTACGACGTCTCCTGCCGTCCCTGTAATAGTGCCGTCTGTGTGGGTTGTTATCTCCCAAATGCGCGTCTGTTCCTCGCCGTCATTGAAATAGAAAGATTCGTGCAGGGTTCCTTGGTTATTGTTCCATGTTCCTACGATATCGACACAAAAATGTCGTGTTATTTTGCCTTTGTAGTCTTGCAAGATCCCACGGGCCACGGACCGACCGTTGAAGTAGGCCTCGAGATTAAATGTCGGTTCACTACCAGCATAATCTTGCAGTGAAGTGGAGCAACCGCTGAGGAGAACAATGAGAATAAAATAATACCGTTTCATTATTGGAGTCCTATGAGTTTCTTTTGAATTTTTGGATATTCAGATGTGTCGGAAAGCCAGATATCTGCAAATGCAGGTCCAAACGCAGGGTCGTTAATGTTACCGACATGCTTGCTATTGTAATAAAAGTAACTAGCGTTCGGATGCATAACAAAGGTTAAGGAATCTCCTTTCTTAATATCAGGCCATATAGTTGATAACGCTTCTGTCCATTTTGATTGATCGTGTTCTGATACATTGAAACGCTGCCATTGTTCCTTCGTGGCATCAATTAACTCGTCGCTATCAATATCTCGGAGGTAAGATAACGTTAACATCAATTTATTCGATTTTGGTGGGTATGTTCCGGATGGGGTAAACAGGGTGGCGGTATAGATATCCCAGAATAAAACAGAAAGTGTCGCTTGCCCCACAATTCGATAGTCAGTAGGCAGTTCTGATATCTCAGAAGCAGTCGCGCTGCCAAGCAGGGACAAGAAGGTAAGTGCGCTACCGATGGCACGATATCGATGCGAGACCTTCATAATATCAGTCCTTAACCTTGCTATAAATGAACAGTAAAAGAGGAAAAAGTAAGGCCCAAACTGTCGCAACGATCAAAATAGTATTGGTCACTCCCAAAGGGAACCCGACAGCTCCGAGTTTATGGCCCGCTAAATAACTTAAGCCCCCGCCGATCGCCCCAAACAGGCTAGCAAACCACACATGTGATTGAAAAAATGCCATGCTAAATCCGAGTGTCGACGCAAAGCATACCCACAGTAGTGCGAGCCATGCTGGAATAAACACCGATGTGAAGTCATAAACGCCCATCACAGTAAGGGCTTGATCAGTAGCAATGCCAATCATGGAGCAAGCACAAACCGCCACTAATTCCTTGAGCCTTTGGTCTCTCACCATCCAAATATGAAAAGTAATTAGACCCATCAATAAATAAGGTTGATGTAGCACAACTGCACAAATCCACGCCAACTGGAACCAAATGGCGTTGACGAGTATCGGCTTACCGAACAATGGTGCCATAAAATTCTGGTTTACTAAGTTGAAGTTGCACAGTGCTTATGGTGCGCTCTCTGAATCCACCTTCGCAATAGCAAAAATAAAATTCCCACATACGTCTAAACCATTCGTCATAACCCGCAGCAGCTAAACTGTCAGTGTTATTCACGAAGGTCTCGTGCCAGTGCTTTAGTGTGCGGGCATAATCGATGCCTATGTCATGACAATCTCGTATCACCATATTGGTATGGCTGGCCGTCATTTTAGACATTTTTTCAACACTCGGTAAGAAGCCGCCTGGGAAAATGTATTTTTGAATGAAATCGACATCTTTGCTGTAGCTCGCATAGCGCTGATCATTAATAGTGATTGCTTGAAGTAGCATTAAACCATTCGGCTTGAGCAGTTTGTTACAAGTTTCAAAGAAGGTTTTTAAGTAAGATTCTCCGACGGCTTCTATCATTTCAATAGAAACAAGCTTGTCATATTGGCCTGTTAACTCGCGATAGTCTTTTTTCAGCAATGTAATTTTGTCTGTTAGATTTTGCTGTTTTATTTGTGCATCAGCCCATGCAAATTGTTCTTCTGAAATTGTCGTGGTTGTCACGCGGCAACCGTAATGCTTGGCTGCAAATATGGCGAGGCTTCCCCAGCCAGAACCAATCTCCATCAAATGATCGCTGCTGCTTAACTGCAACTTATCGCAGATTACTTTTAATTTATGTTGTTGTGCTTGTGCGACCGATGCATCCTCGTTTGGGTAGATCGCACTAGAATACATCATGCTATCGTCGAGGAATTCTGTATAGAGAGAATTGCCAAGGTCATAATGTGCCGCGATGTTACGTTTAGACTGTTGCTTTGAGTTTCGGTTTGACCAATGTGTTAGCAATTTAGCGGGACGCGAAAGCCATGAGAATTGTTTTTCAACCGCATCGATAATATGGATATTTCGAGCAAAAAATCTGATGACGTCGGTGAGATTTGAAGTTTTCCATATGCCGTCAATGTAGGTTTCGCCTGCGGCAATTGAGCCACCAAACAAAAAGCGTCTGAAAAAAACAGGGTCTAGAATGTTGATATCCGCTTTAAGATTGTCATTGGGATCACCAAAATCTTCCAGTAAGACGCCATTTTCGTATATGGTCAAATGCCCTTTGGTCATTTTGTTAAATAACTTCAACAGGGACTGTTGCGCAAGGGAATCTAGCAGAGTTGTTCTTGCGGTTGTTTTTGTTGTTTGTTCAGTACTTAACATGGATATTCCTTGTCATTGTTTTTATCTGGTTTAATCATGCTTTGTGGGTCCCCGGATGGCCATAAAACGGCACCCGTTTAATAAATAATTTGAGTGCTTGCCAATATATTCCGAATACGGTCATGAAAGTCATCAACACAATACGCCATTGAAACTGTTTTAGATTTTGTGTTGATAATGAATATTTCTTTAACTGCATTGAAGCTGTGAAGACCTTTCTCTCCTGTAGGCAGTCTATCCCAACGTGAATATTTTCCGTCGGTTGAGGAAGATGCCACTTATAAGTCATGTCCATGGGGTTGAATGGAGATACATGGAATGCTTTTGATGTATCTCTCGGATTAGACAGGTCAATGATATAGTAATGTCGTTGATTCCACGGTGTATTACTCACCTCTGCTAAGACATGAGTGTAAGTATTATTATTTCTCAAATAATACAAATTGATTGGACTAAAATACATACCACCATTTCGCGTCGCGCCGAGTAGAAACACATCACCATCTAATGGGCGCCCTGCAAGCGCTGACATTTTTTGCTTTACACGCTCTGCCAATGGCTTAACTTCAGGGGCAATGTCTTGGCAGTTCAAATAATCGTTTGGACAGAACCTAATGAGTCGATTGTGGATCGTAGTTGCGTTCTGAGTTGAAAATTTCTCAGCTTGTAAGTCCACCCACATTAAGGTGATTTTGTATTGAAATGCATGAGCTTTGGGGCTAAACCGAGCATGATGCATTTTACCAGAACACAAGTAACTCTCGCCCCACTTATCCGTCATAAATAAATTCCAAATCGTTGACATACATCTAACGCACTGCGAACGCCGTCTTCATGGAAACCGTTATACCAGTAGGCTCCGCAAAAATGGAGGTTGTTTTCCCCGCATATACGCGATCGCTCTTGCTGTGCAGCCAATGACGTTTTACTAAACTGTGGATGTGCATAAGTAAATCGTCTCAATATTTTGCTGCTATCAATGTTGTCAGTTTTATTGAGTGTTACACAAAAAGTAGTATCACTTTCAATGCGTTGCAAGATATTCATATTGTAAGTGAGGGCGGCGGGACGACTCGTCTCACTATCCTCTCCAGTTAACAGGTAGTTCCAACTAGCCCAAGCTAGGGGGCGTTTAGGGAGTACAGATGTGTCCGTATGCAATACGACATCATTTTTCGCGTAGCGAAGCGCACCTAGTACTTCCGTTTGTGCATCGCTGGGCGAGTCAAGTAGCTTTAAGGCTTGGTCGCTATGACACGCAAAAATCACCTCATCTGCGAGCCATTCATGACCGTCATCTAGACTAATCTTATACTGTTTACCATCACGCTTGACGTTGTTAACCGCGGTGTTTAGATGGATGTCATTAGAAAAATTTGCCGTTAGCGGTGCTATGTATTCGCTTGAACCGCCTTTAATTGTCTGCCACTGGGGTCTATCAGTTATGTTCAGTAATCCGTGATTGACGAAAAAGTTAATAAAGAATTTGGCAGAGAAACTTGTTACTTGCTCCAAACTTGACGACCAGATGGCAGCACACATGGGGTATAGATAATGTTGGGTAAAGTTGGTGCCGAGTTTGTTTTTATGAACCAGTTGATCAAGGGTAAGTGATTCATCAATCGTATTGTCTGCATGCATTTTTTTACAGAGGTTATTAAATTTCACTATATCATTAAGCATTGAATAAAAGCTTGGTCTTACAATGTTTCTTCTCTGAGCAAATAGGGTGTTTAGCGAATTTCCGTTATATTCTAATCCTGTTTTTTGATGTTTTACGCTGAAGCTCATCTCAGTATCCTGACCAGATACTCCTATTTTATCCATTAACGCGATAAAGTTTGGATATGTCCAGTCGTTATACACGATGAAGCCTGTGTCCACCCGGTAATCTTTGTCCTCTACCTTCACCGATACGGTGTTGGTGTGACCACCAATGTAATGATTAGATTCAAATACTTTTACGTTGTGATGTGGTGACAACAGATACCCACACGTAAGTCCCGATATTCCAGAACCTATGATGGCGATATTTTTTTTCATTCCCTTACCTATGATTATTATTACGAAAGTTTACGGCAAATACGCGTTTGAATGTTGATTGGAAGAAGGCTCAGTAGTTTCAATATGAGCGAGAAACCTCGAGGAAAAGAAATGTGTCGTTTACGAGTAGCTATTCCCTTCAATATTTCACTTGCAGCTTGCTCTG
>CAXRGH010000052.1:0-5502 GCA_964230195.1 Alteromonadaceae bacterium
TATTCCGATGCTTTCTATCATTGAGTCCATTCAAATGAAGCCAGAAGACATCAACAAAGTCGGTGATACAGGGGTGTCTTTTAAATGGCGAGGAAACTTCATCCCCATCGTTCACCTTGCTGATATTTTTGAATGTCCACCAAGCCAAGAAACCGGGCCAAAACAAAACCTTATTGTTGTTGTAGAAAGCGACGGAAAGCATTGTGGGATTGTGGTTGATGAGCTCACGAACCACCAGCAGGTTGTAGTGAAATCATTGGAAGCAAACTATGCGAAAGTCGAAGAGCTATCCGGTGCCACAATACTGGGAGATGGTTCGGTTGCGCTCATTATTGACGTAGGCGCGCTTATTTCTCGGGTGAGGATGCACTGATATGACAACAGAGAATCAGATTGATATAGAAGACTCGTTACCAGAAACACTGGCAACCCTTGATGACAATCAAAAAGCAGAATGGCTGAGTTTTAAGGTGGCGGAATTAGACTACGCTGTCGATATACTCAAAGTCAGAGAAATTAGAACGTGGGAACAATGCACTAGGATCCCATACGCCCCCGGATATGTAGCAGGATTAATCAACCTTCGGGGCGCGATTGTACCTATCATTGACCTGCGCAAACGACTGGGCATGTCGTCAAAGTCTTATGATGCCGAAACCGTTATTTTGATTATGGATGTTGAGTTAATGGAAGGCCACAAAACCATCGGTATTGTGGTGGATGCCATTTCCGAAGTAGTCGAAACCGACAGCAACAATAGTCAATTTAACCCTGAGTTTGATTTAGCCATTGAAAAGCGTTTTGTTTCCGGCATTGCCGATGACGGAACCAACATGGTTATTTTACTCAATGTAGATACTTTACTGGATTTGGAAATCCCGAAAGCCAGCTAACCAAAAACTTATAATTCAACTAGCTCAACGAAGATAATGAGGAACACAACGATGGTCGCAACAGTCCTAATTGCACTTGCCTTTCTCATCAATATTGCGATCGCTTGGAGTACCAGTTCAAGCTCTCAAGTGCCAATAGTGGTTATGGTTGTATCACTGATAGGCGTTATCATTGCAGTATGGCAAAGTCAGTCAAGCAAAACTGGGATCCAATCTCAGCTTAAAAATCTAAACCAACAGCTTCGTTCTGCTGTCAGCACTATTCAATCGGGAGATTTAAAAGAGGCCACTGCAGGTCAAGCCGAACTGACAGATGAAGATTTAGTTGAAACACGACGCTCTTTCGAAGATTTGCTCAGTTCGGTTAAAGCCACGATTACAGAGCAAAACGATATTACCGACACTGTGAGAAAAGAATTAATCACTTCTAAAGTTGCCGTACAAAAAGCCAATACGCATTTAATGTTTGCGGACGTGGATTACAACATCGTATACCTCAACGATAGCTTGTATAAGATGCTTCAAATTCATGAACACGAATTAGCTTCTCACTTCTCCGGATTTAATCTACGTACTTTGGTTGGGACTAATATCGATGTTTTCCATAAAGATCCAAGCCACCAACGTCGCGTACTCAGCACGTTAAACACAGAATACCAATCTGAAATTAACGTTGGAAAACTGACGTTTGGTTTAACCATCAACCCTGTGTTCACAGACGAAGGGGAACGTATTGGAACAGTTGTTGAGTGGAACGACTTATCCGATAGAGCTGAAGCCGAAAAGCTCAAGCAAGAAAACCTGCGTATCAGCACGGCTATTGGTGCGGTAACAACTAACGTGATGCTCGCGGATGCGGACTACAACATTGTTTACATGAACGATACTTTATCTCGACTCATGGAACAAAATGAAGGTAAGTTTGCAGAGGTATTCGCCGGATTTAACGCGAAAAAGCTAATTGGTACCAACATCGATGTATTCCACAAAGATCCTTCTCATCAGCGCCGAATTTTGGATAGCCTGAAAGCGACTTATCAATCAGAAGTTGCCGTTAAAGACCTGACATTTGGTTTGGTCATCAACCCAATCATTGGTGATGAAGGCGAGCGACTCGGTACCGTTGTTGAGTGGAGTGATTTAACGTTACTGAAGCAGCAACAAGAACAAGAGCAAGTCAATGCACGCATGAAAGTTGCGCTTGATAACGTGAGTACCAACGTGATGCTTGCCGACCCGAATTACCACGTTCTTTACTTGAACGACAGCCTTCACAAGATGATGAAGAAGAATGTCGAGAAGTTTAAAACGATTCGCTCTGATTTCGATCCAGATGCGCTCGTGGGCAAAAACATCGATATTTTCCATAAGTCACCAAGCCACCAGCGTCAGCTACTGGATAACCTCACGCAAACATACAGCACAGAGATTGACCTTGAAGGACTGCATCTGCGATTAACGGCTAACCCTGTTGTAGATTCAAGTGGCGAGCGTTTAGGCACGACTCTTGAGTGGGAAGACATTACTCACATTAAAGAGCAGGCGAAATTAGCACAAGAAAATGCGCGTATTAAAGTTGCCCTCGATGGCGTAACCACTAATGTCATGGTGGCAGATAGAGGTAACAACATCGTTTACATTAATAACTCTGTGTTGAGTATGTTACGTAACGCTGCAAGTGACATCCGTAAAGATTTACCGCATTTTGACCCGGATGCTTTACTGGGCAAAAATATCGATATCTTCCACAAAAATCCAGAGCACCAGCGCTCAATGTTAGAGCGTTTAGAAAGCCCATACACCGCTAAAATCGCAGTGGGTGGTCGCCATTTCAACCTCATCGCAACCCCCGTTAAAGATGAATCAGGCGAGCGTTTAGGCACCGTGGTTGAGTGGAGCGATATCACTGCTCAAATTAATATTGAAGGCGAGGTAGAGCGCTTAGTACAAGATGTCAGCGAAGGTCGTTTAGGCGCACTTATCAGTACAAATGACAAAGAGGGCTTCTTCTTAAATATTTCTGAAGGCCTGAATAACCTTTCTCAAACCGTTAACGCTTTCGTGCGAGATATTAGCGCCACGGTGCAAAAATTGGCAGAAGGTGAATTAACATCGAAAATTGAAAATCAATACAAAGGCAACTTTGGCGATGTCTCGTTAGCCTTGAATGACACCATCGATAAATTGAACGAAGTATTGGGTAACGTGAAACGAGCCACTGACTCAATCCGTTCATCGAACCACGAAATCTCAATTGGTAACGATCAGCTATCGACACGTACCGAAAAGCAAGCCTCTAACCTTGAAGAAACCGCTGCAAGTTTAGAGCAACTTACCAGCAATGTGCGTAATACCGCAGACAACGCCACAACAGCCGATAAAGCCGCCAATAGCGCCAAAGAACAAGCAAGCTTAGGTGAATCGATTGTATCCGATGCGGTGCAATCAATGGCAGCCATCACGGAAAGCTCCAATAAGATTGTTGAAATCATAAGTGTTATTGATGACATTGCCTTCCAAACTAACTTACTTGCCTTGAACGCCTCGGTAGAAGCAGCTCGAGCCGGTGAGCAGGGCAGAGGATTCGCGGTCGTTGCAAACGAAGTACGAAACTTGGCGCAACGTTCAGCGGTTTCAGCAAAAGAGATTAAAGAACTGATTGATGTCAGCTCAACACGTGTCAGCACAGGTAGTGATCAGGTGAACAAGTGTGGTGAGGCACTGAAAGACATTCTGAATCATGTTGATGACCTCACTATGCTCATTTCCGACATTGCAAACTCAACCAACGAGCAAGCTGCCGGTATCGGGCAAGTGAACCAAGCTGTTGCTGAACTAGATGATATTACACAGCAAAATGCAGCCTTGGCTGAAGAAGCGTCTTCTGCGAGTCAATCATCAGTTCAACAAGCTGATGAAATGGTCGACATTGTGAGCTTCTTTAGAACGGATGAAGGCAATGGCTTTCAACCTGTTCCAAGAAAGCCGCAACCAGTTGAACGTCCGAGAATGTCTGCGCCACGCGCTCCAGCTCCCTCGATGACACCGCGCTCTGTTGCGTCTGACTTCTCAGCATCTACAGACGATTCAGATGATGATTGGCAAGAATTCTAGAGTGGTAATCTAAATCCCATGAACAACAATGAACTTCAGCTACTTTGTATTACGTTAGATGACGATCAGTACGGGTTAGACATTACCAAGGTTCAGGAAATCAGAGCATTAGGCAAGCACCGCAGCTTGCCTAATATGCCTAACCACTGCGTAGGTGTGATTGACTTTAGAAATACGATGGTACCCGTCATTGATCTGCGTGAGATGTTTGGCTACCAACATGGTGGCATCTCTGAGCAAACCGTCATTGTCGTATTACTAGTGGAGTACAACCATAAAGAAATGCTTATAGGCATTGTTGTGGATTCCGTTTCCGACGTAATTGCTGTTGAAAAGAGTCAACTCAAAGCCTCTCCAACCATTGGCGCAAAAGTTGATACTAGCTTTATCAAAGGCATGTTTAAGCACGGAGAAAGCATTGTTGTTGTTCTAACGCTAGAACCTATTTTGGAAGTGGATACGTTGGCGGGATTACAGAGCATCGTTAACACAGAGAGTTCATCGGTTTAAGCATGCGGATTATCGCTTGTGTTAATCAAAAGGGTGGCGTTGGCAAAACCACAGTTTGCGCCAACCTTGCCTATGCTATATCCATGCAAGGATACAAAGTCCTTATCATCGATATGGACCCCCAAGGTCATTTGGGACAGAGCTTTGGTTTTTTCCAAAATAACCGTCCAGGGGTAGATGCGATTCTAACGCGAGAAAAATCTTTTTCCGAAGTCACAATTACACTTTCGGAAACGCTTAGCTTCGTGCCTGCGGGCATAGGCTTACAAAAATTAGAGTCGACCCCAAAGGGTAAAGGACGAGGCTTACTGTTAAAAAAAGCGGTACAACAGCAAATCAGTGACTATGATTTTATCTTGATTGATTGCCCTCCTTCATCAGGCTTTCTTGTTGTCAATGCGTTAGCGGTTTCGAATGAGTTAGTCATTCCCGTTACCGCAGACTATTTCGGAATGTCAGGGTTGTCTTTGCTGTTATCCACCGTTCATAACTTTGAACGTGTTTTAGGAAAGTACAAACGCAAATGGTTTGTTGTAAGTCGAATGCAAAAGCGACGACTCAGCCAAGATGTGCTGTCTAAATTAACGCATTATTTTGGTGATGATCTCGTGCCGACTCATATTGCAGAAAGGGCCATTTTGGCCGAATGCCCTAGCTATGGAAAACCGATTTTGGCTTATGCACCTACGAGTAGCTCAAGCAAAGAATTTACAGCGCTCGCTGGGCACATAATTCATCATGAGGAACAGATTAATGACAAACAAGAATCAAGATCCAGAGAGCCGCTTGGGGCATGATCCCCTAGAGTGGCTTGAAGAAGATGATGACGATCTTGTTCCAGCTGATGCTTTCGACGAATCATCAGCCGAGGGGAATTCATCAAATGCGTCTCCTTCGAATGATACAGCGTCAATAGACACGCAGGAGCAGGAGCAGGAGCAGGAGCAGGAGCAGGAGCAGGAGCAGGAGCAGGAGCAGGAGCAGG
>CAXRGH010000053.1:0-2970 GCA_964230195.1 Alteromonadaceae bacterium
ATGTTCATGAAGACATTCGCGAGTCTTTCTTGGAGAAATTTTCTAAAGCAGTTGATGCACTTCAAGTGGGATTACCATGGGAAAACACCTTGTTGATTCCCTTGCCCGAGCCAAACAAACCCGCATATATCAAAGATTTGATCGATGATGCGGTTTCTAAGGGTGCATCGGTGATGAATACAAGAGGTGGTGAGATGACAGCAAATTACTGTTTTCCAGCTGTATTATATCCTGTAACCCCTGAAATGAAAGTTTATGAGGAAGAGCAATTTGGACCAGTCATTCCCGTTTTATCATTTTCCGATATTCAGGAACCCCTAAATGATATGTCCGCTTCTTCCTATGGGCAGCAAGTGAGTTTGTTTGGGAAGAACGTAACCCAACTGGGACCTCTAATCGACACACTAGCCAATTTAGTTTGCCGTGTCAATCTCAACAGTTCTTGCCAACGAGGCCCTGACGTGTATCCATTTACGGGTCGTAAGGATTCTGCGGTTAGTACTCTCAGTGTTCATGATGCTTTGCGTTCGTTTTCGATACGAACTTTCCTAGCATCAAAAGACAACGAGATTAACAATGAAATTTTGGAGCGATTGATGGCATCTAAAAAGTCAAAGTTTATCAGTACCGATTATATCCTGTAAAATTATACTTTAACTATTAAGCATAACGGGCATCACCAGCATGGTGATTTGCTCATTCTCTTCAGTTCCGTCGAGTGGAGTTAACAAGCCTGCACGATTGGGGAGTGACATTTCAAACTGCACCTCTTTACAAGTCATATTGTTGAGCATTTCGATTAAAAAACGGGCGTTAAAACCGATTTGCATATCATTTCCCTGAAAGCTACAGCTCAAACGCTCTTCTGCACGATTGCTGTAATCGATGTCTTCAGCGGAAATATTGAGTTCGGCACCAGCCAATTTTAAACGGACTTGATGTGTGGTTTTGTTTGAGAATATGCTCACACGCTTCATTGTTGTCAAAAACAAATTGCGATCAATTGTGAGCACATTGGGGTTATCTTTTGGGATTACTGCCTCATAGTTCGGATATTTCCCATCGATAAGGCGACAAGTCAATTCGATATCATCAAAAACAAAACGGGCATTGCTATTGTTGTATTCCAACTGTACATCTACTTCATTCCCAGTTAATATTGACTTTAACAACGTCAATGGTTTTTTGGGCATGATAAATTCTGCGGATTCATTACTTGTGATATCAGTTCGCACATATCGAACCAGTTTGTGCGCATCTGTTGCAACAAATGTTAAACCAGCTGAAGAAAACTGAAAAAACACACCGCTCATTACAGGGCGAAGATCATCATTGCCAGAAGCAAATAAAGTGCTGTTAATCGCAGTAGCAAGCACATTTCCAGGCATACTGATTTGACTAGCATCGCTCACGCTAACCGCTTTTGGAAATTCTTCAGCGCTCGCATAAGCCAAAGCATACTTCCCATAGTTAGAGCTGATTTCGACCGTGTTCTGATCTGTTAAGGTAAAAGTCAATGGTTGTTCTGGGAAGGTTTTGATCGTCTCTAGTAGCAATCGAGCTGGCAAAGCCATACTTCCACTATTGTCAGCTTCTACGTTTATAACGGCAGACATGGTTGTTTCTAGGTCGGTTGCGGTAACCCGAAGGTTATTGTCATTAACCTCAAATAGAAAATGATCTAAAATGGGCAAGGTGTTGGTTGTATTGAGAACACCACTCAAGGTTTGAATGGGTTTTAAAAGAGCAGAACTGGAAACAATAAATTTCATGTGTTAAACCTTATATAACAAAAATAACTTTTCCTTTTTGAATATGGAAACGAACTTATCAACACTATTCGAAGTGTACAGATACGACGTCAAGGTATTGCAAGCCAAATAAACTTGAAGCACCTCCGGTATGCTTTGGATTGCTTTTATAGATAGCCAATTCAAGTAAACCCAATGAATTAAAAAGAGCGAGTTCTTTTCCCCCTTCCATTCGTTTATTTTTATCGATGTCAAAACGGATTACTTCTGCATAGGAACGAACCACTTGTTTGATTTCGTTATTGCGGAATTGAATCGTAAATGCACGACCTTGCCCAATTTCCAAAAACAATTCTTCAGAAATATTGGTGATAACGTTTTCGTAATTATCGATATAAATGACCTTACCTGTGATGGTATTCTTGTCATTATTTACACTTGGCGTAAACGGTAAGCGGACATGAATTTGTGCTATTTTTTTACCAATCACACTTAGTGTCCCACCTCGTATGATGTGGGCAGCTGCATGTGCAAAGATTCCTCGGGTACTAAAACTATCGGTTGGAGCTTTTTGAATCTCAATTTCATAGACCTCATCCGGTTTAAATTTTGGTGAGATTAGCGACAATATGCCGTTATCTGCACAGACAAAATAATGCTTATTGAGTTTGGCAACAATGGGTTTGTTTTCAGGGCTAACCGTGTCATCTATACACAAAATATGCACCGATCCCTCGGGAAAATGAGCATAGCTATTTTGCACTACAAAAGCAGCTTGCGCAATGTGAAAGGGCTCAATCTCATGTGAGATATCAACAATCACTGGGTGTTCGACCAAACGGTGAAGTTCTCCCCTGAGAGATGCCAGATAGGGGTCTTTTTGTCCAAAATCCGATGTGAGTGTAATAACAGGATTCAAATTGATCGCATTAAATTAAGCCGTAGAAGACAAAATTCGTTAAATTTGAAATCAAAGTTACCAAAAAAAAAGCGGTAGCATTGATGTAAAAATGATTTGCCATTGAATGAAATCTCTATACAGCTCGCCGAAGTCAATCCAACTGTATTTTACGGTGGCAACAAAAGCAAGAATATTGCCATACTTAAGCGATATTTCCCTAAATTAAAAATTGTAGCGCGAGGCGATATTGTCACCGCCTATGGTGAGGAAGAAGTCCTTGAAGAGTTCGAAAAGCAAATGGATCGTTTGATGATGCAT
>CAXRGH010000054.1:0-2425 GCA_964230195.1 Alteromonadaceae bacterium
AACTCGCATTAATTCCTTGGTAGATGCCACGGTGGTAATAACGAGTTAAGCTCTCATGATCTAAATAATTGTCACCATGGACCTGATTACCAAGCGCAATGAGCGGTGCAAAATGATCTGGGCATAGTTGCTGATAGTCGACTTGTTGAGGCATGTTGTGGAAATCCATGGGGTACTTCTGATAGCGTTATCCAAGTATCAGTATAATGAATTTTTGCTCAGAAGAAATAACAAGGATGACAAAACTATGCTGAGGATTAGCCATGCTAAGACTAACATGATCACCCACTGACGAGAGGCCTTTAGATGGGCAATTTGCGGTGCTCTGTGACTACCGACTTTGCTAAATCGATATTTTTGGCCAAAGTAAATACATGGTCCTCCTAATTGCGCATTGAGTAGATTCCCTATCACTCCGAGATAACGCCACCGTGGACATTGAGATTTCCATAGTAACCTCCAGTTTTGTTTACCTCCTTTGATAACAAACAGGGCTAGGGATGAAACTTGAAAGGGTAACCATGTCATGACATAAATAAGGCTCGCCACGGGTTTTCCAAAATGTTGATATTGAGTGGTTTTGGCATTCCAAGCTTGATGAAGCTCATACGTAAGACGATAAAATAAGGTAAGCCACCATCCACCGATTAGGAACCAAAACAGTGGAGCAATAAATTCTACAATAATACGAAGGAGAGTGGTTTCAATGCCGGCTTTCACCAATCCAAGTTCTGATAATGTACCCGTTTCTCGTAACACTAATGTCTGAATGGTGTGCCTGGCTAAGCTTTTTTTTCCGAGTTCGAGTTGCCGTTGAAGCTTACGATTTATTGCCATGATGGGTTTATAGCGAACGCACAGTATGAGGACAAGAGCCTCAAAGATGATGGGGAATTCAACGATTTGGAATGCTAATGCAATGCAAATTAAAAAAGGAACAATTAATACAATGGGTGCAAGTACGCCCGAAAGTCGCTGTTGAAATACGGAACGGTGCGTATCAGGGTGGACTTTTTCCGCCAATCGAAGGGCTAATAGGTGTAATAGCGTGAGGGGGTGAAAACGCTCTGGGATTGCTGTTGAACAGGCAATCACTGCAACCAGGATTACCACCAAGAAATCTTGCACACTGCTAGAGGCGAGTAGTGAAGGCATTTCTTGGTAGTTGCCCATAATCAGATCCTTGTTACTGAGTTTGTTGTAACTCTTCCAGCATTCCTATTAGCAGTTGCGCTGAATGTTTGCCTGCTTTGTCTAGGTATTGTTCAAACGAAACGGTTGAAGTTTTCCCCGCAATATCCGAGAGAGAACGTAATACGATAAACGGTGTGTTTAAAATATAACAGGTTTGCCCAATTGCTGCGCCTTCCATTTCAACCGCTGCCATGTCTGGGAAGTGTGCTTTTAATTGCATTACCGTCGCATCATCGCCAATAAAGGCATCGCCACTACAAATTAAGCCTTCACTAAAGGTAAGGTCTGGAAGCGACTTCATGGCTCGCTTTGCCGCTGAAACTAGGGTTTTATCGGCAGTGAATACCGCAGGTGCTCCGCCCGCTACTTGACCGGCTTCATAACCAAAATGAGTCAGATCGACATCATGGTGTTTCACACCGCTACTGATCACTATGTCGCCCACTGCTAATTTGGGATCAAACCCTCCAGCTGATCCAGTATTGACCACGTAGTCTGGCTGATAGGCTTGGATGAGTAAAGTAGTAGCAACCGAGGCGGCTACCTTACCAATGCCACAACGGACTAAAATAACGTCGATGCCTTTAAGCTTTCCTTTATACACTGTCAGGTGTTGTAGTGATTCTGTAGTGAAACCTTCAATACTCTCTTTGAGTAACGCAACTTCTTGATCCATTGCGCCTAAAATAGCAACTTTCATAATAACCTTTGGTGATGAGTAAACAGGGATAGTCTAATGGTTGTATCAAAAGTTGCAAACGAAATGGTGCTTGCATGCGATAAAGTTATGCGTGCAGGCCGAGTATGACGTTACACGCATTGTACCCTGGCGTGTTGTTATGCTGCTATGGTACCAGATAGCCGTGCTTCGTTGGGTACAGTACCTTTGACAATTGGGGCTTTTGGCTGCTTATATTGAATTGGTGCCAATTTAGCGGCAATGCATTCTCGTATGGCCTGCGGCTTATAGCCCGAACGGACTTTAATGCGAATATGCGGGATACTTGCAGCATCTAAAGCACCTGAAACAAACCAGTCACGTTGCGCCTTGTATCCACCGTTGGCAGTTTTATGCACTAAATCAACGGCAACTGCGGGTGCCATGGTTTCTTTATCACACAGGACAAAGTCCAACTGTTTGCCTGCCGCACGTTGATTGGCGTTGCTCGTTGCCTTTTTCTCAGTACCGGCCTTAACACTGATGATATCGGCCAGCCTGACACGGCAGATA
>CAXRGH010000055.1:0-10146 GCA_964230195.1 Alteromonadaceae bacterium
AAGTCAACGCTCATGCCTTAGCGGATTTTCGCAATCGCAATATCATCGCAAACCCAAATTGTTCAACGATTCAGATGTTGGTTGCATTAAAACCAATTCAAGATGCGGTTGGTATTGACCGAATCAATGTTTGTACTTATCAGTCTGTTTCTGGTGCGGGTAAAGAAGCAATGGAAGAGCTAGCAACTCAGAGTGCAAACTTATTAGCGGGCAAAGAAGCAAAGCCTGCGTCATTTTCTCGTCAAATTGCATTTAATGTTATTCCACAAATTGACGTGTTTATGGATAATGATTACACCAAAGAAGAAATGAAAATGGTTTGGGAAACTAAGAAGATCATGGGGGATGACACCATTATGGTTAATCCTACAGCCGTTCGAGTACCCGTCTTCTACGGTCATGGAGAAGCGTTGCACATTGAAACACGTCAACCTCTAGACGCAGAAGCTGCGAAGCAACTGTTGAGAGAGGCAGATGGAGTAACCTTGATTGAAGATAGAGAAGCATTCCCAACTCAGGTGAGTGATGCAAGTGGTAAGGATGACGTATTTGTTGGACGCGTTCGTGATGACATCTCTCACCCGCTTGGTTTAAACATGTGGGTCGTTGCAGATAACGTCCGTAAAGGTGCAGCAACAAACAGTGTTCAAATAGCTGAAGTGCTGATCAGAGATTACATGTAAACTCTATTGTTGAAATGATAAAAGGGCCGTTCGGCCCTTTTTTTTCAAGTGGAAAAAATTTGAGAAGCATTAACTGGGACGAGAGTAACTGATTTTTAACACAATATTCTTTTAATGGTATACTTTTTGCTAATATCCTTGTCCAAATGTCGGTGTAGTTATTCTCAGAATACCCAATGGATATTAGGGTGATCATGACGTGAACATAATCAAAATCAATTCACGTAAATATTGAACCAATGTTTGATGGTAATTGAGCAATAAAATGACTTAATTTAACACCCAACGATAGCCAGTTCAGTGTAACTAGTTTATAGTCAACTGTGGGCTGACGTTGATAGCTAACGAAAAGAAATACAAAAGGATAAATAACGGTCAGATGAGGGTAACTGAAACACGCTTTACAAAGAAGGGGATGGCTCAGCTTGTGATGGCTCTGGTGTTGTCTTTGCCTGCGCTTGGTTTTGCCCAGTCAGTTGCAATTAAAGGGCCAGACGATACATTTAATCGTCAAAATAACGTCACACCCATTCGAGGTCCTCAGACGCCTAATTCCGAAATCCACGGTCCTATTACCGATGCTGATACCTTGTGGAATATCGCAAAGCTTTATCGCCCTTCGTCGGCTGTCAATATGATTCAAATGATGGTGGCTATTTATCAGTACAATCCAGACGCATTTGAAAACAATAATTTAAATGAACTTGTCAACGACAAGTACATCCGTATCCCTCCTTCAACCTTCATTGCCAATGTTAACTTGGTTGAAGCCCGTCGTAAATTTGAACAAGACAAGCGCAGTTGGGATCAACGTAGACGCCGTCCTCAGCAGAGCGTGTCCCGAGCTCCGGTAAAAACACCAACGCCAGTTCAGCAAGCGCCGAGTGCTCGGAGCCCATCGGTTGGAAATGTGAGCAACGAAGCAATGGTCTCCGCTCCCGACGCTGAGCCCGACTCCCAACAGCAGCTCAGTAGTGAGCTTCAAACGGCAACGTCTTCACAAAATAAACAACTTGAAAAGTTACAAAAACAATTCGGTGCTTCCATTTCAAATATGCAAAGTCTGTTAGAACAGAACAAAGCATTGTATTCGCGTTTGGATAACGTTAATGAAGAACTCGATCGCTTACGTAATGAAATGATTGACCTCAAGCGGCTAGATACTAAAGTTCAAACCCTTGAAGTTCAACAAAGCGAACTTGCTTCCCGTCCAGTTTCTGCTGAACCTGTTGAGCAACCTCCAGCCATTGAGGTCGAGAGTACAACACCCTTCTATCAGTCTCCCTACTTTATTATTGCCCTGTCTTTATTTGGCACCCTAGCGTTGTTGGGTGGTGTCGGTTATGTGTTGTTCCGTAAAAAAACAGGAAGCACTGAAGCAGTGGCCGAAACCCCAGAACAGGTGCCAGTTGACCAAAGTTCTGACATGATTGCACAAGCGTTAGCCGATGAAATGGCGGCAGATGACTTATTTGGCGAAGATGATCTGCTTGACGAGCTAACAGATGACGATATTGATGATTTTTCAGACGAGTTGTTGATTGAAGATGTTGACGAAATCAATGATTCTGAGCAGGTAGCTCTTTCCGATTTAAGTATCGATGATGTCGACGAAACACCTTCCGAAGCTGCAGCAGGGGATGTGTTTGATGATCAAATGGCAGTGCAATCTGAAGAATCAGAGCCAACCGAGGCTGACGATTTTGCACTCTTGGATCAAGATGGTTTAGATGCTTTGTTTGATTCTGATGATGCAACGGAGCTTCAATCGACTATTGCAGAAACAGAAATAGAAGCAGATGTAGACACAGACATCGTGTCTGAACAAGAGAGCTCAGCAGAGCCAGAACTTGAAGGCGAATTTGTAGTCGCTAGTGCAGAGAATGAGCTAGAAGCAGTCATCGAAGGAGATGATGAGCAGAGTGTGCCTAATGAAAGTCTGGACGTTGAACCACTGATTGACGATAGTGTGCTCGATAGCGTGAGCGATGAGTCATTGGACCGCCTTGTTCAACTCGATAGTGATTCAGATGAAATTATTTCTGATGAGTTGATGGAATCGTTAGTGTCGGAAATTCAGATAAAATCTGAAGCGTTTGACAGAGTTTCGACCGAAGTCATTGATGAGGTTGAACAAGTTGAGCAATTGGAGCAAATGCTCGGTACCACGGAATCTGACTTAGTTGATGATCTCACGCTTGAAGGTGATAGTATCGTTGATGAGATGCCACCTCAAATTGATGAGTTGGGGAACGGGCTTGACGCTGACACAAACACACCTGGCCCTGCCGTTGATGAGTTTGCTCAAGCGCTTGCTGATTTTGAAGCCGATGACGATAGCCAAATTTCCGATGTAGCGTCTGATGCCGATGCAGCGTCTGATGAGAATGATGAAGTGTCATTTGACAATCTACTTGAATCATCAGCAGTTGAACAAATCGTTGATCAAGACATAGATGATGATATCGAGCAAGTAGTTGACGATTTACTCGACGATAAATACACAGGAACTCAAGCAACCCATCAAGATCCGCCCGCCGACTCTGAGAATGACGGCGATGAAGTTCAGACTAAATCTGATGTCCATGTTGATACAACCAATAGTGAACATCAGGTCGTTGATACAACTGACCATCAACAAGCAGTAAACGAACCTAAAGAAGAGCACGCTGAACTGTTGGAGTCGATGGATGAGGGCGATGAATCTACTCATGAATTAAATGAAGGGACAGACAGCAGCGATTCAATTGATGGAGAAGTCCCACGAGACAACACGGAGAATCTAGACGACAGTATCAGTGCAGATGAAGATGATTTGGCAAACGATAAGTTAAAAGACTATCAGCCTACTAGTATGTCAACTAGCTTCGAGATGACAGGAAGTGATCCCATGGGTGGGTATTCGTCAATGACGGCAAAAACGCCCGAACCTTTGTCAGAAGCGTCATCCGAGCAGGCACCTGAGTCAATTGAAACGTCAAGTGAAGACAAAGTAGAATTAACGCCAGATAGTGACGTTGTAAACCAAGACGTTGTTGATGCTGATGAATCGCCAACGGTTGATGAAGATGAGTCTGAAATGCTCAATGCACTTGAGAAAACAGATTTTGAAGATCTGCTAGAGAGCCTAGCCGAGCAACCCGACGTTGAAGCCGTTCACGGCGACCCCAAGGCCAACCTAGCAACTGACGAGAGTAATTTACAACGTCCGGACTTGGACCTCAGTGCATTACTCGACGAGTCTTCTGCTTTAGCAAAATCAATACCGAACGCTGACTATATTGATGTGGATACATTATTAGAAGAAACAGACACCGAAGAGTTTATTGAAAAGCCCTTTAATTTTGACCATGTACTCCCTCAAAACAGTCAAAGCGATAACCTGAATTCAGATGATAGTGGTCTCGGTGGAAAGCTTGATTTGGCCCTTGCATACCTTGAAATTGATGATAAAAATTCAGCTAAGGTGTTACTGCAAGATGTGTTTGAAAAAGGGAACTTATCCCAACGTACTGAAGCCGAAGGCATACTCGCCAGTTTGGACGACTAAAAAGTCCAGCAAAACCTCAATTCCATGATAAACTCTCCCCCACATTTTTTTGAGGTGGGATTGACTCGATGCGGGTAGCATTAGGAATAGAATACGACGGAAGTTGTTACCGTGGTTGGCAAAGGCAGCAAGCAGTTAATAGCGTTCAAGAAGCACTAGAAAAAGCGATAAGCAAGGTGGCAAATGAACCCGTCACGGTACACTGTGCAGGTAGGACTGATGCGGGTGTTCATGCTTCAGGTCAGGTAGTACACTTTGATCATACTAATCCTCGAGATTGTGTATCCTGGGTTCTGGGAGTTAACAGTCAATTGCCACCGCATATTGCTGTTCAGTGGGCCAAACCCGTTTCAGAAGAATTTCATGCCAGATACACCGCTACCGCTCGCCGCTATCGATACCTTGTCTGCAATCAGGCCACGCGTCCTTCTCACTTTTTTCAGGGTGTTACGAATATTCGACCAACACTCAACGAAACAAAAATGCACGAAGCCGCTCAGTGTCTTTTGGGAGAACACGATTTCACGTCTTTTCGAGCCAAAGATTGCCAGTCAAACAGTCCATTTCGTCGCCTAACAGACATATCAGTCACACGCTTTAATCAGTTTGTTATGTTAGATTTGACCGGTAATGCTTTTTTACATCACATGGTTCGGAATATCATGGGAACATTGCTCATTATTGGCAAGGAGGAACAACCCGTTGAATGGTTAGCGGATGTGCTTGCCGCGCGAGACCGTACAAAGGCTGGCCCAACGGCGAAACCTTACGGTCTTTATCTTGTTGATGTAACTTATCCTAAAGAACTTGGAATTCCAACGACACCTCTTGGACCTGTGTTTGTTCCAGATTGACTTCTTAGACCAGTTTTATGTTTAAGTTAGTCGTAAAACTGTGGTTTAATAGCGACTATTAAAAATGCTTATACGCTTCAAAGCGTTTGCTGGCATTGTTGTTTATCAGATTTTTCAGGAAGTGATTAAATGAGTTGGATTGGAAAAATATTGCCTCGTACCACAACTAGTACATCAACACGTGGCAGTGTACCAGAAGGCATTTGGGCTAATTGTGTTAAATGTAACGCTATGCTCTACAAAGTTGAATTAGAAAAACAACAACAAGTTTGCCCGAAATGTGATCATCACATGCGGATCAATGCGCGTTCTCGCATTGACCACTTCCTTGACCAAGGCGAGCGTCTAGAACTCGGTGCAGATCTTGAGCCACAAGATAAATTGAAGTTTAAAGATTCAAAGCGCTACAAAGATAGATATACCAGTGCTCAAAAATCAACCAACGAAAAAGATGCCCTTGTGGTAGTTGAAGGTAAACTGAAAGGCATGCCAGTTGTGGTTGCTGTATTTGAGTTTGCTTTTATGGGTGGTTCAATGGCATCAGTTGTTGGAGCGCGATTTGTTGAAGCTGTGAACGCCTGTTTAGCGAAGAACATGCCGTTAATTTGTTTCTCTGCTAGTGGCGGTGCGCGAATGCAAGAGGCATTGATGTCACTCATGCAAATGGCAAAAACCAGTGCGGCCCTCGCCAAAATGAGTGAAAAAGGCTTGCCTTATATTTCAGTATTAACTGACCCAACAATGGGTGGTGTCTCTGCCAGTCTAGCAATGTTGGGTGACGTTAACGTTGCTGAGCCAAAAGCATTGATCGGATTTGCAGGTCCTCGCGTTATTGAACAAACGGTACGTGAAACATTGCCAGAAGGGTTCCAACGCAGTGAGTTCCTAATTGAAAAAGGGGCGATTGATATGATTGTTGATCGCAGACAAATGCGCGACGAGCTCTACAGCGTGCTAAGTAAACTGCACTACAAACACAGCTAATACGCCAATAATGACCTCATTAACTAAGAAGCCACACGATTTATCGCAGTGGCTTCATTATTTAGAGCACCTACATCCCATTACTATTGATATGGGGCTCTCTCGCATTACTCAAGTATTCAGTAGACTTGATCTGAATTTCCCCAATACTCAGATTATTACCGTTGCCGGTACCAATGGCAAAGGAACAACTTGCGCAACCATTGAAGCGATACTCATGGCTCATGAGTACTCGGTCGCTGTTTATAGCTCTCCCCACATTGAAAGATTTACTGAACGTTTGAGAATTAATCAAGTAGAGTCTGAAGATGAGTGGTTTTGCAAAGCATTTGAAGCAATTGAACAGGCGAGGGGCGATGTCAGTCTGTCGTATTTCGAATACTCTACGTTAGCGGCACTAATTATTGCTGCTAAACAATCCCCCGATTTTCTGTTATTGGAAGTTGGGCTGGGCGGACGTCTTGACGCCGTTAATGTGATTGATTCTGATATAGCGGTAATTACTACGATTGATCTGGATCATCAAGGTTTTCTCGGTGATACGCGAGAAGCCATAGGTGCCGAAAAAGCAGGTATTTTAAGAGCCGGTAGTTTAGCAGTATTCGGTGACCATGATTTACCACAGTCGGTTTACAATATTGCACAATCACTTGCTGTAGACGGACTCTATCAAGGACATGAATTTATTTACCAAAAAACAGACACCAGCGAGATGTTATGGTCTTTTGGTACTACCCATTATACCTTACCTATACCCCAGGTTCCGTTGCAAAATGCCTCAACAGCACTTGCTACCTTGAGTCACTTAAAGGTACCCCTTGACGGCGAAAAACTTGTAAGGTCATTCAAGACACTATCGGTTCCCGGAAGGTGTCAATGGTTAAACCCCGAGTTTCCGATACTCGTTGATGTTGCTCATAATCCACAAGCTGCGAGATACCTTGCTAGTCAATTGGAATCATTGAGTTACGGTAAGCTTCATGTCGTGGTTGGCGTGCTAGAGGATAAGGATATTAAAGGTGTACTTGAGCCTTTGTTATCGCTTGCTGATGCCTGGTATCCCGTTTCCCTTGATGTTCCCAGAGGGGCTAAGGCAAGTGTATTGGAAAGTCACTTAAACTCTCAGTTAATTGTGGGATGCTACAGTTCAGTGTTGGATGGATGCAAGAAAGCACTCGATAATGCGAATAAATGTGAAAATGACTTGGTGCTTGTGTACGGATCATTTTATACTATTGCCGATGTTTTGACTCATTTCAAACCAGCAATACCTCGGGGGCAATAGTGGCAACTACTTTTCAGAATCGTCTAGCAGGAACCGTCATCGTCGTTGCATTAGCGGTTATCTTTTTGCCAGACTTACTTGATGGAAAAGCACCTCAAAGCAGTACCCTGAACCGAGAAATACCGAATAAACCTATCCCTACTGTTGTTGAGTTCAGTAACCCTTTTCCAGTGCGTGAAACACAGACACGTGCGAGTCGCCAAGTTGAAATTGTGCAAGACGTTGCGCTTGATGAAGAGCAAGATGTAGCGCCAACGAATGTAACACGAGAAGCATCTGCCAATGAACCCGCGCCGGATGCAATAGAGACTCCAATCAAAGAGAATACTGTGACAAAAATCAGTGAAGACTTTCCTGTTGCTGATGTTTTCCCCGGAGAGAAAAAAACTCGCAGTTGGGTAATTCAACTGGGCAGTTTTCGTCATCAAAAAAATGTTAGAGATTTGCTCGATAAGCTAAGTAAAGCGAATTACCGTGCATTTACCAATAAGGTACGCACGAGTTCTGGCGATTTAACCAAAGTGTTTGTTGGGCCTGACCAGAAAAAAGAGCAGTTAACAAAAGCGCTACCGCATTTAAACGAACTAACAGGATTGCAAGGAAGAGTGAGCGAGTTTGAGGTCAAATAAGCTCAAATTACACACAAACAATAATAATAATAAGGAATGTGAGTCATGAACTGGATAGATTGGGCAATTATTGGTGTTGTTACGTTATCAACCCTCATTAGTCTAGTGCGAGGGTTTGTTAAAGAAGCTGTGTCACTCGTGGTTTGGTGCGCAGCATTTTTTATTGCGAGTAATTTTTATGGGGACTTGTCTGTTTATTTAACGCAGTTTAATGACGAGTTGATCCGCAATGGCGCAGCTATAGCCATTTTGTTCGTGGCAACACTCATACTCGGTTCACTAGTCAACTATGTGATTGGAAAACTCGTGCAAACCACTGGGCTATCGGGAACAGATCGAGTGCTAGGTGGAGTATTTGGTGCACTAAGAGGTGTGTTAATCGCGAGTGCGGTTTTGTTTTTCTTGGATTCGTTTACACCAGCTGCAAGTGCAGACTGGTGGACAGCATCACTGCTGATACCTGAATTTTCGATTATAATTGAATGGTTTTTTGAACACCTTAAAAGTTCATCTAGTTTTATTTCTCCAAACTAAAAGGTTAAAAACATGTGTGGAATTGTTGGAATCGTTGGTAAAGAACCCGTTAATCAGTCCTTGTATGACGGCTTGACTGTGTTGCAGCACAGGGGACAGGATGCGACGGGTATTATTACCATTGACGATAATATGTTTCATTTGCGTAAGGCAAATGGTCTAGTCCGAGATGTATTCCAATCACAGCACATGCAGCGTTTGACGGGTAGTTTTGGTATCGGGCATGTGCGCTATCCAACAGCAGGAAGCTCTAGCTCAGCAGAAGCTCAACCGTTTTATGTAAATTCGCCATTTGGTATTGCGTTGGCTCACAATGGTAACCTTACAAACGCAGCTGAGTTACAAGATGAAGTAGAGCGTATCGCTCGTCGTCACATCAACACGAGTTCAGATTCTGAACTTCTGTTAAATATTTTTGCTCATGAATTGCAACAGTGCCAGGACATTGTGATTACACCCGAAGAAGTATTTAATGCGATTTCAGCCGTTCATGAAAAAGTTCGTGGAGCCTACGCGGTAGTCGCAGCCATTATCGGTAATGGTATGGTTGCATTCCGTGACCCTTACGGTATTCGTCCGCTAGTGTTAGGAAAACGCGAGTCTGAGTTAGGCACAGAATATATGGCTGCCTCAGAAACCGTTGCTTTGGATGTTGTCGGCTTTGAATTTATTCGAGACGTGGCACCGGGTGAGGCAATTTATATTACTGAAGAAGGTGAATTGTTTACGCAACAATGTGCTGCCAGCCCAACTATTTCTCCTTGTTTGTTTGAGTTTGTCTATTTTGCTCGCCCTGACTCATTCATTGATGATATTTCAGTCTACGCATCTCGCGTTAACATGGGGCGTAAGCTAGGCAAGAAAATAGCGCGCGAATGGAGCGACTTAGACATTGATGTTGTCATCCCAATTCCTGAGACATCCAGTGATATTGCACTGCAAATCTCAAATGAGATTGGTGTGCCGTATCGTCAGGGCTATGTTAAAAATCGTTACGTGGGGCGCACCTTTATCATGCCGGGACAAACTCAGCGCCGTAAGTCAGTGAAACGTAAACTGAACGCAATTTCTTCTGAGTTTAAAGATAAAAACGTCTTACTTGTGGATGATTCCATTGTACGTGGAACAACGTCTGAGCAGATAATTATGATGGCAAGAGAAGCCGGGGCAAAGAAAGTGTATTTTGCATCAGCTGCGCCTGAGATCCGTTTCCCTAACGTGTATGGTATTGATATGCCTTCACCTCACGAGTTAATTGCTTACGGGCGTGAAGTTGACGAGATTGCGGCGCTGATTAAAGCTGACGGGCTTATCTATCAAGATCTAGACGATCTTATAGCAGCTGTCGCTGAAGAAAACCCCAGTATTACAAAGTTTGAGACATCGGTATTCAGTGGGCAGTATGTGACAGGTGACGTTGACCAATCATATCTTGAGCAACTCAATGTACAGCGGAGCGATTCAGCCAAGAAAAAGAAAACCGGTGAAGCCCTCAATAATCTAGATATTCACAACCATCAATAAATTAATCGCATAAAATGATGGAAAAACGGGGGCAGTGCTCCCCGTTTTTTATTTAGAACTCAATGATTGCTTGAATGCTATTTAATTTAATCCAAGCTTCTAC
>CAXRGH010000056.1:0-25997 GCA_964230195.1 Alteromonadaceae bacterium
TCAATCGTTTTTTCAAACTTAATTTACACTTTCTAACGAGCCTCTTCAGACTCTTGTTGCCTTGGCTTTGCCCTGACAACGGGAGCGCATTCTACACACTTAAAAAGCCCATACAAGCTTTTTTTTCAGTTTTATTACTGAGTGGATAAAAATTAGACATAGTCTGTTATTTGTCAAGAAAACCCCCGGAATTTTGCTAGTATTGTGGCAAATAACTTACAAAAAAGGTGGCATATGAGTATCCGTCAATATCGTGGCATTTATCCCAGCATTAAACCGTCGGTCTATGTTGATCAATCGGCGCAAGTGATTGGGGAGGTCTCTATCGATGAAGATAGTAGTGTCTGGCCTTTAGTTGTTATTCGTGGTGATGTAAATTTTATTACGATTGGCAAACGTACAAACGTGCAAGATGGCACCGTGATACATGTCACTCGTAAAACAAAGGGCCTGCCAAATGGTTATCCAACCGTTATTGGTGATGATGTAACCGTCGGGCACAAATGTATGCTGCACGGTTGTAAAATTGGGGATCGGGTTTTGGTTGGTATGGGCGCCATTGTCATGGACAATGTTGTCGTAGAGAATGACGTTATTATTGCTGCTGGTGCCTTGGTGCCGCCGAACAAACGATTAGCCGGTGGTTTTCTTTATGTGGGTAACCCAGCAAAACAGAAACGCCCGTTAACAGAAGAGGAGCTACAATTTCTCTCTGTCTCGGCATCAAACTACGTCACTTTGAAAAGCGATTATTTCACCGAGTAATAATTATATGTGGTAAGAGAGTGCATCACGGAGTGGTATTGCATTGATCAGTCAGTTTTGGTTGCTTGGTATCTTTCGTACTAGGTGGTATATTAACCAATATTCCAGCGTATATTCGAGAGTTGAGGCTTTCTGTGAGTGAACTTAAACGGCGTGGGCGTCCCAAACAGTTTGATCGTGAACATACACTCGCTATTGCCACTCGCTTGTATTGGGCTGAGGGACTGGAAGGTATGTCCATTAATCAGATATGTGAAAGCGCAGATGTCTCCAAGCCATCACTCTACCGCGAGTTTGGCAACGAAGATGGGTTGCTAACCGCCGTATTTCACTATTATACAGAAACCGTTACAAAGCCCTTTCTGCAGCTTTTTGATGTAGACGTACCCTTTGAAAAGTTAATTCCTCAACTGGTTCATGCAATTCATACCAAACACGATAATAGTGAAATTCCAACCGGTTGCCTTGCCATCAAAATGCGAAACTGTGCCCCCAAATTGTCACCAGAATTACTGTCACGTATCGATGCATTCACGTTAGAGTTACAACAAGCGTTTGAAACTTGGTTTACTTTCAATCAGACTAAACTACCATCGACCATAACGCCCAACTTTGCCGCAAAATATCTTGATGGACAATTATCCGCGACAATGGCGTTAGTCTGTAAAGGAGTATCCATAGACGATGCCTGCCAAGTGCTGGTGACTGGCCTTTCTGTGTTAAATTTACCAGGCACTAAGGTAGCGACAACTCCAACCAACTGATTTGAATATCAGCCATATCCCATACACTAGGATTATCCTCGTAATAGTCTGCCACAGACTCTTCAACATCAAATTGATGAGCATCCCAATAAGCATCAATATCATTAATGATGTGCTCAGGTATGCCAGTTAGATGGCAAGTGATATTGAGGCCTGATACTTGAAACCTCAAAACAACTTGGCTACCCAACACAACGAAATTACCATCAAATTGTATAGACTGATTCATATAACCTCGGCTAATTATGGACAGAATATCCGAGTCTTTTTCGTAACGCAGATAGCGTTTCCGAAGTGTTTGGCTGTTGACCGGTCCAAATAGAAAAGCTCTCGGCAGCTTGTGCCACCAGCATCCCTAATCCATCAGCTGCACCAAGACATTGATTGGAACGCGCCCAATGACAGAAAGGTGTTTCCGACTCACCATAAATCATGTCGTAACAAAAAGTATTTGACGTAACCAGCTCGTTGCTTAGAAGCACTGAGGTATTTGATAGCCCCGCTGACGAGGCACTGATAATAACATCGTACGATACCAACGGAATGTCTTCCAATGAGCACCCTGATAATCGAGAATTTCCAAATTGCTCAGCCAACGCTAGTGCCCTTTGAGGAGTGCGATTAGCAACTGTCAATTGGGAAATACCGGCATTAAGTAATGGAAGTATGGCACCTCTAGCAGCACCGCCCGCGCCAATCACAAGAACATTCGCTTGATCAAGAGTAACACCTAAACGAAGTAAATCACTCACAAGACCCATGCCATCAGTATTATCGCCAACCAACTTACCTTGCTGGTAATATAACGTGTTCACCGCGCCTGCTGCCGTTGCGGCATCAGATAATTCGTCACACATGTTGAAGGCTTCTACCTTAAATGGCACCGTTACATTACAACCTTCGCCACCGTGTTGAAAAAAAGTCATGATGGTTTCACTGAAGCGATCGAGTGGTGATAGAATGGCTTGGTAGTCCACATCAATGTTCAACTGCTGAGCAAAGTGGCTGTGAATAAATGGGGATTGGCTATGACTAATCGGGTTACCAAATACGGCAAAATGTTTCATGAAAAAGATTCTTAAATTATGGCTTTCCTTATTGAGCACTTTAACTCAGCCATGGCGAAAGCAAAAGTACTCGCCGTTATTTATTAGAATCGGTGGTGAAAAAGCGGTTCAGCAATTAGTGTCTGACTTTTACCAAATAATGGAAACTGATGAAAACGTCAGGGAATTAAGAGACATTCACAGCCCTGATCTGACGGATGCTGAGCACAAGTTATTTTTATTTCTTGTTGGCTGGTTAGGCGGCCCACCGCTTTTCTCAGATAAATATGGTCATCCGAGATTACGCCAACGACACCTTGGTTTTAAGATCGATACTAACATGGTAACTCAATGGCTTTATTGCATGAATAAAGCCTTGAGATCATCTGCCATTGGGCATCAAGATCAAGACACTATCTACCAAGCTTTATCGCAATTAGCCCACCATATGACTAATCATCATTTGCCATCGTCAACCAATTCTGAGGCTTGAGATACTGACTATATAACTTGTCTTCTTGACTTCCGTGAACCGGCGAATAATTGTATTCCCAGCGCACTAGCGGGGGCATAGACATCAGAATAGACTCAGTTCGACCACCTGTTTGCAGTCCGAACAATGTGCCTCTGTCATACACTAAATTAAACTCAACATAACGCCCTCGACGATATAATTGAAAGTCTCTTTCTCGCTCACCAAATGCGGTTACCTTTCGCTTCTCAACAATAGGTACATACGCGTCAAGGAACCCATTTCCAACGGCTTGCATATAAGCAAAGCTGCGCTCAAATCCCCACTCATTGAGATCGTCAAAGAACAACCCGCCTACACCTCGAGTTTCGTCTCGGTGTTTCAAATAAAAGTATTCGTCACACCACTTTTTAAAACGAGGATACACAGATTCACCGAATGGTTGACTCAATTTTTGAGCTACAGAATGCCAATGTTTTACGTCATCGAGGAATGGATAAAAAGGCGTCAAATCGAAACCGCCACCAAACCACCAGACGGGTGCTTCACCTTCTTTTTCTGCAATAAAAAATCGGACATTCGCATGAGTGGTTGGAACATAAGGATTATTCGGATGCAGAACCAAAGAAACACCCATAGCTTCAAAACAACGTCCCTCTAGTTCTGGACGATGCGCCGTTGCAGATGCAGGCATTTTAGCTCCTGTAACATGGGAAAAGTTCACACCACCTTGCTCAAATACTTGACCACCACGCATCACACGGCTGATACCACCGCCACCTTCTTCACGTGTCCACCGATCTTCTTCAAATTGCGCTTTACCATCCACCAATTCAAGTGTCTGACAAATATTTTGTTGGAGCTGCAATAAAAATTGTTTAACCGCTCCCACTGACACTTCGCTATCGAGCATTTTCATTCCTATTAGTTCCTCAAAACCTGACCGGTCATACTGTGCTTTATTTGACTCGGTTTCGCTTGCTCTCCAAGCTTTTCGTCAATAATGATGAGATCGTCGCCAAAATACGCGGCAACTTCTGACGCAGAAGTCGCAGGCTCATCACCCGCTGGATTTGCACTGGTAGACACCAATGGAGCATCAAGAGCGTTGCATAATGATCTCACCGTAGGGTGGTTTGTGATCCTAACAGCGATAAACTCTGACTCACCCGTGATCCATGCGGGAGCTGCCGCTGATTTTGGCAACAGCCAAGTGACTGGACCTGGCCAACTCGAAAAGATCTCTGGGCGCCGTTCAAAAGGTATCAACTCGTCATTAACGTATTTAGCCACTTGTGAGTATGTGCTGGCAATCAAGATCATACCTTTTTCAACTGGTCTCTGCTTGAGCTCAAGAATTTTCAAGGCTGCAGATTCATTATCTGGGTCACAACCCAACCCAAAAACGGCCTCTGTAGGGTACGCTATTACTTGACCTGACTGAACGGATTGAGTAATGGATTCAATGGAATCTGGCGTCAGTTTTCTCACGTTGCGTTCTCTATTGGTTAATTGTGGAGCCGAGTGTATTTTATTTTGTGGGTGATAATCAACTTAAATCCATACATTTTATAGGTGTTTATGCTGACATTGTTTCTCTGGGCACTGCAGATATTCACCTTTAACCGATTGACGCTTGACTAATATCGGTGAACCACAAGCTTCACAAGTCTGCTCGACGGGGGGGTAATTAATTGCAAACTTACATTTTGGATAATTGCTACATGCATAAAATGCTTTACCAAATCGATTAACGCGCTTCACGAGTTCACCAGCAGAACACTTAGGGCAACTTAAACGCGTTTCTTGCTTTTCTTTTACTGATTGCATGTATTGACACGTGGGGAAATCAGAACAGCCTACAAATAAGCCATATCTTCCTTTCTTGATGACGAGTTCGTGGGCACACAACGGGCATTCACTACCTTCGATCTGTTTAACCACCTCAACTTCAGTATCATGAAACGCTTGGGTATAGTCACACGTTGGATAAGCAGTACAGCCAATAAAGGCCCCAGATTTCGCGTGCTTAATAGTGAGTTCAGCATTACAGGAGGGACACTTGCCAAAATTTTGAGTATCGGCATGAGTAAACAGTGAGGTATCTATTTTACTCATTATCTACGCTTCGTGTTTAATGCAAAGTGCCATCAGATTGCTCAAATAAAAGCTCCTCCATTTGAGCATAAGCAACTTCTTTTCCGGGAACATTGAAAAGAACCATGAGAATTACCCATTTAAGGTCTTCTAAACAGAAGTCGGATGATTCGATTTCCATTACTCTATCAAGCACCATCTCACGGGTTGTCGAATCTAAGACTTTGACCTGCTCTAAGAACATCAAAAATCCTCGACATTCAACGTCCAAGATTTGCTCTTCCATGAAGGTATAAACACGAACAGAATCTGGTGTGGAAACCCGATTCAAATAAGGGTTTTCTTCACTTTCTTGCAATGCTGTCAGCTTTTCGAGCCACGCCAGTGCTTTAAAAATTTCATCGTGATGAAAGCCTGCTCTCACCAGTTCATCGGTCAGCTGATCTTGGTCAACATACAAGTCTGATTCACTTTGTATGAAGCTCTCAAAAAGATACATGAGGATATCAAACATAAATCACCCCTCAACCTTGATATAGCCCCCAGGGACAGAAGCTATTTTGCCATTCAATTCGTATTCTAGTAATTGAGGTAACAGCTCGGTAACAGATAAGCTAGTGCGCTCTACTATCACGTCTAATGACGTTACCTCATACTCTATACTATACAATAGTTTATCGGTTGGTAACTGGTTCTCTTCAATTTTTTTTATTTCGTTCTTTTTTTCTACTGATCTAGCGAACGTAAGGTCGAAATTTAACTGTTCGAGTATATCATCAATGGATTCTGTCAAGGTTGCACCTTGTTTGATGAGCCAATGACAACCTTTACTGTTAGGATTATTGATTTGTCCCGGTATTGCGAACACCTCTCGATCTTGCTCAAGTGCATACCGCGCCGTGATCAATGAACCACTCTTAATTGCAGCTTCTGTAATGACTACTCCAACGCTAAGACCACTAATGATACGATTGCGTTGTGGGAAATGGTGTTTCAAAGCGGGTGAAAATGGCATGAACTCAGAGACTAAACACCCTCCGTTTTCAACAATTCGATTGGCTAACTCGGAATGACGTTTTGGATACACAGAGCCCAATCCACTCCCTAAAACAGCAATAGTTTTCCCATGATGATTTAAGGTTGAACGATGAGCAGTGCCGTCTATACCTACTGCTAATCCACTGGTGATAACAAATCCTCGTTTTACCGCATCACCCACCAACTGTGTGGTGCATCGAGTCGCATGGTGCGTTGGTCTGCGCGTTCCGACAAAGGCGAGTTGTTGGCTCGATAGTAGTGAAGCATCTCCTTTAGTAAAAAGTATCAGAGGAGGTACTGTGATTTGTGTGAGTAAAGTTGGATATTGTGCATCGCTGATGGTGACTATCTGATTGAGAGGTGATTCCTTCAACCAATTCTCAATACGAGACATTTGTATCGGATCTGGATTATGCAACTGGTCATACTGTTTCTGAGAAAAACCCAATCTTTTCATTTCTTTTAGGGGTAACACAAAGAGTGATTCAAAAAGCTCTGGGTAATGATTACCGACAGTGAGGATATGTTTTGTGGTAAGTCCGGACACTAAGCTTAAAGAGCACCATTGTTGTTCCGTAAAAAGCGGAGATTTCACTGTTGTCCACCTTGTGAAGTAAATGTTGTCGCTGACGCAAATTGAGACAGTTGAGTTACAATACCAACAGCAAGACCAGATTCTGATGGTGCAGAGACTATGATAAGTTGCCCTATACTATTCCTATCACCACTCGGCGGATGACTGAAATCCATCGGATGCCCATGAAGATCAACCAGTGCACCGACTGGCTTGGTTGTATCGCCAGAGGCAAGCCGTAACCACACGACTTTCCCCGGCATCAAAAGTCCACCAGGCGTTGAGTCTGCGATAACACGACCTTGGCCGATAAAACTTGTATTAAATTTAACTACTTCTGATGATGTTTTCGGTATTGCAACATCAGTATTTCGAATTTCGGCAGTAACACTTTTCACGGATAAATAGGCGAATTGCTCATTCACCCCCGCCATTTCAGCCTCAGCGATACGCTCCATCAGAATATAACGCGTTTCGTTTTTGCCGAGTTCCGACGACACGTGGCGAAAAACATCAAACCCTTGGTGCTCCTCAAATTGCTGATCGGATGCAGTGATACGCAAGGTATCGCCAGTGATTCCGAACATACTTGGTGCCTCGTGTCCGTTAACAACATTGACAACTGGATACCTTTTCAAGCTATCTTCGGCGAACACGCGATGCTTTTCGCTATATGCGAGTAACCGTTTTTGTTCGCTGTATGTGAAATTAGATTTTGGTTTAATTGTGATATGACTTCGTGGTTTCTTTTGATGCCACGATTTAGCCATAGTCAGAGGTTTTACTGATGGATCCGTTTGTGATGAGTATTGATGAGGCAACGAAGTACCAACGGTTGTGAACGCAATAATCGCAATTGCATGATAAAAGAGTGGCATAGATATTCCCTGTGTGTTGTCGCAAAGTGGGCAGGATTTGGTTAGAATAATCATCACGATGAGAAAATATGTACCTGCTGTCTGCGTCGGGTATAAAAAATAAGACTAGGATGAAATATCATGGCATTGTTAGAAGTTCTTAGATTCCCCGATGAGCGTTTACGTAACGTCGCAAAACCGGTTGAAGTCGTTGACGATTCGATTCGTAAACTGATTGACGATATGTTTGAGACGATGAAGCAGGAACAAGGCATTGGTCTTGCCTCGATACAAGTGAATGTGCCAAAGCGTGTGGTTGTCATTGATGTTTCAGCAGAACAAGACCAACCGATTGCACTCGTTAACCCGGAAATTGTTGCACGTAATGGTAGCGTGGTCAGTGAAGAAGGGTGTTTGTCTGTGCCAAACAACTATGCCAAAGTTGACCGCGCTGAAACGGTGACCGTCAGAGCCCTTGACCGAGATGGTAATGAATTCACCGTAGATGCGGATGGAATGCTAGCCATTTGTATTCAGCATGAGCTCGATCATCTGGATGGCAAACTATTCATCGATTATTTATCGCCATTAAAACGACAACGTATTCGCAAGAAGCTCGAAAAAGAAGCCCGCTTAAGCGCTCGAGCGTAAGGAAGTCCAATTGACGTCACAACCTCTGAATATTATTTTTGCCGGCACCCCTGAGTTTGCCGCTTTGCATTTACAGGCGCTCATTGATTCTCATCACAACGTCGTTGCTGTTTACACTCAACCAGACAAACCGGCAGGTCGGGGTAAAAAACTACAAGCAAGCGCAGTCAAGGCACTTGCACTCGCCCACGATATACCCTGTCTTCAGCCAAGCTCTCTGAAAAGTGAAGAAGCTCAGGCTGACTTATTCTCTATTGAAGCCGATCTCATGGTCGTGGTGGCCTATGGCTTACTGTTACCACAAGCAGTACTTGATTACCCCAAATTAGGCTGTATCAATGTGCATGGTTCATTACTGCCAAGGTGGCGCGGAGCGGCCCCAATTCAACGCGCAATATGGGCGGGCGATAAAGAGACTGGTGTTACCATTATGCAAATGGATATTGGACTCGATACCGGCGATATGCTGCTTAAATCATCGTTGCCTATTGAGAGCACGGATACCAGTGCCTCTTTGTATCAAAAATTAGCAGATGTTGGCCCAAAAGCTCTGTTAGAAGCTGTTAATCAGTTCAACAGTTTGAAACCAGAACCTCAGGACGATCAGTTCGCCAACTATGCAGAAAAACTTTCAAAAGCTGAAGCTTGTATTGACTGGACACAGAGTGCCGTGCAACTCGAGCGTAATGTGCGCGCTTTCAACCCATGGCCTGTGGCATTCTTTAACTATGACAATCAAGCAATTAAGGTTTGGCAATCTGAAGCAATGGCGACATCATCGTCTGCTAAACCGGGCACAATTCTCGCAGTGGATAAACATACCATTACCGTTGCTACTGGTGACGGAGCCTTGGTATTAAAACAGATCCAATTGCCCGGTAAGAAAGCCATGTCTGTTACCGATATTCTTAACGGCAAACCCAATTGGCTTGCAGTGGGAGATTGCCTTGGTGGCTAAACGAAATTTACGAGCAGACGCAGCAAAAGCGGTTTTTCAGGTACTTGAAAATGGACAGTCGCTACGTGAAATTATGCCTGACGTCACAGCTGGACACAGTGGCAAAGACGTTGCTTGGTTGCAGGAAATGGTGTTTGGGGTATTGCGACACTTGCCACAATTACAGCAATGGCTCCGCATCCTGCTCGAAAAACCATTAAAAGGTAAGCAAGCCATTATTGAGCACCTTATCTTAGTCGGGTTTTATCAATTAGCGTTTACGCGTGTTTCCACTCATGCTGCAGTGGCAGAAACGGTTGAAGGTGCAGTAAGCCTTAAATCACCGCGATTGAAAGGCGTTGTCAACGGTGTTCTGCGTAATTTCATTCGGCAACAACTAGCAGACAAGCAAAGTAATGACCCTCGCATAGTTGCCGGCTTACCCAACTGGTTATACAAATCGCTGAGTGAGCATTATGCAGTGGATCAATTTCAGCAACTCACCTTGTCTATGCAGCAAAAAGCCCCACTCTGGCTGAGGGTGAATACTCGGGAAGTGTCCGTAACCACTTATGCTGAGCATCTTACGGCAGAAAATATCCCTTATGAGTTGCCGAATACACACAGAGATGGAATTTTATTAAAAACCGGTTGTGATATTACTCGTCTTCCTGGTTTTTCAGAGGGCTGGTTCACAGTACAAGATGGTGCCGCACAACTCGCAGCGGACTATATGCCTACCGAAAAAAACCAACGCGTTCTTGATGCATGCGCCGCACCTGGCGGCAAGACGACCCATCTGTTACAACGCCAGAACAATCAACTTCATTGCATAGCCTTAGACATTGAAGCTGAGCGAATGATACGCACAAAAGAAAACCTCGCGCGTTTGAAACTCAATGCTGACGTATTGGTTGGTGATGCCACTCAAAAAGAACCATGGTGGGACGGTCAACTGTACGACCATATTTTATTAGATGCACCTTGCTCAGCAACCGGTGTCATACGTCGCCATCCAGACATCAAATGGCACAGAAAAGCGAAAGACATAGAGGTATTAGTGGACCTTCAATCTCGCATCTTAGACAATTTATGGCAAACATTAAAACCTGGCGGTTCATTACTCTATGCAACTTGCTCCATTCTGCCTCAGGAAAACCATCAGCAAATTGATGCATTCTTGGCACGAACTAAGGACGCACAAGCCACGGCATTAGGGCCAGACATGCCCGAATCTCGTCGTCAAATATTACCCGGTGAATCGTCAATGGACGGTTTTTTCTACGCAAAATTGACAAAGATTGCGCCGAAGGTGTAAAACAATAATATTATGAAAATCATTATCCTAGGTGCCGGACAAGTTGGTGCTACACTCGCAGAAAACTTGGTTGGCGAAAACAACGAAATATCCATTGTTGACGTTAATCGAGACATCTTGGCGCACCTCAAAGAAAAGTTGGATCTTCAAGTGGTTGAAGGTTGTGGCTCACATCCCGACATCCTGAAACAAGCCGGTGCGGAAGATGCCGATATGTTAATTGCGGTAAGCAACAGTGATGAAATCAACATGATGGCATGCCAAGTTGCTTATTCACTGTTCCAGACCCCCACAAAGATTGCACGTATTCGCTCTGAGCAATACCTTAGTTACCAAGATGAATTGTTTAAAAACCAATTTATCCCTGTTGATCATCTTATTGCGCCAGAACAACTCGTCACTCAATCCATCAAACGTCTGATTGATTATCCTGGTGCACTTCAAGTGGTAGAGTTTGCTGGCGGTAAAGTGAGCTTGGTTGCCGTAAAAGCATATTATGGCGGACTGTTAGTGGGCCACGCACTTTCAACGTTACGCGATCATATGCCTCATGTTGATACGCGTGTAGCAGCCATTTACCGTCGCGGCCGACCAATACGTCCATTGGGCACCACAGTAATTGAAGCAGATGACGAGATCTTCTTTATCGCTGACACCCAACACATTATGACGGTGATGTGTGAGCTACAAAAACTGGAAGCCAAATATCGCAAGATCATGATTGTCGGTGGCGGTCTTGTTGGAGCAGGTTTAGCCCGTCAACTTGAAAAAGATCATCACGTAAAACTGATTGAATACAGTCCTGAACGCGCCTCACAACTATCGGCCATGTTAAACAACACAACTGTTTTCTGTGGTGACGCCTCCGATCAAGAACTGTTGATGGAAGAAAACGTTCACCAAGTGGATGCCTTTATTGCTGTCACTAACGATGATGAAGCAAACATCATGTCTGCACTACTTGCAAAACGCATGGGTGCGAAAAAAGCCATGGTATTAATTCAACGCGGTGCCTACGTAGACATAGTCCAAAGCGGTGAAATTGATATTGCCATATCACCACAGCAAGCCACCATATCCTCTCTATTAACTCACATTCGCCGAGGCGACATTGTTAATGTTTACTCGTTACGACGTGGCGCTGCAGAAGCGATAGAAGCAATAGCACACGGTGACAGCAATACCTCGAAAGTGGTCGGTAAAGCAATCAAAGACATTAAATTACCACCAGGCACAACCATTGGAGCCATTATTCGTAACTCCCAAAATGATGATAATAAAGAAGAAGTTGTCATTGCACACAGCGGCACCGTTATTCAATCCAATGACCACGTTATCTTATTTCTGGTGGATAAAAAGTATATTGGTGAAGTTGAAAAACTGTTCCAGCCAAGCGCCTTTTTCTTCTAGGAACAGGCGCTAACTTCGCCAGAAGGTTGGTGAGAGTAAAACCAATAAGGAAAACACTTCTAAGCGCCCAAACAGCATTGCCATGACTAATACCCATTTACCGGCATCCGTCACTTCACTATAGTTAACAGCAACATCACCAAGGCCGGGGCCAAGATTATTAAGGGTAGCAGCAGCGGCAGTAAACGCAGTAATGTCAGTCATGCCTGTAGCAATCAACAACAACATAATAATGACAAAAATAAGCGCATAGGCAGATAAAAAGCCCCATACTGCTTCAACCACCCTATCCGGCAACATCCGCTCACCCAACTTCACCGAATACACTGCTTTGGGGTGGATCAATCGATTGACTTCTCGTTTTCCCTGCAAAAATAACAGTAACACCCGAATCACTTTTAACCCTCCGCCAGTTGAACCCGCGCAGCCACCGATGAAACTCGCTAATATTAATAACAAGGGTAGAAACACTGGCCAACCTGCAAAGTTGTCGGTTGCAAAACCTGCCGTAGTACTAATCGAGACTGAATGAAACAGCCCTTGGAAAAACGCTTGGCTTGCTGAGTCATAATGATTGGTTTGCAGCAACACAACAAAACACACCAAGAATAAGAATAACTGGATAAAGAGAAACGCCCTCATTTCATAATCTTTCCAGTAAGTCATGATATTTTTTCCCCTCACTGCTGCGTAATGAAGGGCAAAGTTTAATGCAGCAAAACACAAGAAACCCACACAGATCATGTTAATTAACGGACTATTGTAATACCCAAGACTCGCGTCATGAGTGGAAAATCCGCCGATGGCAATGGTGGAAAATGCATGGCAGATGGCATCAAACGCCGACATACCAGCCAACCAATACGCCACACTGCAGGCAATGGTCAGTGATAAATAGATATACCAGAGGTGTTTGGCAGTATCAGCTATTCGTGGTGTCATTTTTGAATCTTTCACGGGTCCCGGGGTTTCTGCTCGATACAGCTGCATACCCCCGACACCAAGAATTGGGAGTATAGCGACAGCAAGTACAATGATCCCCATTCCGCCAAGCCACTGAAGTTGTTGGCGATAAAACAACACGGATTGCGGGAGGTAATCTAATCCTCGAATAACAGTAGCACCGGTAGTCGTTAGCGCGGAGAATGATTCAAAAAAAGCATCTGCCACTGACATTTCTGGCTGTTCTAACAACAAGAAGGGTAAGGCACCAAAACTCGCCAGCACTGACCAGAATAACACCACAATTAGAAAGCCTTCTTTCGCGCGAAGTTCAGCTCGGTTAAATCGGTTAGGATACCAAAACAAAGAGCCAGTAATTAAACACAAGAAAAATGCCGCCACAAATGGTAAACCGCTGCCATCGGTATAAGTAATGGAGACAACGGCTGGCGGGATCATTGTGACGCTGAACAGTGCGACAAGTAAGCCGAGTATCCTAATGATGGTTCTTATTTGCATAATATAGCGATTTTTTCTCGTTAAAACAGTTTGATACTAATACACCTATACAGATGACGATAGTATAATAGTTAGGAAATTATCGCTAGAATAAAGAGCATTCTGAGTTATCAGTGCAGCAATAACATTTAAAAACCGCGAGGACTCCATGGATTCATTGCCATCTCTATCATTAAAGAACCAGGTCAGCCAAGCTGAATGGCAAGTCAGGGTTGACCTAGCAGCCTGCTATCGTATTGTTGCTGATTTGGGTTGGGACGACCTTATCTACACACACATTTCAGCAAAAGTCCCCGATCAAGACGCCTACCTTGTGAACGCCTTTGGTTTAACGTTTGATGAAATTACCGCATCCAATCTGGTCAAAGTTAACCTTAAAGGTGAGGTATTAGATGACACCCCTTTCCATATTAATCCAGCGGGTTTTACAATCCACAGCTGTATCCATGAAGTGAGAAAAGATGCCCACTGTATTATTCACCTTCACACCAACGAAACGGTCGCGGTTGCATCACAAACTCACGGACTCCAACCTCTGTGCCAACACGCGCTATTCTCCCTGCGCTCACTCAGCTATCATGAATATGAAGGGCTTGCGGTTAATGATGATGAACGCGCCAGACTTCAGAAAGACTTAGGCGATAGTGACCACTTACTTCTTGTCAATCACGGGGGCTTAACCGTTGGGCCAACCATTGGTGATGCGTTTATGCGTTTCTACGACATGCAACGAGCCTGTGAAATTCAACTGATGCTGCAAGCCAGTGGACAACCAGTTACACCCATTTCAGATGACATTGTTAACCAGATAAAACAACAAGCCAGTGTTGTTCATTCGGGAGCGACTGGAGGTCAGTTAAACTGGCCTGCCATGATTCGAAAAGCGTATCGACTTGACCCGAATTTTGCTACATAAACCCCTTTGGTTACAAGATAGAAGAAAACAAGGTTTTAGTGGGTTCAGTAACTATGATATACCCATAAATACAAGATCAATACACGACGTCAGAAAGAGATATCATGAAAATAGTACAAGTAGAAATCTTTGATATTCATTGTCCAGACCGCCCCGTTTGGAATCCTGTTTTTATTCGCATTACCACAGATGAGGGTATTACCGGAGTCGGTGAAGCTGGCCTAGCGTACGATTTAGGTCATAGTGCGGCAGCCGCCATGATTAAAGAGTTTGCTGAAGAAATGCTGATTGGTTTCGATCCTATGCAAACCGAGTTATTGTGGGCGCGCATGCTACGCGAAAGCTTTTGGGGACTCGGTGGCGGACCTGTCATTTATGCAGCCATGAGTGCTATTGATACTGCATTATGGGACATTAAAGGTAAAGCCCTCAACTTGCCGGTGTATCAACTACTCGGTGGCAAGGTGAATCCAACCCTACGTACTTACGCATCTCAACTTCAGTTTGACTGGGATACCGAGTTCACGCGTCTGATTGAACCCGAAGAGTTTGGTATGGCGGCGGAGAAAGCGATGGCGGAAGGCTATGATTGCGTGAAAGTTGATCCCATCATGTACGACAAAGAGGGGGTCACTCAATTTGATCGTACCAAGATTTTCACCAAGCCTGAAATGCGACTCTATCGTGCTCGCATGCAAGCCATAAGAGATGCCGTTGGCGAAGACTGCGATATTATTTTTGAATGTCATAGCTTGCCGGGCGCTACTACGGCAATCCAGCTTGGCGAACTCGTGGATGAGTTTGGCTGTATGTATTACGAAGAGCCAGTCAATTACCTCAACCCTGATCTCCACGCTAAAGTCGCTGCGAAAGTCAAAACACCGATTGCGGGTGGTGAGCGTTTGTATAATCGTTGGCAAGTCAAACCCTACCTAGACGCCCAAAGTATCGATGTATTACAACCTGATGTCGGCTTGTGCGGCGGTCTTACTGAAACCAAAAAAGTCTGTGATATGGCTGATGTTGCTGATGTTCGCATTCAAGCTCACGTTTGTGGAGGCCCAGTAGCGACGGCAGCCGCTTTACATCTAGAAACAGCGATTCCTAACTTTTTGATTCATGAACATCACACTTATGCCATAAAACCTTGGAACAGAGAGCTCTGTATTCAAGATTATCAACCTGAAAATGGCCAGTTTGTAGTACCTGAATTGCCGGGATTAGGGATAGAACTGAATGATGACATTGTGAATCGTTCACCTAAAGTCGTAATCAAGTAAAGCAAAGAAATGAGACAAACGTCGTCTAACATACTGTAATTCTACTGAACATCGCTCTCCTATTACGGAGAGCTTATCTTTGTTGGATTCGTTGTTAACTTCACCCCAAACTGACCGGTGGTCAGTTTTGAAAATAGAGTTTTTTGGGGTTTTCATAAACACACTTTTCAAGCAGTTCATCGCTGAAATCCATTGAAGCCATTTTTTGCCAAAAAACAGAATAATGATCGCTTAGCAAACAAAGGGGAAAATTGCTGGCAAAAATCAATCTGTCCGATGAAATATGCTCAAGAAAAGTTGAGATTAAGCGTGTAACGTCTTCGATCTCCCATTTTCGACAATGACTATCGTGCATCTCCCACCCAGATGCTTTAATAAAGATGTTTTTACAGCCGCTTATTTTCTCAAGAAAAACCCGTATCTCATGCCAATTATTTAAGCCAGTGGAAAATAAAAAGCCGAAATGATCAATGACAATGGTAAGTTTAGGCAATGCCAATGCAATCTCGACTAATAAATCGAGTGCTTCAACGTCATTACCATATAACTGGGTCTCAAATAGCAAATGCGCCTCTGCAAGCTGTTCTAAATTAGTGCGCGCATGTTGCATTTTCAATATTGAAGCGGCGGACTGATCAAGAATATGTCTGATCCCTACCACCGATTCGTATGTGCTAAGCATTGCCAATTGTTCAAAAAATTTCGCAGGTTTTAAGCTAATATCACCACCCGCCACTATTTTCATTGGCACCGTCAGATTAGGTTCAACCTCACGTTGCAACCAATGAACCTCAGCCATAGGTTCGAGGTTATTGAAACCTGCTTCGATATGAACAATGCCCGATAATTCAAAATCTTTATCGAGTTTAAGGTCTTGGGCAGAAAAACAACGACGCAATGTGTCTTTGTCCGGCCAATGTGGCGGATTGTTGAGAGATAGCCAGTGATAATCGCCTTGTTCTAGATCCCAAAAATGAAGATGGCTATCAATAATTCTCTGCATTTTAGATCCTGTCGCTGTGGTATCCGATTCAGTATACCCAAGCTTTTGCCAGATCCAAGTCTTCAGGATTCATTTGTATTTTTTGCGCAAGGGTTCACTTCCGCCAGCCGATCCTTGTTCTTGGTGATTCTGGTCCTGATCCTGTTCAAAAGGTTTTCACTATAAGCTTTAGCATTAAAGTTCAAAAGAGGGGAAGTGAAATGAATACATGGAGTCGACTGCTATGCAGTTTGTACATTGCATCTATGGCTACACTAGTCGGATGCGGCGGTGGTGATAGCTCTGATTCAATGGATGATACTTATGGTTCGACAAATTCCACCACAACGCAAGCGCCGTTTGAGACAACAGAATCATATGCGGTGGCATTGACCGCAAAACAACAGGTCCCTAGTTTTGGATTTGATATGTCAACAACCGCAACCTTGGAAATTGATCGGAATAACAATCAAGTCCGAGGCACTATTGACGTTGAGAATCTGAGTAATGTCACAATGGGGCATCTTCACTACGGCAGTGTTGGCCAAAACGGTGCCGTTCTTCTCGTCTTCGAGTCAGACGGATATGGTAATCTCACACTTCCGGCAACCATGGTTACAGAGTCAGTTATCACTGCCATCGTCTCTGGCGAAACTCACCTTAATATACACACCACGGATTATCCCTCCGGGCTTTTAAGAGGACAGGTTTTGCCTACAACGTCGGCTGTGTTTGTGGTTTCAGTGAATAACCGACAGGAAGTACCTCGGACTACTGAAACAGGGACGGGGACTGGATACTTACGGTACGATACCGCAGGTGTTCTTGAGGCCCGCCTCATTATTGATGGGATCAGTGACGTCAATGCAGTTCATATTCATAAAGGTGCTGTAGGGTTAAATGACGACGTTCAGATTGCACTCATTGCCGATCCCGACAATAGTTCTGGATGGAAAGTGGAAGACGGGTATGTAGCGTCTAGCGAACTAGCTTCGCTGTTGGCTAATGGTGAACTCTATTTCAACGTACACACATTGACAGACCCCAACGGCGGTATTCGTGGTCAAATTATTTCTGAGGACATGGTGATCGTGACCTTTGGCCTCTCGGGCGATCAAGAGGTTCCCTCGGTAACAACAGAGGCCTCTGGTGCAGGATACGCGTTGGTCAATACCGAAACAGGGGCTTTGACCTTGACCGTTGTAACAAATAATCTAGATGACGCCAATATGGCGCACATACACACAGGTGCTCGGGGCGAAAATGGTGGCGTTTTAGTTGCGTTGGAACAAGATGAAAACAACGCATCAAGGTGGCGTCTGCCAGATGACACCATGCTTGATACCGATACTCTGGCATTATTGTTAAGTGGCGGACATTACATTAATGTCCACAGTGACACCTTTCCGAGTGGCGCTATCCGAGGTCAAATCACCTCGGATTAATGGTCAAAAACACCGTTTACATCGGATAAGAAAAAGCGATAGGCTGGGTTATGAGTCTCTTCTTGATATTGGTAACCCAGCTGTTTCAGATGGGACTCAAAGGCTTCTTCATCCGATGGGTTTACTTCAAAACCAGCAAGCACAAGGCCCTCAGCAGCGCCGTGATTACGGTAATGGAACAAGGTAATGTTCCAAGTTTCACCCAAAGTTTTCAAGAACGTCATCAACGCACCTGGATATTCTGGGAATTCAAACGAAAACAGGCGTTCATTCGCTAGCTCAGAAGGTCTTCCGCCAACCATGTAACGCACGTGCAACTTCGCCATTTCATTTTGCGACAAGTCAAACGAGGGATATCCTGCGTTTTCCAAGGTTTCCGTTAATCTGTCAAACTCTTCTCGTCCACCGCGTAAACGTGTACCAACAAAAATATGAGCTTCTTTGTCAGAGGCGTAACGGTAATTAAATTCAGTGATGGCACGTCCACCTAATGCTTCACAGAAATCTTTAAAGGCACCTTTTCTTTCCGGGATCTTAGCGGCAAAAACGGCTTCTTTCTGCTCTCCCAGTTCACATCGCTCTGACACATAGCGCAAAGTATGAAAATTAATATTGGCACCACACAAAATACCGCCGAGATTTTGCCCAGTGATACCACGCTCTTGTGTGTACTTACGTATTCCGGCCACAGACAATGCACCAGCAGGCTCTGCAATGACCCGAGTGTCGTCAAAAATATCTTTGATGGCAGCACAGATTTCATCTGAATTGACGGTAATCACCTCGTCAATATATTGCTGACATAAACGAAACGTTTCGTCGCCCATGATTTTAACTGCAACACCATCGGCAAAAATACCAACACTATCCAGCGGTACGGGTTTACCAGCATTCAAAGCAGCTTGCAGACACGCTGACTCTTCAGCCTCTACCGCAACCAATTTTATCTCAGGTTTTAATTGTTTAAGGTAAGCGCCAATACCGGCAGCCAATCCACCTCCGCCCACAGCCACAAAAACCACATCAAGATTTGGATTCTGTTCAAGCATCTCTTTCGCGATGGTACCTTGACCTGCAATCACATCAGGATCATCAAACGGTGGGATCTCAGTGTAGCCTTGTGCTTTCGCCATTGACTGACAGGCTTCTTTGGCTTCATCAAAACTTTTGCCCACAAGAGCAACTGTGACATAGTCCCCACCAAAGGCTTTGACTGCCTCAACTTTGATATCCGGTGTTGTTTCCGGCATGACTATCACCGCATGGATTTGGCGTTTACGCGCGGAATAAGCCACTCCTTGAGCATGGTTACCAGCAGATGCTGCAATGACGCCAGCGTCGAGTTGCTCTTGGCTCAGTTGCGCAATGCGATTGTATGCACCACGTAACTTGAAAGATTTAACCGGTTGCTGATCTTCTCGTTTTAACCAAACTTGGTTACCAACGTTAGATGAGAACCGTGACAAAAAGTTAAAATCCGATGCCACCGCAACATCATAAACCGGTGACAGCAATATTTTCTTTAAGTAATCTCTCGCTGACGTTGCCATTTATTTCTCCAGCATTGATTTATCACGCACAGCGCCTTTATCAGCGCTGGTAGCAAAGTGGGCGAATGTCTTCAAAGCGAATGACACTTTACGCTGACGAGGCGCCGCTGGAGCCCACGGATTTTCGCGTTTCTCCATCGCTTCACGACGTGCTGAAAGAACGTCTTCAGAAACATTAAGAGAAATCGAACGATTAGGGATATCGATCACAACTTCGTCGCCTGTCTCAACAAGGGCGATTACCCCTCCAGAAGCCGCTTCCGGTGATACGTGACCAATAGACAAACCTGAAGTACCACCCGAGAAGCGTCCATCAGTTAACAGTGCACACGATTTACCTAACCCTTTAGACTTCAAATACGACGTTGGGTACAGCATCTCCTGCATCCCAGGTCCACCTTTTGGCCCTTCATAACGAATAATGACCACTTCACCAGCTTGAACTTCATCACCTAATATACCCGCCACAGCGGCATCTTGACTCTCATAAATGCGTGCTGGTCCTGTGAAACTGAGTATTGATTCATCAACACCTGCTGTTTTCACAATACAGCCGTTTTCTGCAATATTACCACTTAGGACAGCAAGACCACCCTCCTGACTAAAGGCATTTTCCATATTGCGAATACACCCATCAGCACGGTCAGTATCCGCCGTTGGATAACGACAATCTTGACTGAATGCTTTCGTGGTTCGGATCCCCGCCGGGCCAGCTTTATAGAATTCCAGCGCACTTTCGTTGGCAGGATTAATAATATCCCATTGACTGATCACGTCTGAAATACTGCCACCGAGAATGTGTGGCGAATCGCCATTTAACAATCCGCCGCGCTCGAGCTCAGCTAAAATACCCATGACGCCCCCAGCTCGGTGAACATCTTCCATATGGTATTTTTGAGTAGACGGAGCCACTTTACACAGTTGAGGAACTCGACGAGAAAGTGCGTCAATGTCACTCATATCAAAATCAATTTCTGCTTCTTGTGCAGCAGCGAGTAAATGCAATATTGTATTGGTTGAACCACCCATTGCGATATCAAGACACATCGCATTTTCAAACGCTTTTACGTTGGCAATATTACGTGGCAATGCTGATTCATCATCATCACCGTAGTAACGCTTACATAAATCAACAACCAACTCTCCCGCCTTCAAGAACAATTGTTCACGGTCAGCGTGGGTAGCCAACATTGACCCATTACCCGGTAAAGATAAACCAAGCGCTTCGGTTAGACAGTTCATGGAATTCGCGGTAAACATACCGGAACAAGAACCACAGGTTGGACATGCCGAACGTTCAATTTTATCCGAATCTTCATCAGATACATTCGGGTTAGCCGCCGCAACCATGGCATCAACCAAGTCTAATTTAATGATCTGATCCGACAATTTTGTTTTACCCGCTTCCATCGGACCACCCGACACAAAAACAACAGGTATATTCAGACGCATCGCTGCCATTAACATTCCGGGTGTTATCTTGTCGCAGTTTGAAATACAAACCAATGCATCGGCGCAGTGCGCATTCACCATATATTCAACAGAGTCAGCAATAAGATCGCGCGAAGGTAAGCTATACAGCATGCCGTCATGTCCCATTGCAATACCATCATCCACGGCAATCGTGTTGAATTCTTTTGCAACGCCACCAGCGGCTTCGACACTGCGAGCGACCAACTGCCCCATATCTTTCAGATGCACGTGACCTGGCACAAATTGGGTGAACGAGTTAGCTATGGCGATAATTGGCTTACCAAAATCGTTATCTTTCATTCCCGTTGCACGCCATAAGGCACGTGCGCCTGCCATATTACGCCCTTGGGTACTGGTTGCTGATTTTAACTTTGGCATGATTGGTTCCTTTACTTCTCTTTCTCTTCGCTGTTTATATCGTTAGGTGGCGGTAAAGCTGGTTGCCGCTTACTTATCAACCGGTGATAACCAGCCCCATTTGTCTTCGGTTTTTCCGTTAAATAAACCAAAGAACATGTTTTGTACTTTCTCTGTGATTGGTCCGCGACTACCGTTACCAACAGCAATGCCATCAACACTGCGCACAGGTGTTACTTCTGCTGCGGTTCCGCACATCAAGATTTCATCTGCAAGATAGAGTGATTCTCTTGGGATATTTTCTTCTCTGATTTCATAGCCCATCTCAGACAACAAGGTCATCACAGTATCGCGGGTGATCCCAGGTAAAATAGCGGCTGTCTTTGGCGTTGTTGATACAATGCCGTTGCGAATAACAAACAAGTTTTCACCGGCACCTTCACTCACGTAGCCATTAACATCAAGGGCAATACCCTCACCGTAGCCATGACGACGAGCTTCCATAGAGATTAATTGAGACGATAAATAGTTACCACCTGCTTTAGCACCGGTTGGAATCGTGTTTGATGCTAATCGATTCCAAGAAGAAACACCTGCGTCTACGCCGTTACGAAGCGCTTCATCACCAAGATATGCACCCCAAGGGAATGCAGCAATAGTGACTTCTGTTTCTGTTCCAAAAGGAACCTGAAGACCCATACCAATATCACCATAGAATGCGATAGGACGAATATACGCCGAGCGCAAACCATTCAAGCGAACAACATCTTTTGTTGCTTGACTGATCTCAGCTTGACTATAAGGGATGGTCATTCTGTAAATTTTGGCAGAGTCAAACAGACGGCGCGTGTGCTCTTCAAGTCTGAAGATACAGGTGCCTTGATCAGGTGTATCGTATGCACGAACCCCCTCAAAAACCGATGATCCATAGTGAATTGCGTGCGCCATCACGTGAGTTGTTGCGCTTTCCCACGGGATCATCTCGCCATTATGCCAAATGTGATCTGCTAGTTTCTTAGACATGTACTTTCCTTCCTACGCTGATTTTTTAAGCGATGATATCATTTCTGACGTCAATGACGTCACGTCATAAAGTTTGTTTAATTGTTGCATCAAGTTACGAATGCTAGTTTCGCTGAACACTGAGATTGTCATTGTATAATGATTTTGAGTTTCAGCTACGGTTATATCGGTGACCCTAAAGCCACGATAACGAACCACTTGCAATACTTGCTCAATGGCCAGTGGTTCAAGACTAATTTCCAATGTTAACAGATATTGTGCCATTTAGCCCTCCATCATCTCATGATTTGCGGTATTTGGCGGTACAATAGGCCAAACGTTGTCGCGATGATCCAAGCGTACATGCAATAAAAACGGGCCATCATGAGAAAGCATTTCATTTATCGCCGACTGCACTTGGTGTTGTTGTGTAATTTGAGAGGACGCAATGCCGAATGCAGTTGCGACCTCGGCAAATGCTGGGTTGTCTGACAAGTCAGTTTCACTGTACCGCTCTTCATGGAAAAGCTCCTGCCATTGTTTCACCATTCCTAGACGTTGGTTGTCGAGCACTACAACCTTGACGGCTATGCCATAGCGCTTCAAAGTGGCTAATTCCTGGATATTCATCATAAAAGAGCCGTCTCCACAGACAGCGACAACGGTATTCTCAGGACGCGCGACTTTGGCACCGATTGCTGCAGGTAAACCAAACCCCATCGTTCCTAAACCTCCACTAGACAAGTGGTTGTATGGGTGACCAAACTGAATGTGTTGAGCAACCCACATTTGATGCTGCCCAACATCACAAGTGACTGCGTCTGACAGTGACATCTTGTCACTCAATTGGCGCAAAAATACGGGTGCTGAAATATCGGCTTTTGGAGAATAATCATAAGCTTTAGCGACTTTATGAGTACTGACTTTATCGCGCCATTGAGCGTAATTTCCAGTAGCATTTAAAAGCGGTAACAGATGCTTCAAAGGTGCCGTGGTTGAGTGGATACTCGCGCGACGCTTATCAATTTCAGCTGGGTCTATATCCAAGTGTATGACTTTTGCGTGTGGTGCAAATTCATCTAATTTACCGGTAGCGCGATCATCAAGACGCGCACCGATCACCAGTAACACATCACAAGTCTGCACCGCATGGTTCGCTGCACTTAATCCATGCATTCCGAGCATTCCAAGATTCAGTGGATAATTCGGTAATACTGAACCCAACCCTTTTAACGTACTCACCACAGGTAATGACGTACGCTCAACAAAGGCTCTAAAACAATCAATAGCTTCAGCCATGGCAATGCCGCCACCGGCATAAATTAGCGGCTTCTCAGCCTCTGACAAGAGTTGATTAATGTTTGCGACTGCCTCCGTTATATCATCATCTAATGGCGCATCGTCTATCACTGCTTGAACACATTGAGGTGGCGACCATTCAACGCCATCCATCATAAGAATATCTTTGGGAATATCGATCAATACCGGACCTGGCCTGCCACTTTGAGCAATTTCAAATGCTTGATGAAGTTTTGGGAGCAGTTCTTCAGGCGTGCCCACTTGTAAACAATGCTTAGTGACACTGATAGACAAACCAACAACATCAACTTCTTGAAACGCATCGGATCCCATCGCAGGTCTTGCCACTTGCCCAGTGATCATGACGAGTGGTACCGAATCTAATTTCGCATCCGCTAATACGGTAATCACATTGGTGGCGCCAGGACCGGAAGTCGCGATACAGACGCCTGTCTTACCTGTTGCGCGAGCATAACCAATGGCGGCAAACCCTGCCCCTTGTTCATGACGAGAAAGATAATGCGTTAGATCAAAATCAAGCATGGCATCATACAGCGGCATGATTGCTCCCCCCGGATAGCCAAACACGGAATCCGTCTGTTGATACTTGATTAAATAATCTAAAACGCACGAGGCACCATTCATAACGGCTCCCTAATTCATCTTTTTTACATTCAAAAAAAAACCCCCAAACTTTTCAGTTCAGGGGTCTTGCTGACAACGTGTAGTTGTTTAATGCAATAGAAACCCCCGCGGAGCAATAATCACCACGTTAATCACTATTACTGAGAGCAGGTTGTTAAGCCAACGCATCCTACTACTACCTTTATTTGTCACGATAGGGTACAAATTACCGAAGCCAAGTGACAAACACAAGCCAAATATCACTCAGACTAAGATCCTCTGGATCTATGGTAGAGCAGTTCTACCGAACAAAACCGACAACAATCAAGACAAAAATTAAACACCATTAACAATAAGTAAACACCCGTAAAGGGAGAGTCAAAAATGGGGTTGAATATATTTCCATTTTATTCAGATAGTTAGTCGGCATGTTCCCTAGAAGTTGTATATTTTTTATTCCATTATTAAATATATTATGTAGTATCACCGCCGAATTTGATCAGTTCGTCATTCGCAGACTGTAGGAAGTATTAACAGGAGTTATCATGTCGATTAAATATAAGTTACTGATGTTGTTCTTTATTCCACTCTTGACCTTTCTGGTTACCAGCGGACTTCAGGTCTCACGAGTTACAGCAGAGAAGCAGCAAGCCATACGAGTCACTCAACAAGTCAAAGCTGCATATGCCGTGAGTCAATTAATCAACGCGGCGGCCGACGAACTCATGCTAGCAAAGTTAATGAGCCAAAGCATGCAATGGAAATCGAAGTGGCAGGACAAATTCAGTATTACTGATAAACGCATGAAAGATGTCACACATGAGTTTGGCGACCAGTTGCCTAGGACCTTCATTGAACGCTTTGAAAAAAATCATCAGCACATCATTGATGGGCGAGAAGCAACAAAACTCAGTCCTGTACATGGTACCTCTAAATACGGTAAGGCAATTTCAGGTTATATGTGGACGCTCTCTCGGTTGGCAACATTAGATGCGCCTGGTACTGTGACCCAACATTTTGGCAACTATTTATCATTACTCAAGGCCAAACTTTTTTTACAACGCCAGCGTGCAGGTGTTGCCGTGCTTTTATCTGGGTACTCATGGCGGGAAGATTTTGACATTTTTCAACTCGGAAAACTAACGGGAAGCGTTCGCTCCGAACTCGTTAATTTCAGACAACGCTCAGCCGCAGAATGGGATAAACCCGTGACTGCATTTGTGAATGAATATGGTACTCAGGTGGAAGACCATTTATTGGATATCGTCGACACTTACGAAGGTGACGAGTACTTGATCACTGTTGATGAGTGGTTAGCGCTGTCGGGAAAGAGCCTGAAGAAATTTGCTGCTATTGAAACACAGTATTTGCAAACGTTATTGTCAATAACTGACAGTATTCAGGCAGAAAAAACGTCGTCACAGCTTCAGTGGACGATCGCTGCCATTCTGATGACGATCATCACACTGGGTCTCGGGGCGTTCATTATTTTCAATATTTATCGCCGACTTCAAGATCTTACTGTGCGATTTGAGGATATTGCTCAGGGCGATGGCGACCTCACAAAACGTCTTCGCGTCATCGGCAACGATGAATTTGCCAACCTTAGTAATCTGATGAACAACTTCCTCGAACATCTACAAAACACCATCAAACAAGTGTCACAAACTGCACAAGGG
>CAXRGH010000057.1:0-7659 GCA_964230195.1 Alteromonadaceae bacterium
GCCGTCGGTGGGGTCTTCGCCGTCGGTGGTGTCTTCGCCGTCGGTGGTGTCTTCGCCGTCGGTGGTGTCTTCGCCGTCGGTGGTGTCTTCGCCGTCGGTGGTGTCTTCGCCGTCGGTGGTGTCTTCGCCGTCAGTGGTATCCTCGCCGTCGGTTGCATCCTCGCCGTCGGTTGTATCCTCGCCGTCGGTTGTATCCTCGCCGTCGGTTGTATCCTCGCCGTCGGTGGTGTCGTTATAAAAGTAAATATTATCGAGGTACACAGTTCCATTACCATCGGCCTTTAACTGAAACACTTGTGTTAGGTCGACAGCGCTAAAATGGCTGAGTGGAACGTCAACACCTTGCCATGCGTTTTTAACAATAGGTACACTAAACGCTGTTTCTTTGGGACCTGGGCTAATCAAAAACATGTTGAATAAGGTTGAGTCAGCCGTCCAATAATCAAAGTGCATGTGTGTGTAGCTTGATAGATTTTGCGGAGTTTCCTCAAATGACGTTCCCTGATAGTTTAATCCTGAATATTTTAAGATTCGATTACCATCAATTGTTTCAATTGTAGTCGTCGTTGCTTGGCCCCAATTAGGATTAAAATTAATATCTGCAAGATCTCCATACAAATCACTGAACAAAGATATTACATTCGCAGATGCGTGTGTGGGATCTTCTACCGCCACGCTTGGCTCAGACATGCCACCACTATCGGTACTGTCGTCATCACCACCGTTAGTGCTATCATTGCTACCACCATAAAAATAAATATTATCTAAAAATAATGTGCCTGTACCGGTTACTTTAAGTTGAAATAATTTGGTGAGGTCAACACCTGAAAACTCGCTCAAAGGCACATCAACACCTACCCACTCTCCCTTATTAACGGTAACTAGCTGTCCTGATTCAGCAGGCCCTTCACTGATTAAGTAGAATTCGAACGTGCTAGTATCATATGACCAATAATCGAAATGTAGGTGGGTGTAACCGCTAATGTCTTGGCTATTGTCCTCGAATCCTGTGCCTTGGTAATTTAAGTTTTGGTACTTTAATACTCTATCCTCATCAACACTCTCAATCGTAGTTTGAGTGCTTTGGCCCCAATCGGGGTTGAAATTTATGCCATTCAAATCACCATAAGTGTCACTAAACAGAGATAAGGTTTCACTGGCACCATGCTCAGGAGTTGGTGCTTTCTCTTGCGGCTCTGTAATAATGCTTGCTGCATCACAACCTGACATATCGACTGATAAACCTGCCTGGGTTTCAGCACACTGGTCTAAATTATCGCTAACACCGTCACCGTCTGAATCTAAGGCAACCGGGGTTTGCTCGTTACAAGATTGAAAATCATTGCTGTCCGTGGCTGTACAGTGAGCCACGTAGTCAATTTCGTAAGTTGCGGTGGTTAGATCATCATCCACTGCTCCGCCAAGATTTCCGCCCATTGCCAGATTTATGAGTACGTACATGGGTTCTTTATACTGAGGACAGGCACTAATATCCACAGTGTGAATGACGGTATCATCCATCAAAAACTTGATATCGTCCTGCGTCCATTCCATTGCATAAGTATGGAAATCTAAGACGTCTGAAGGTCCGTTACTATAAGGGTGGCGATATTCGCCCCCGCAACCATGGGCATTAAAAAAATTAGTGATGTAACTATCAGAGTCGTGAGCAAACCATTCCCAAATATCGATCTCACCAGCCCCAGGATTAGGCCAATTAACTGTATCGTTATCCCCTTTTATTGGATGTTCTGCAATTCGGTTTTCTAGCGCCCAAAATGCCGGCCAGGTTCCTTTTTTCAGGGTATTGAATCGTAAACGCGCCTCTAAACGACCATATAAAAATTCCCGCTTATCTTTCGTAACCAAACGGCCTGACGTCCACGATTTTGCTGCGCCATTGAGCCCGTCGCAATTTACATTTTTCCGATGAGCGATAATTTTAAGAGTACCATCAGACACATCGTAATTCTTTTCTGCGCTTGACTCATCGTCCGTGTAACATTGGATCTCGTTATTAAAATTCGCTTGAATGTGAGCCGTCCAATAATTCCAATTGACACCATCGCCATTAAACTTATCGATCCATTCAACTTGCCAGCCTGCCGTTACAGGTGCACTCATCAGGACCAACGACGCTAATCCAATGACGTTTTTCTTTAACAATTCACGCATACTTTAATTCCAAATGATTTACAGACTTTTAACATTAGCCAAGCAATAATTGAAATTACATGAGAATGCGCTCAAACGAGCGCTTTTGACGATAAAGCGTACTTCAACGGGACAACAATGTTGTGAACATCTCAATCCCGTCCTAAATGCTATCACTAATTAGACGACAGGCACTGTTTCTTTCACTTCCATCATTAATTGATGACAGCTTTCACCTGACATTTTATGCGGTTCAAAATACGGAGTACCCGAATATTTCAAATTCAATGGCTTGGTAATATGAGTGCTTGGGATATATCCCATTGACCACTGTGAAAATTCCCGTTTTTCAATCTCTTTGTAATTCAAAATAACGGCATTACGGTGGCGCGGATCATTCAATATTTTGGTATATATTTCATTGACGTCGTCACGATCTCCCTCAAGGCACTGCAGGAAATATTCATGATTGAAACAAAGTAGCCCAGTGATATTTTTTTGGTCATTGGTAACCTTGGCTTTTTCAATCAATGAAAGTATCTCACTCTGAGAGAATGGTTGAACAACTTCGCTACTGTAGATAAGACGTACTAATTGCATAACATTTCCTTGTTACTTTAAGATTTTATCCCTATTCACCTTTTACTATAGTACAAAAAACAAAACCGACATAAGTCGGCTTTATTCATACGCCATTTTTACTCACCCTATTGATATTTTCGCTCGCGCTTTACTTCAATTGTGTCAATGTATGAGTGCCAAGTGGCATACCCGATCAGTGGCATTAGCACAATAAAACCGATGAACGCAGTCAGGAATCCAATCGCTACGCTGGTGAGTATAATCAATGCCCAAACTGCCATCGTCGCCTTATTTTGCCACACCGCGTTCACGCTCGATAAAATAGCGGTCATCAAATCAACTTTGCGTTCCATTAAAATTGGTTGAGTAAATGCGCTTAACATAAATACGATAGACGTAATTGCAGCTCCAGCAATCGTCCCTAACGTTAGGAAAGGAAGCAATGCCTCGTAATTGCTACCTATATTAGACGGGTACAATGCATGAATAACTGAAGCAACGCGTAACCAGAATATCATTAGCAACAGTAACAACACCGCGAAGGCCCACTCGTTCACGGCATTGCGTCGTATCGCTTTCAAGCTATGTCGAAACGACGGTTTATGACCCTTCTCCAATTCCCAGCTCACGTCGTACAAACTTGCAGCAAGCACTGGACCTAACAAGATAAAGCAGACTAATGCGGGCATTACAACAAAATGAAAGCCCGTCTGGGCTACTAGGTAAGTAATAAATAACGGAATAGCCGCAAAAACAAGCCCAAAGCTGATGCTGAGCAAGGGAGCGCTTCTAAAGTCATTGAGAGCAAATGCTAACCATTTTAGCGGGTCGCCGATGTCCAGCCGTTTACACGGGATAACCCGCGATATTTTCGAATCTACAATTGTTTCCGTTGGTGCTATTTTTGTTCTTTCCGACATAGCATTCTCCTAATGTTCTAGTTCAACAGTACTCGCGTTAATAAACGGGTTATCAAACTGAGACGCTTTCCTCAGATACCGCGTATCGGGGAAGTCGTGGGTTATGGTAGATTTCAAAGCTTCTTCGTGTGCTTCGTCTGTGTAGACAAGCATCAAGGCTTTTCCATCCTCCAGAGCAGTTTGGTACTCGTTTATTCGATAATTTCTGTGACTGATACCGCTTAGTCCCCCAATCCAGCCGCCAAATCCCACAAATAATAAGCAGAAAAAAGCATAGTTAATTAGCGTAGGTTGCCAACCATAAGGCTGTAATGCTGTCACGGCAGCACAAACCGCAGCGCCGACTAAGAATCCCACAAAACCCATTCGCACAGAGCTATGAACAAGATCCCTCTCTTCAAACATAGACGCCTCGTGAACATGATGCCCAGAAAAATCTGATGTTTTTTCCGAAATAAAATGAACATCGCTATCCTTGATGCCGACACCGCGCAACGAATTAACGATGCGGTCGCTGTTAACTAAACTGGTTAAAAGAAATTGATACTGCATTTTCATTACCTCTACTGATTCGGAATTACGCATGTCAATCTCCTTACGCAACAATATAACATTATGTTCACATTCTGTTAACATTTATTGAAGATTAAAATTGTCGGTGTCGATATTTTTTTCAAATTACCGTATGGGAAAGACGAAAACTGTCTAACAAACTTCGGTTTACGTCCAAAAAACAGTTAACAAGCTTCTCTCATCGTATTAAATTAGTGGGATAGAAAATCATCAGGATACTCGCGTGATAGAAAAGTCAAAAAAGTTAACCAATGTATGCTACGACATTCGTGGTGCAGCGCTCCGCGAAGCGACACGCCTCGAAGAGGAAGGTCATCGTATTTTGAAACTGAATATTGGTAACCCAGCCCCCTTCGGCTTTGACGCACCTGATGACATACTAAAAGATGTTATCCGTAACCTGCCAACAGCCCAGGGCTATTCAGAAGCAAGTGGGATCTACTCTGCTCGTGTAGCGGTGATGCAATACTATCAACAGAAAAATATTAAGCACATTGAGATTGATGACATCTTTATCGGCAATGGTGTTAGCGAAATGATCATGGTTGCCATGCAGGCGTTGTTAAATAATGGAGATGAAGTCCTGTTGCCTGCTCCCGATTATCCGTTATGGACTGCAGCTGTTTCTTTATCGGGTGGCACCCCAATTCACTATCGATGCGATGAAGATAACGGTTGGCTACCAGATTTAGCAGATATTGAAAGTAAAATTACTGCCAATACTCGGGCTTTGGTCCTGATCAATCCAAACAATCCAACGGGCGCAGTGTATAGCAAAGCCTTTCTAAAAAAGGCAGTTGCATTAGCCAAAGCACATGACCTTATCATCTACAGCGATGAGATCTACGATAAAATATTATATGACGACTCGGTTCACCATTGCATTGCATCCCTCACTGATGATGTATTCGTGGTGACTTTAGGCGGTTTATCTAAAAATTACCGAGTAGCGGGTTTTCGTGCTGGATGGATGTTGTTAAGTGGCAACAAACGCATAGCCAAAGGTTACAAAGAGGGTTTGACCATGCTTACCGCAATGCGTATGTGTGCCAATGTACCCTGTCAGCATGCAATTCAAACAGCCTTAGGTGGTTACCAAAGTATCAACGAACTGATTGTTAATGGTGGGCGTTTGAAAGAGCAGCGAGATGTCGCGGTAAAGCTATTGAACAATATTCCTGGAATTACCTGCGTCGCCCCCATGGGTGCTATGTACTGTTTCGCAAAAATTGATACTGACGTATATCAGATTCATGATGATGAGAAAATGATATTGGATCTGTTACAACAGGAAAAAATTCTCCTCGTCAACGGCTCTGCATTTAATTTGACTGAGGGGATCTATTTCCGTCTTGTATTTTTGCCCACAGTGGATACCTTGATAGATGCCATAGGACGAATTGAGCGATTCTTATCCTCATATTCACAACCAGAGGTAAGCCTGTAATATGAGCCAGCAAAGCACTTTCATTGCTTGGATAACCCGAATGTCACTGATTCAACGATGGGCATTAATGCATGCGCATGTACCTGAAAACGTTAGTGAGCATAGTCATCAAGTCGGTGTAATAGCGCACCTACTAACCGTCATTCATAATCACCTGACGGGGGAAGCGTTGAGTGCTGAACGCGCAGCCACGTTAGCATTGTTTCATGAGGTCAGTGAAACAAAGATGCAGGATGTAAATTCCAACACAAAATATCAAACACCAGAAATTGCGAAAGAATTTAAAAAATTGGAAGAGTTAGCAGAGCGTGAGTGTTTAAGCACCCTACCCGACTTTTTACAATCACACTACGAGGACTTGATTGTTCAGAATGAAGTGGACCCAGTCTACAAACGCATCGTTAAATCCGCTGATATCATTTGTGCCTACATAAAGGCACTGAATGAGTTGAGATTCAGCAATATTGAATTTGAACACGTGAAAGTTAAGCTCGACAAAAAGTTAGATGAGATGAAACGCGAGGAACCTGCCGTTGCTTATTTCATGGATACGTTTATTGACAGTTGCAACGCAACGGTTGACCAACTGGCCGGCATAGATAAGTCAAACCATTAACTTTAACCTAGTTGATGGTTTAATTCTTCGAGAATTATTTCGAATGACGTCTGTCTTGAAAGCGTTTTAAGTTTTCCGTAATGGGCAGCCAATATAACGCGAATGCTGACCGTTTGTGCCACCCTTCTTTTATGCCAAACCGTATCAAGGGTTTAACAGACGGCGCGGCGGTCCAACACGAAAACATTCTGTCCCATATTGCTAAAGCAGAGCCAAAATTTGTATCGTGGTACTGTCTATCCTGGCTATGATGGATCTGATGTTGAGCTGGACTGATGAACCACTTTTCGAATCTTGGCCCCCAGCTCAACCAAATATGGGAATGCCTCAGGTTTGCGCCCATCATGTTGAACACAAACACAAACACGTTTGCTCCTAAAATATCGGCGGCATGAAGTCTTGTTCCAAATAATACAAAAGATAGCCCAACGGCACAGCCTTGCGCTAGTGCCATGCGAGTTGCGTAAAGAAAAGACTCAATGGGATGAATACGATAAACCGTGATAGGGGTTAGCACTAATGCGCTATGATGCACTTTATGAAATTGCCACAACCACTTAACCTTGTGGGATGCTAAGTGAAGTAAAAAGCGAGAAAAATCATCGAACAAAAACAGAATTAATGTAAACAGGGTAACAATGATGTAGCTCGGGGCGTCTGAAAAAATGCCGGCTGCAACCACATTTTCCAATAAATCCGAGGTCCAGATAGCGACGGGTACCATGGAAATAATGAAAGGCGCAGTGAAAACGATTCGAATAAAACGATTCACAACCATGACTAAGTAATCCTGTTTCGCCGAAAACGAAAGCCAATAACGCTTGGAAAAAAGAAGTTTAGGCAAACTGATCAGGCGGTTCGGGGACAGTTTGAACATGACAAATACGATGACTAGTGTACTGATGATATAAAGCCAATACACTCTCTGTCCTGAATCATTAAACAGGGTCAGAAACTCCATCATTATGTTAATTATTGTCAGGCTACTTTCGTTATTATCCACGTAATACAACCTACCATCACGTCTTAGAATGCGTGTTTATACCCGACAAACCATTGTCTCAAGCGGTTTGGACGAGCGCCGTATGGCCTTCTACTAATGACTTTAACAGTATCAAAAAGGTTATCTATCTTTACATAGATGATACTGTCATTGGTTAATTCATAACGTCCGCTGAGGTCGACTAGTGTAATCGGAGCTGTCTCAACACCCGAGAGGTTAACATCCTGACCTGCAGCTTCTTTCATTCTACTCTGATGATTCAAGCGCAATGAGATTTGCCAACTATCAGATTCAATCGTGCTACCAAGTGTCACAACATGCTCTGCAAGATAAGGGAGCGATTCTCCTTTTGTTACTCTTCCCC
>CAXRGH010000058.1:0-5206 GCA_964230195.1 Alteromonadaceae bacterium
CTTGCGCACAGTGAAGACCAGGGTAAAACATGGGCTCGCTATGAACTGGATTACGAAGGCTCTTTCTTTGACATTCGAGCGATTGATAATGAAAACGTTTTAGCTGCGGGTTTGCGCGGCAATATGTATGTAAAAAGTGGAGAAGGGCGTTGGAAAAGTGTTACGACCTGCAATACCTCAACGCTGAATTCAGTACACATTAGTGACGATTTCATTACTGCTATGGGTAACAATGGCATTTTAGTGAAAGCAACGTTGCCGTTGCCAACAGTCGATTATCCATCGTACGGCGCGATATGCGAAACACCTGAAGGTGTAGAAGTCAGTCAAATTCAAGATAAGAGTGCCATTCTTACTGCGTTTTCTTTCAACGGGAAAACGATAGCGGTAACGGCTAATGGCATTCAAACGCTCAACTTGGAACCATAAGTCTTCATGTCTAAAGCAACTCATTTTATAGAAAGATTAGTCTTCAACAATCGACTCATTGTCGTCGGTGTTTTCTTATTAGCGACATTGTTTTTAGGGTTTAAAGCATCACAGATGAAGATGGATGCGGGTTTCGAAAAGAATATTCCGCTGAATCATCCGTATATGCAAACGTACGTAGAACACCAAAAAGATTTTGGTGGTGCCAACAATATTTTGGTCTCTGTATGTGATGCAAGCGGCAATATTTACAATCAAAACTTCTTTGATACGTTAAAAAACGTGCATGATCAGTTGTTCTTTATCAACGGTGTCAACCGCTCATTGGTTGTGTCTTTGTTTTCGCCGTCTACTCGATTCACCGAGATTGTAGAAGGAGGTTTTGCTGGCGGTCCTGTCATACCTGCTGATTTTAATTCTTCAAATCCTCAGGCCCTAGAGCTCGTTGCTGCCAATGTGGAAAAGGCTAATATTGTTGGTCGCCAAGTGGCAACCGATTATAGTTGTGCAATGGTCACTGCACAGTTACTCGACCTTGATCCCAAGACAGGTGAGCAGCTCAATACCCTGGCGCTATCACAGGAATTAGAAGATCAATTACGCGGTCAATTTGAGAACGACCAAATTACTGTCCATGTAATCGGTTTCGCTAAAATGATTGGTGACGTTGCAAACGGAGCAAAAGACGTTGTCTTGTTCTTTGCTATTGCCTTTGTTATCACTGGTATCATGGTGTACTTCTTCTCTCGAAACATCATGTTAACTGTTCTTCCACTGCTTTGTTCTGTTATCGCAGTTGTGTGGCAATTAGGTCTACTCACAGTTATCGGTTTTGGTATGGATCCAATGTCCATATTGGTGCCATTCTTGGTTTTTGCCATCGGTGTGAGTCATGGCGTACAAATGATTAACGCGGTAGAAAAGAAAGCCGTTGAAGGTTTGTGTGCTAAAGAGGGTTCCAAAGCGGCATTTAGAAACTTATTGATTCCAGGTGGTATTGCATTGTTGTCTGATACCGTTGGTTTCATGACTCTGTTGGTTATTGATATTGGCATTATCCGCGAGTTGGCAATCACCGCGAGTATGGGTGTGGCTGTTATCATCTTAACGAACCTAGTGCTTTTACCTGTATTAATGAGTTTCCTAAAACTGAAGCCAAGTTATGTGGAGCGATTTGCCAAAAAAGAAAGTGAAAATACCAATGCGTGGCGATTCGTCGATAAGTGCGCTGAGAAGAAAACGGCAACCGTTATTCTAGCTGTTACTGCGCTGTTATTTGTATTGGGATACTTCCAATCTCAGCAAATGAAGATTGGTGATCTACATGCCGGTGCGCCAGCGCTCCATGAAGATTCACGTTACAACCAGGATACATTCCTGATCACAGATAAATACGAGGTAACGGTAGATTACATTTCGGTGTTGGTTGAAACAACCTCTGAGGCCTGTACAGATTACAGCGTGATGCGAGCGATTGACGATTTCCAGTGGAAAATGGAAAACGTCGAAGGTGTGCAATCTGCAGTCTCTTTGGCAGCAGTGGCTAAAATCGTAAACGCCGGTTACAACGAGGGTAATGTAAAATGGCAAGTGTTGCCACGTAACCAACAAACCCTTGTACAAGCCATTTCACGTGTTCCAACGTCTTCAGGTTTGTTGAACGGTGACTGTTCAGTAATGCCGATAATCTTGTTTATGGAAGACCACAAAGCAGAGACCATTTCTACCGTTGTTGATGCTGTGAAAGATTACCGAGACGCTTACCAAACTGACGATATGAAATTCAGCTTAGCGTCAGGCCCGGTCGGCGTAATGGCGGCGACAAACGAAGCCGTTAAAGCCGCGCAAGACCCAATGATGGTTTACGTATTCGGTGCTGTTATCATTTTGTGTCTGCTAAGTTTCCGCTCATTACGTGCAACACTTTCGGTTGTCGTACCGCTATACGTCGTTTCAGTGTTAGCGCAAGCCCTGATGACCTTCTTACAAATTGGTCTGACGGTTTCAACGCTACCTGTTATTGCATTAGGTGTGGGTATCGGTGTCGATTACGGTATTTACATTCTTTCAACAATGAGTCAAAAGTTGAAAGAGGGAAGCAACGTCAAAGAAGCTTATTTGGAAGCACTTAAAGAACGTGGAAGCGCAGTACTATTTACCGGTATAACCCTTGCAATTGGTGTGAGTACTTGGGTTTTCTCTTCGTTAAAATTCCAGATGGACATGGGAATTCTGCTGACATTTATGTTCTTGGTGAACATTCTTGGTGCAATTATTGTACTACCGGCACTCGCTCGCGTACTTTGGTACAAACGAGGCGAGTGATCGGAGCAGATATTTTTGCATAGCTAGTCGATTTTAAGGGCCGAAAGGCCCTTTTTTTATGCGTTTTCTGCATAGTTATCTATTCTGTTAAAAAAGCGTTAAATTTACTCTTTTATTAGTGTCATTTATTAGCGAAAATAGCTTGTGAAACTGGACACTTACGACAGGAATAAGGTGTATACATGACCGCTACCTCGCAACGTCATTCCGTATTATTAGAAAACGTCTTTGCCTTAATAGAAAAAAAAGTCGATGCCAAGCAGCAAGCTTTAGTGCAGCAGTTTGGCCGTCAACTGTTTAAAAACATTTCAAACGAAGACTTAGTGAACCGTACCGACAGTGATTTATATGGTGCAACACTGAGTTTGTGGAATGTTCTCGAAAAGTTCGACAAGTCCAAGCCCTACATTCGCGTATTCAATCCTGAGATAGCCAAGCACGGCTGGAATTCTAGCCATACGATTGTAGAGCTGATTGTCGAAGACATGCCATTTTTGGTTGATTCCATCCGCATGGCGCTGACGCGTTTAGGCATCACTGCCCATTTGTTATTACACAGCCCCATTGCCATCAAACGAGATAAACAATGTAAGCTGGTTGAGTTCAGTGAACTTGGTAATGGCAAGAATAAAGATTCAAAAGAGACTGTCTTCCTGATCGAAGTTGACCGTCAGACGTCTAAATCAGACATAGAAGCCATCACCGATGAGCTACAATCGGTCGTTGACGAAGTATCCTTGGCTGTTGCCGATTGGTTGCCTATGTGTGACAAGCTCAATGCGATTATCAAATCTGTGCCTAAGGCTAATTTTCCCGGTGGCGATAAATCGAGAGAGCAAACGAATACGTTTTTGAGTTGGTTAGCTGACCACAATTTTACACTAATGGGGTATCGCTATTACTCAGTGTCACCGATTGAGGGTGATCACCGTTGGACGCCAGACAATGACTCAAGTTTGGGGTTGATGAAAAACTCAATTAGCGACAGACCTCGCTTATTGTCGAATTTGCCAGCAAATTCACGTCAAGTGGCATTGAGTGAAGAACCGTTGTTGTTGACCAAGACCAATACTCGTGCACGTGTGCATCGTCCTGCTTATATGGATTATATTGGCTTGAAAGAGTTTAACAAAGACGGGCAGGTTATTGGTGAACACCGATTTATTGGCCTGTACTCTGCCTCTTTCTATAACAGCAGTGCAACCGATTTACCCATTCTCAAAGACAAAATTGACCGGGTTTGTGAGTTATCTGAGTTTGCTCCAGGCACACATGCTTATAAAGCGTTTCTGAATATTGTAGAAACTTATCCTCGTGATGAGATTCTTCAAACACCCGCACAAGAGCTTGTAGAAATTATTCGCGGCATATTTTTGATGCAAGAACGCGGGATTTCTCGTTTGTTCGTCAGAAAAGACTTGTTCGGTCGTTTTTACTCAATCATGGTGTTCGTGCCCAGAGAGCGATACAACACACAGCTTCGTAAAGAAACTCAGGCCCTGTTTAAACACTATTTCTCAACAGAAGAAGAAGTGGAGTTCACAACGTACTTCTCAGAATCTGTATATGCAAGAACTCACTATATTGCGCGCGTACGTGATAATGGTGCCGAAGTAGACGTGAAGGAAATTGAGAAGAACATGGTGGAATTGACTAAGACTTGGAATGACAGACTGGCGACAGCGATTACGTCAGCATACGGTGAGGCGAAAGGTAAAGCGGTAGAGCGCAAGTATACGAATGCTTTCTCACGCAGCTACATGGAACACAATTTGCCAAGTGCCGCATTAGTTGACATCGAAAAACTCGAAAAATTAGGCGACGACCACACATTAGACATGTTGTTCTATCGCCCTCAAGAAGAACAATCTGACAGCCATATCGTTAAACTCAAGCTGTTTCACAAAGACGTGCCCATTCACTTGTCTGATGTTTTGCCAATGTTGGAAAACTTTGGCCTTCGCGTGATTGATGAAAGCCCATACAAGATCACGTGTGCGGAAGGTTCGGTGAATTGGGTGATGGATTTCACCATGTTGCACAAAAGTGGCAACGATATGGATATGGAACAAGCACAAGCACTTTTCCAAGGTGCATTTGCCAAGGTTTGGCATAGTGAATTAGAGGATGATGCGTTTAACCGCCTTATTTTGGGAGCGGGGCTTCCAGGTCGCAACGTGACGATATTACGTGCGTTCGCCAAATATATGCGTCAAACGGGAAGTTCGTTTAGTCATGATTATATTGCTAACGCGCTATCCAATTATCCAGATATTGCCATCTTGCTAATTGACTTCTTTAACCAGCGTTTCAACCCTTCAATCAAGCGAAGTGAAAAGAAAGAAGCGGCGCTATTAGAAACCATCAAAACACAGTTAGACAACGTTAACAATCTGGATGAAGACAGGATTATCCGTCGTTACTTGGATATGATCCAAGCGACCTTGCGGAC
>CAXRGH010000059.1:0-8182 GCA_964230195.1 Alteromonadaceae bacterium
GTACGTGATTGTGTTCCTGACGCTGACAGTGATTAGGGGGCAATAATGGCGGTCATTTTGGGAATTGACCCAGGTTCTCGGATTACAGGGTACGGTGTAATCAAGCAAGTCGGTGGCAAGATTAGTTATTTAGGTAGCGGCTGTATTCGCCTTGGTGATGATCCACTTCCAAACCGTTTAAATCAGATTTTTGACGGCGTCTCTCAGATTATTCAACAATATAAACCCGACATGTTTGCCATTGAACAAGTCTTTTTAGCTCACAACCCTGATTCAGCCTTAAAATTGGGGCAGGCGCGTGGAGCCGCAATTGTTGCCGCGACACAAAATGAATTGTCGGTAGCAGAATATTCAGCAAGACAAATAAAGCAGGCCGTTGTTGGCAAAGGGGCGGCGGATAAAAACCAGGTTCAACATATGGTGACTTATTTATTGTCATTACCTGCCAAACCTCAAGCTGATGCCGCTGACGCGTTAGCAGTTGCGTTATGTCATAGTCACACACAAACAAGCTTAGTTAAGCTCGCAGGCCAAGCCAGCAAGACAGTGCGTGGTCGTTTAAGATAGGAAAGTAGAGTCATGATTGGACGAATCCGAGGCCATTTAATCGAAAAAAATCCTCCTGAAATATTGATAGATGTTGGTGGGGTCGGATATGAAATTCAACTGCCAATGACGAGCTTTTATCAACTGCCGGAACTTGGTCAAGAGGCTATTGTTTATACTCACTTTGTTGTTCGAGAGGACGCGCAATTGCTTTTTGGTTTTGCGACTAAAACGGAACGCACCTTGTTTCGTGCTTTGATAAAAGCCAATGGTGTAGGGCCTAAACTTGCGTTGACTATTTTGTCGGGGATGTCTGCAGAACAATTCGTTCACTGTGTACACCATGAAGACGTCACTACGCTTGTTAAGTTACCTGGCGTTGGCAAAAAAACAGCCGAGCGGTTACTGATTGAAATGCGCGACAAACTGAAAGATGTATTTACCTCAGACGAGGGCACTGTTGTACTCAACGGAGGATCTTTTGAAACGCAAGCCGTCATATTACCGGAAGTAAAACCCGCGGATGAGGCTATCAGTGCTTTGATGGCGCTGGGCTATACAAACGCGCAAGCCACCAAAGCAGTCAAGGCCGTGGCGAAAGACGCGAATTCAAGCGAAGAACTTATCCGTCACGCACTAAAAGCTATGGTCTAAACCTAAGCTGTGTTATAACATACTGTATATAAACCCATAGGTTCAGAGATAGGTATTGTCATGATTGAAGCGGATCGCTTAATCCAACCCATTGCAAACTCAGAAGATGAAGCAGTAGACCGTGCAATTCGGCCAAAGCTCCTTGCTGATTATACGGGACAGGATCATGTTTGTGAGCAGATGAATATTTTCATCCAAGCGGCAAAATTACGTGAAGATGCACTTGACCACCTACTCATTTTTGGTCCACCTGGATTAGGGAAGACAACACTGGCTAACATCGTAGCAAACGAGATGGGGGTTAACATCAAAACCACATCGGGTCCCGTGTTAGAAAAAGCGGGTGATCTTGCTGCGCTTCTCACGAATCTTGAAGAAAATGATGTTCTGTTTATTGACGAAATACACCGTTTAAGTCCTGTTGTTGAGGAAATTCTTTATCCTGCGCTTGAGGATTACCAGTTGGATATTATGATTGGTGAGGGACCCGCAGCTCGCTCAATTAAACTTGATTTGCCACCATTCACGCTAGTCGGTGCTACCACTCGTGCGGGTTCTTTGACTTCCCCCTTGCGCGATCGTTTTGGCATAGTGCAGCGTCTTGAGTATTACAACGTGAAAGACCTGACTTCAATTGTGCAACGGTCTGCCAACCACCTTAACCTGAATATGTCGGAAGAGGGCGCAACTGAAGTTGCCAAGCGCTCACGTGGAACTCCAAGAATCGCGAATAGACTATTACGTCGCGTACGAGACTATGCGGAAATTAAATCTGACGGCACAATCAATGAAAGTGTTGCGGCAAGCGCTTTAGATATGCTGGACGTAGACAACGAGGGATTTGATTATATGGATCGCAAATTGTTGTTAGCGATTATTGATAAGTTTCTCGGAGGCCCAGTAGGCCTTGAAAACTTAGCAGCGGCTATTGGCGAAGAAAAAGATACAATAGAAGATGTGATTGAACCTTATTTGATACAACAAGGTTTCCTGCAACGCACGCCGAGAGGCCGTGTAGCAACACCCAGAGCATTCCTTCATTTTGGTAAAGATTATCAGCCATAGTGCAAAGGTGGTTGGCTATTAATTTCTGGATAAAAAAAACCCACGCAAAGCGTGGGCGATATCTGTGGCAAGGCCACAACATTAAGGATGTTCAACAACATATAGATTGGGAGCTTCAGAAGTATTCGCTACTTCCTCAAAATCTGGGTCCATTATAATTGTAATATCGAATCCTACAATTGAATTAAATTTCCTCTTTTCTATTAGTTTTTCTAATGTGTTAAATCATTGTTAATGCTGGATCTTATTACTTAAAACAAATGTAATCATTTGTAACTGCCTGTACTTGGTGACTTTTTGTATGGTTATCCGGTTTTTATATGGTAGAGGGTGATAAGGTTTTTTTATGTGATGTTGCTGCATAGTTATTCATCTTTAATTTTAATAATTTGCTTTTAAGCACTTCAATTAACTTAGCTCCCTATGATACAGTGACTTTATATAATAAGACTGATGCAATCATGACAAGCGCACACCAATTTCCAATCCGAATTTATTATGAAGATACTGACGCGGGCGGTATTGTTTACTATGCAAACTATCTGCGCTTTTTCGAGAGAGCTCGCACCGAGTGGTTACGTGATCTCGGAATTGAACAAGATCAATTACTTGCGCAAAACATTGCGTTTGTCGTACGTAAAGTCGAAATGGAAAACAAAGCGCCGGCTCGTTTCAATCAATTAGTCACAGTTCACTCGACTTTATCAAAAGTTCAGAAGGCCAGTATTGTGTTTCAACAAGTGCTGGTGGATGATACCAACAAGATCCTAGTCACAGCCGCTGTAAAGGTTGCTTGTGTTGATATTGCCAATATGAAACCACAGGCCATACCGGCCGACATTCTCAAGGAATTTAATCATGTCAGCTGATATATCATTTTTAGACCTTTTTTTGGAAGCCAGTTTGTTGGTGCAAGGGGTAATGTTGGTGTTGCTTCTCACATCGTTGATTACCTGGAGTATGATTTTTTCTCGCAATAAGGTATTGGGCTCTGCAGAGCGTGAACTGAGAACTTTTGAAGATAAGTTTTGGTCAGGCATGGATCTGAGTCGACTCTATCAGGAAGTCACCAGCCAAAAAACCTTGTCAGGTTTGGCCTCTATTTTCTGTTCAGGCTTTAAAGAATTTGCTCGTCTCACGAAAGCATCCGATTCATCAGATACCATCATGGAAGGTAGCTCTCGGGCGATGCGCGTTGCTTTATCACGTGACATTGACTCTCTTGAACGTCATTTATCTTTCCTTGCAACGGCTGGTTCAATCAGTCCGTATATCGGATTATTTGGAACCGTTTGGGGTATTATGAATGCATTTCTTGCGCTGGGTAAAGTTCAACAGGCAACATTAAATATGGTCGCTCCAGGAATTGCTGAGGCACTCATTGCAACCGCCCTCGGTTTGTTTGCCGCAATTCCTGCTGTCATTGCTTACAACCGATTTAGCAACAAGATTGAGAAACTCGAAAATAGTTACGCTAACTTCATGGAAGAATTCACCAGCATTCTTCATCGCCAAGCCATTCGTAAGGTTCAGTCCGAGAATAAGGGTGAGTGATCATGTACGTTCGAAAGAAACGACGCCCAGTAGCTGAAATCAATGTGGTACCTTACATCGATGTCATGTTGGTGTTGCTGATTATTTTTATGGTGACAGCGCCGTTAGTACAACAAGGGATTGAGGTACAGTTACCAAAAGCTAGCGCTAATCCACTTGGCAAGGAGTCCAAGTCTCCATTAATCGCATCAGTGTCGAGTGATGGTAGTTATTATTTAAACGTTGGTGAATCACAGGGCAACCCGCTCGATGTAGGCCAATTAGCGGCCATTGTTGAATCCCAACTCGAAAAAGATCCAAGCATTCCTGTATTAGTGAAAGGTGACGGTAATGTTGCCTATAAGCATGTTGTCGGTCTGATGGTGCTATTACAGAAAGCGGGAGCACCTTCGGTTGGACTTATGACGGAAAAAGCGGAGTAGATATGGTTGGGGGGATGATGAAATCAATACTCCTACACCTACTCATTGTTGGTGGTTTGGTGTTTGCTGAAATCAGTTTGCCCAAAAAAAACAAAACGCCAATGCCAGAGGTTATTCAAGCCACGCTAGTTGAAGTTGAAAAACCAAAACCGAAGCCTCAACCAAAAACAACTAAGAGACCAGCAGTTAAAAAACAGCCGGTGAAGAAAGTCACCAAAACGAAACCCAAACCTAAGAACATAAGTACGACAGCTACAAGTAAAGAGGGGCTCAATATAAAACCTCAGGAAAAGCCAGAATCGGCGCCAAAGCCTGAGCCTAAAGGTCCAACGGCGGCGGAACTTGCAGCAGAAAAGGCAAAGAAAGAAGCCGAGCAAAAAGCATTGGCACAACAACAAGCAGCACGTAAACGACACGTGCTGTCTGAACTACAAAAATATCAAGCGATGATAAAGAGCACGATACAACGCAATCTATTGGTAGATGAAGCGTTTCGTGGAAAACGGTGTATTTTGGAAATTTCGTTGGCACGCAGCGGATTCGTCACCAAAGTGAATGAAGTTGATGGCGATGACGCCGTTTGCCGCGCCGCCAAAAATGCAGTATTAAAAGCCGAGACCTTACCTGTTTCTGATGAGGTTGACGTATATCAAGAATTAAGAGAAATAAGATTAACAGTTGAACCGGAGTTATAATGAGAGGCTTGCTATTAACCTTGCTTATCGCGTGTCAAATCATGATAAGCGCTCAAGCAAAATTGGATATCGTGATTACGGAAGGCATTGATTCGGCGAGGCCGATAGCCGTTGTGCCATTCGTTTGGGAAACTGCGTCACCGGCAACCGTACCGTTAGAAGATGTGATTGCTAATGACCTGATGCGCAGTGGTAAATTCAACCCATTAAAGTTGAGTGACATGCCACAATTACCCTCGTCTCTTCAACAGATTAATTTCGATACATGGGCTGAAGCCGGCGTTGAGATGATTGTCATCGGAAAAGTTCGTGAAATTCAATCGCAGCGTTATGCAGTGACCTATCAACTTGTTGACGTGGTTCGGGGTCAAGCTGCGAAAATGGCGGCTCTTCAGAATCCTCAAGCGCCATCGATTCGAGATGCAGCTGTGATTGAAGAACGTCAATCCACCATCGATCTTCGACAGTTCAGGCAGTATGGTCACCGAATTAGTGATGTCATCTACGAAGCATTGACAGGGGAACGTGGCGCCTTCTTAACGCGTATCGCTTACGTTATTGTTCGCGACAGAAAAACAGTTGAATTCCCTTATCAACTGGTGGTTGCCGATTATGATGGAGCCAATGAAACTGTTTTGTTGCGTTCTAAAGAGCCTTTGATGTCACCGACGTGGTCTCCTGATGGCCGCAAACTCGTCTATGTGAGTTTTGAGAATCGTAAGCCTCAGATTATTATTCAAAATATTTATGACATGACGCGCACTAAATTACCGTCTTACCCGGGAATTAACAGCTCACCTAGATTCTCTCCAGACGGTACAAAGTTGGCGATGGTTTTATCTAAAGATGGTAACGCAGAGCTATACGTCATGGACTTAACTAGCCAACAATTGCGTCGATTAACCAACCACAGAGCTATCGATACCGAACCCAGTTGGACGCCTGATGGGGAAAATTTAATATTTACGTCAGAGCGGGGTGGTAAACCACAGATTTATAGAGTAAATTTACAATCAAGAAAAGTAAGCCGCTTAACCTTCGATGGTGAAATGAATTTAGGGGCTACTGTCACGCCGAATGGCGAAGAGATGGTGATCGTAAACCGGACGAGAGGTCGGTACCATATTGCAAGGCAGCAGATCAAAACGGGTGCATTGCAGGTTTTGACCAAAACAGACCTTGATGAGTCGCCCAGTATCTCACCAAATGGTAGCATGATCATTTATAGTACTTTACATAATGGACGCCAAGTGTTATCACTTGTATCATTGGATGGTCGCTTTAAAGCAGTGTTGCCTGCTGTTGACGGGGAAGTAAAGGCGCCAAGTTGGTCACCGTTTTTACTGTAATTTAAAAAATTTATAAATAATTGAAATATTTCAACTAAGGAAACCTAGGATGCAAACTAATAAATTACTAAGAAGCCTACTGGTTGCTGTTCCAGCACTTACTCTTATTGCTTGTGGATCTACGTCAAACGTAGATGACCAAGTTGAAGCGAACAAGAACGACACTGTCGTTACCGATACAAGCAGTGGTGTTCAACTTTCTCCTGCGGCAGAAATCGTAAACCCACAAGAGCAAATTCGTAAGCAAATTAAAGAAGTGAGCGGCTCTGCTGCAGCATCTTCTTCAAGCGTTGAGAGTACTTCTGAGTATTTTGATGACTTGGCAATTTACTTTGACTTCGACCGCGCAAGTGTTCGTTCTGAAGATTTTGACGTTCTTGATGCTCACGCTGCATTTTTAGTGTCAAACCCTTCATGGTCGGTTGTTGTTGAAGGACATTGTGACGAGCGTGGTACTCCAGAATACAACATCGCGTTGGGTGAGCGTCGTGCAAAATCGGTTCAAACTTACCTGCAGAATTCTGGTGTTCAAGCATCTCAAATTACTGTTGTATCATACGGTGAAGAAAAGCCTGTAGACACGTCACATTCTCGTGAGGCGTATTCAGTTAACCGTCGCGCAGTATTAGTCTATCAACAATAATTGGTAGGTGAAATTAATGCGTAGAGTAGTAGTATTATCTGCTTCTTTGCTGTGCTTGGGCGTGACTCATGCCCAAGTGCCAGTCACCGATGCTGATACCAATGCTTTGGTGAAACGTGTTTCAACCCTTGAACGCGTTGTAGATGCTAAACGTGCGGGTCAGCACAATATGCAAACTCAACTTGAATCAGTTCAAGATGAAGTTGATCAACTCCGTGGCACACTAGAGACACATAGTCATAAACTAGAGCAAATCTTGGAGCGCCAACGAGAGCTGTACAGCGAGATAGATAAGCTCGTCTCCGTTACTGTGAATCAAAATTCAAACGTTGTTGCAATACCAAGTTCCCCTCAAAATAATTCTGTGGAAATTGACAGTTCTGCAGTGATACAAACGCCACTCGCAATCGATCCTAAAGAGATGTATCAGAGTGCGGTAGACCTGGTAATTAAAGATAAACGCTATGACGAAGCGGTTCCAGCGTTTGAAGCGTTTTTGGCTGCACATCCTGACTCGACCTATGTGCCCAATGCACATTACTGGTTAGGGCAGTTGAAATTCAATCGAAGAGATTGGCAAGCTTCCCAAAGTCACTTCTCTGTTGTGGTAAATCAATACCCAGACTCTAATAAGCGCCCAGCATCAATGCTGAAATTAGGTGATGCATTAGTTAATTTAGGTAACGTAGCAAAGGCACAAGAAACGTTTGAAGCATTGCAGGTAGAATATCCCGATTCTTCTGCCAAAAAGATTGCCGACAGCCGTTTGCGAAAGCTGAAACAGAAGAATTAATCACACTGTTGTTTGAAAAATCACCGTTCAGTGCAATTTATCAAATAAATGTCATTTTTTAGTTGCACCAAACTTAGATTTGTATATCATAAGCGCCCGTCGCATTGAGTGACGGAAGTATTTCGAAGGGTCGTTAGCTCAGTTGGTAGAGCAGTTGACTTTTAATCAATTGGTCGCTGGTTCGAATCCAGCACGACCCACCACTTCAGAAATACGCAACTTGTTTTATGGGTCGTTAGCTCAGTTGGTAGAGCAGTTGACTTTTAATCAATTGGTCGCTGGTTCGAATCCAGCACGACCCACCATTCCAATACTGCCCTCACACATTTATCATCTTATACACAAGCAACCCATCGAGTGCATTTTCATGTTCAAATGTGTATACTACGGCAAATTTTTTCTGCGAGATAAGCAATGACCGTAGCACAATTAAGTACCAAAGTAGATTATCCATTTCCAGC
>CAXRGH010000060.1:0-15330 GCA_964230195.1 Alteromonadaceae bacterium
ATGTATGGTTGCCACCAGGTTCAAGTATTACCAATACCCACAACAAGGCACAGCTGATTGATGCTTTTGTTCGCAAGCAGCCATCAATTAAGCAAGTCGATTGGTTAGTGGGCGGGTCAATTCCATCCGTTTATTACAATCAGGTAATGACTCGAGATAATACGCCGTATTTTGCCCAAGCAGTTATCAAATCCGACTCTCCTGAGTCTGCATCAGGCATGATCGACGATTTGCAAGATGCTCTCAGCACCAAATTTCCAAAGGTGAAAATAGTCGTTCGAGCATTTGGCCAAGGGCCGCCTTTGTCTGCGCCAGTTGGTGTTGATATCTATGGACCTGAAGTTGATATGTTGCAACGTTTGGGTGACGAGATTCAATACATTATGTCCTCAATTCCTGCCATTACAGAAAGTATTCAAAGTGTATCGGCAGGTGATCCAGAGCTGAATATTCAAATTCCGAGTGCGCTTAGCCGTTCATCTGGTACCGGGTTTAATACTGTTGCTCAGCAACTCAATGACGGTTTTGAAGGCGTAACTGCGGGTTCTGTTTTGGAAGGTTCAGAGGATTTGCCAGTACGTGTCGTTTATCAAGGTGCGATGGGCTTTAATCCTTGGCAATTGTCTGAATTACCACTGTTAACGCCATCAAACGATTGGATGACTATTGATGCAATAGGAGATTTGAATGTTCGATCGAGCCTGAATGCAATCACTCGGACTAATGGAGTGCGGGTTAATCGTGTTGAAGCATTTTTATATTCTGACGCAAAAGCAATCGATGTGAGTCGTGCATTGTCCGAGCAAATACGGCAATCAAATTTACAGCTGCCTGACGGCTATAGCATCAAAATGAAAGGTGATGCAGATAAGCAACAAGAGGCACTTGGGCAACTCGCTACTTACGCACCAGTTTTACTCGTATTAATGATCACCACGCTTATTCTGTCTTTTAGTAGTATTAAACTGGCGGCAGTGATTGCCAGTGTTGCTATCCTTGCTGTTGGGCTCGGTTTGTTGAGTCTTTGGATCTCTGGCCTACCATTAGGCTTTAATCCGATTCTTGCTAGCGCAGGCTTAATAGGTGTGGCGATTAACGGTGCTATCGTCGTTATTGCTGCGGTCAAAGCTGATCCCGACGCCAATAAGGGCGATACAGAGGCGATAGTGCGAGCAACCATGAGTTGTAGTCGTCACATTTTATCAACCACTGTGACCACAATAGGTGGATTTATTCCTCTTTTATTGTTCACGAGTGGGACATTCTGGCCCCCACTAGCCGTTGTTCTCGCGGGTGGTGTTGGCTTCTCAGTCATCTTATCTCTGATTTACACACCTGTGATTATTGCTGTTATTGCAAAACACAGTACTCCCCAATTAAATCTGTAACAAAAGATTAACAAGCCGCAAGTTTCTTTGACCGATAACCTCATTTGTTTTACTGCGTTTATTCCGAAATGCAGTAAAACAGGCGAATGAGCAACGCAATTTTGTTCTATTAAATAAGTCAATGTTTGTAAATAATTTGTTTTTCGTTCGTAAATTTTTCTGGATCTTTGGCATGAATTTATATACTGTATGTTAATTGTTAACAAAAAACATATTGTCTTATTAAATTCAAAAGATAACGCCACTTGACGGGGAACCTATGAAAAGTTTCAAAAAGAATACGCTTTATACGGTATGTCAGCGCGCCATGATAGCATTGTTTGCAACCTCAGTTGCATCTCATGCCTATGCGCAACAAGCTGCACAAGATGAGTCTGAAGATGTTGAAGTCATCGAGGTACAAGGATCTCGCGATGCACTCGCAAAAGCACTTGACCGTAAACGTGAAAGTAAAAACGTTGTTGATGCGATCATCGCGGAAGATATTGGTAAGATGCCAGATGAAAATATCGCAGAAGCGTTACAGCGTATTACGGGGATCTCAATTCAGCGTGATATGGGTGAAGGTACAAGCGTTAACATCCGTGGTATGGGCAGTGACTTCAACCAAGTAAAAGTTAACGGACAAACACTAACCTCAGGTGGGAATGGGCGTGACATTGATTTCTCAAGTATGTCAGCGGATTTGCTTGCAGCGATTGAAGTTGTAAAGACGCCGAGTGCAAAGCACGAAGAAGGTAGTATTGGCGGAACCATTAATCTAAACACGCGTAAGCCGTTAAATATTAAAGCTAAACAAGTGGTTAACTTCAACTTTAAAGCGGCGTACAACGAAATTACTCAGCGTACAGATCCTAATGCGGCGTTGAATATCACTCGCAAATTTACCGATGATTTCGGTGTGTCTGCATCGCTTACAGCGGAAAATAGACAAGTTCGTCAGGACCAATATTTTACTCGTTCATGGCGTCCAATTGATCTCCGCGAACTGAGTGCGGTTGATAGTGAAGGTAACGTAGTTGCTCGTGACGCAGAGAACCAAGACGCGATAATGGGCAATATTGCCTATTCTGATAATCTTTATCTTCCGTGGAATCCAACGGAAGGTAATACCAAATACAACATTGAAAACGATGCTGATGGTATTGGTTGGCACGCAGCTGAGTTTGGTAGCCGTTTAGATATTCAAGATCGTGAACGTATTGGTTCAACGCTAAACATTCAATATCGTCCAAACGATGATACCGATTTACAATTTGATGTATTCTTCTCTCAGTTGACGAAAGAGCAAACGTATTATCAGAACTGGTATAAATTCCGTCTAGTAGAAGATCCTGAGTTCAGTAATATGCTAGAGAATTTGGCAGTTGATGAATCAGGTACATTCACTTCAGCTGACTTCTTACATACGACAAACCAACAAAGTACGTCTCGTAGTGATCGCCGAGGAGAAACGGTAACAAACAGTTTGTCATTCAAATTACGCGGCGAACACCGTTTTGACAACCTAACGGTTAACGCGTCAGCGGGTTATTCTCAATCGCGTGAGAAAAACGATAACGAAAGCCAATTTCTGTTCGCAATGAACGGTGCGACCCATGGCTACCGTATTTCGGATTTGGATTTGTTGGAAGTGGTTAGTGCTGGTGATAATTTTGTTGCGCCAGATGAAAACCCTCACCGCTTATCTCAGATCAGAGATAATTACCGTGAAGTAAAAGATGATGCGTATGAAGCGCAAATCGATTTTGACTACATGCTGGATGGCGATTTCTTCTCGTCAGTTGAATTTGGTGCAAAATGGACCGAACGTACAAAACACAAAGACGACGACAGTACGTACATTAAAATGTGGTTAGAAGATATCGAAAATACCGACAAAGTGCGTCAAAGTTTTATTGACCAAACGAACTCTGATGGTGAAGTGATATCGACACCTGTGCCATTCCCAGTCAGTGATTTCATGGATGGTCGAGGCACGGATTTGATGACGAGAGAGTGGGGTATCATTGATTTTGATACGGCCATTGATAATGCATCAACAGTATTTGGCGTGGATAGCTTTGACGAATTGCCTTTTGGTAAGTATCGCGACTACCGTAACTCCTATGATTTAAACATTGAAACACAAGCAGCCTATGCTCAGATCAATATTGATGGTCTAGATGGTTTACTGGTTGGTGACTTGGGTGTTCGTGCCGTTAAGACGATCCGTAATGCACGGGGTTACAGTGGTAACCAAGCCAATATTTTAGAATATCGTCCTGGTCTTGATAACTTTGCTCGATTACCAGTTATTGACTATCGAGATGTTATTGTTGAGAAAGAATACGATAACATTTTGCCAAGCCTGAATTTACGCTATGCGCTGGGAGAGGAAACTCTCGTTCGTTTTGCGGCATCAAAAGTAATGGCACGTCCAAACTTCTGGGAGATTGCGCCTTACGTTAAACAACAACCGTTAATTGACATTCCTCGCATGTGGGCAGGTAATCCCAATCTTGACCCATTTGAAGCCGACCAAGCCGATTTAACCTACGAGTGGTATTACGGTAAGGGTGCGAGCCTCACTGTGGGTGCGTTTTACAAGAACATCACTAGCTTCTACTACAACAGTGTCACCTCAAATGTCACACTTGATGCTAATGGCGAGCCACTTTGGCTCGGTGTTGATGGAAACCCGACACCATTCGTTATTTCTCAGCCTCAGAATGGTGCTGGTGGTGAGATCAGAGGTCTAGAAGCAGCCTTCCAACAGAACTTCGATTTCTTACCAGGTAAACTGTCAAACTTCGGAACCTTGGTAAACTATACCTTCTCAGATAGTTCGGCGGACTACTTGAAGCGTAACTTACTGGAACAGAATGAGCAGACTGGAGAGGTTAACTTCCAAGTAAACTGTCCTATCCCAGACGATCTTGAATTGCCATTTATCAACCAATCCAAGCACAGTGCGAACGCAGCCATTTACTATGAGCAAAAGGGCTTCAGTTCACGTCTAGCGTATTCATACCGTAGTGACAGTTTGGTTACTCCACAGGGTAACTTCTGTAACGCCCACTGGAATAAAGGCTATGGCCAGTTAGATTTTTCACTTAACTGGAACGTTAAAGGAAACGTTAATTTGATTCTTAACGTGGTTAACATGACTAACGAAGCTCAAAAGCAATATGCGACAGGTATTATGGAAGGTAACGCGTTAGAGGACGATTTACCGGAAAATCGCTTGCTAAGTTTGAGACAGGCAGGACGAATTGTGCGTCTTGGCGTCAACGTACGCTTCTAACTGTTAGTTAACAAATTAATTTGCTCCTGACGTATTCAGGAGCTTCCTTGAGAGGAAATGACATGAATTTAAAAACAATAGCACTACTTTTGTCCGGTTCAATCGCGTTAGTTGGTTGTAAAGGCGAAAATTCAGCTGAAGAAATGGAATCAGCGATTGACCTGTATCTTGCAACCGTGCCCTTCGAAGGGGATGGTTTTCGTCAATGTGTGGAAGAAAATATTGCTGCGCAAGGCGTAACAACATCCAACGAATTAACGGCAATTACCTGTACGAATGATGTTGAATCCATCAGTGGTTCACACTACTTCAAACGATTAGAGACCATTAACTTGGTAGACTCAGCAACAAGCTGTGAAACTCAATACGATTTGCAGGTGGCGTTATCGGAACGAGCTGCCATCGATCTTGGTGAAAATTTTGACGAAGATCTTGTGGTTCAAGTACAGCAAGGACCAGGATGTTTTTACAACGAATATTTATATAACGACCGTAATTTCAAAGCGTGTGTTGGCTATGCTGCAGCACAAGCAGGCGCAACATCTCCAGACGGGATCACTGACTTGTTCTGTACAGAAGAAGCAATTTCTGATGTTACAGGATTAGAGAATTTTACTAACTTGCAATACGTTGATTTGTCTCAAACCAGCGTGTCATGTGCACAGCTAGCGGACATGCGTTTGGCATTGCCTGACGCTGATTTCGAATCACCAACCACGTGTACGGTCAGCAACATCACGTTTAGTGATCCCGTTCAAGCATGTGTTGAGGAACAGGCGCCTGAAAGTCAATTGGTGACTGATTTTACCTCACTAACGTGTTCAGGCGATGATATCACGGACGCTACTGGTCTAGATAAGTTGACCTCGCTTACGACACTCAACCTTCAAGATACTGCGATTGATTGTGACTCTGTAGCGACATTAACGACAACGCTTGTTAACACAACCGTCATCAAACCAACGGATTGTGTTGTGACGCCAGAGACTTTAATTGCAGATTTACCACCGTTTGGTAGTGAATTATTGACTAGCTGTATTACTAAGACGAATGCGACAACGGTTGGCGATATTACTCAGTTTAAGTGTGGTGCTCCGATTGCTTTAGAAAAAGAGCTTGATACCTTAAGTGGTCTAGAAAATCTTGTGAGCATGACCCAACTGACGGTCAATGCCACAAAGATAGAAGACTTACAGCCATTAAAGGATCATCCTTCATTGGTTAACCTAAGCATCTTCAATACAAAACGTTTGAATGCAGGTGACATGACGTTCCTTCACAATAATATGACCTACCTCACCAACCTCAATATGGGTGGTGCAACTGGTATGAAGAATTATGAAGAATTTAATAAAATGGAAAATCTCATTTTCCTTGGTATTGCGAACTTGCAATTAACTGGCAATGACTTAGGTACTATCCCTGAGTTAACAGGTCTTAAGACACTGATTATTAAAGCAAATAAGTTGGTTACCCTTCAACCGTTACACACACTGGTCAACTTAACTAAAATTGATGTTTCAAATAATCCGGATTTGAGCTGTGAGGAAATCAATGGTCTCTACAATGTAGTGCCTGATGCTGAGTTTGTTCAAAACCAAGGGTGTGACTTAACCTTGGTTGATACAGGCACAGACGGCGGCGAAACTGGCGGCGAAACTGGCGGCGAAACTGGCGGCGAAACTGGCGGAGAAACTGGCGGCGAACCTGGCGGCGAAACGGGCGGCGAAACTGGCGGCGAAACTGGAGCATCTGTTATCACTAATACGGCATCGTTTACAAACGATACCGCATTAGATTATTGGTCTGCGACCAGTATCGACGGAAAAGCATTAGACGTTATGCGTCTCAATATTGCGGATGACTCAAGCTTACTTGCGTCAGGCGACGGTAAGGTGAATGGTAACTTTACTGAAGTACAGCGTTGGCTAGACGCCAACGGTGCAGAAGGTTGGCGCTTTGCAACAAAAGCGGAAATGGAAGGTGTTGTTGCTTTCTTCGCTACAGACTCCGCAAGCTTTAAATCGTTTAACGGTAATGTGTGGAGTCCAAAAGAGGGTGCGGGCTGGACAGCGTTGATCCCAACTGAAGCCCAGAACGACGGTGACGCGAATCCAGCTTGGGGCTTTACTGTGAACGAAGGTACTTTCGGTACCGTGGGCTACAAGAAAAACTTTACATCAGGTGCCTTAGGTGCTGCCGCATTGATCGTTCGAGAGCAACCTGGTAGTGAAGGCGAAACATCAGGCGAAACTGGTGAGACATCGGGCGAAGCCGACGGTTCTGGTACTTCTGATGGTTCAGGTACGGCGAGTGGTGCTGCATCAGTTGTTACCGATGCTTCAACCTTCATCAACAACACTGATAATGACTTCTGGACTGCTTTAAATTTAGGAGGTCAGTCCCTAGACATTATGCGTTTTAACATTGCTGATAACGCATCGCTTGCTGCTGACGAAACGGCAAAAGATAACGGTACTTTCGTCGAGGTCGAGCGTTGGGCAAACGCCAATGGTTGGAGATTCGCAACCAAAGAAGAGTTAGAGTTGATTGCTGGATTCTTCAACGGTGACGCTGATACTTTCAAAGCATTTAACGGTAATACTTGGGGCTTAAAAGAAGGCGCTGGGTGGACTGGCTTGATCCCAACTGATGCACAGAATGATGGCGATGCAAATCCGTCATGGGGTTTCACTGTCAAAGATGGCTCTTTTGGTAATGTTGCTTACAAGAAAAACTTTAATTCAAGTGCGCTTGGTGCGGCCGCCGTTTTGGTCAGGCTGACACCGGTTGCAGTTGGCGGGTAATAGTTACAACGGATATTAAAAATAAGTCGAGAAGGGAGCAATGCTCCCTTGTCTTTTATAAGGAATAATCACGAAAATGAAGCTTTTTAATAGTACACTAGTTGGCCTTTCTGTCATGCTCACTGCTTGTCAACTTGGCGAGTCAGTGAATCAAGAGCCGGTAGAACCAGCTATGAGTGCAGCAATGAAACGTTATAAAGACGTTTGGGATAACAAAAATCCTGGTCAAAATGAGTTTTACGCTTCTTTCAGTTATCAGCCCGTGAAAGGTCTGGAACTTGAAGAGGGAGTGAGCCGACGCGACCCCAGTCAAATACTGAAGGTTGGAGATACTTATTATGTGTACTATACAAAGGTTGATCTAAGCACGTTACCAGTGGGCTACCAAAAAGCCGATGAAAATACACCGGCGAATACTTGGGACATGGGTGATATTTATTACGCAACATCAAAAGATACCATTCATTGGGAAGAGCAGGGAAAGGCTGTAGGGCGCGGACCTAAAGGTGAGTTCGATGACCGTAGTGTATTCACTCCAGGGGTTCTCGAATGGGAAGGAAAGTACTATTTGTATTATCAGGCAGTACAATACCCATATAATCAACGTACAAAGAACGTGATTGGAATGAGTTGGTCAGATAGTCCAGACGGTCCGTGGCACAGACACCCTGAACCAGTGCTGACGACGGGTAAGGCAGGTGTATGGAAAGGTAAGAAGCCAATTCGCTCATTGATTGAAGAAGAAGGCGACTTTGACAGCTTAAAAGTCCATGATCCGTACTTGCTCGTTTTTGACGGTAAAGTGTATCTTTACTATAAAGCACATCCTATGGGCTTGTCAGGACCCAAAGAATTAAGTTATCCTGATTTTTCTGGCGGTTTAGCAATAGCTGACTCACCGTTTGGACCATTTAAAAAACACCCTCTTAACCCTGTGTTGAACAGTGGCCATGAGGTTGTATTGTGGCCTTACAAGTCGGGTATCGCTGCGTTAGTTACTGCAAATGGTCCCGAGAAAAACACCATTCAATGGTCTCCAGACGGTGTTAATTTTGAGATTATGTCGCACGTTGTACTTCCGCCGGATGCAGCAGGTCCTTATGTACCTGATGCGTACACTAATACCAAAAATGGTCAAGGGATAAAATGGGGATTGTCTCACGTCGCACAGCGTAGAAATCAACCTTATCCACATTTGATTCGATTTGAGACGGATTTAACGGGTACAAAAGATCGCCGCAAAAAACGTGAAAATATTCGTTTTGAAGCCGACGCTCTTTATCAGTCAGATAAACGATAAGTTTATAATTAGTCAGGAATAAGGAATTTATTATGATGAAAAAATTAGCAGTGTTATCGGTCATAGCATTATTGTCCACTTCTGCGATGGCGTCTAAGCAACGCAGTTTTGTGAAGTTAGATGATAATCAAGATCAGCAATTGTCATTGGAAGAGTTCTTGAAGTTTGTTAACAACACAGACCGCATGACAAAAGTTTTTAAATTTCGCGATAAAGATGGCAATGGCTACTTGTCGAAAGAAGAATATCTCTTGAAAAAGAAGAAGAGAAAGAAGAAAAACTCATAAATATCAGTTGATTACAAAGCCCGCTTCCAAGCGGGCTTTTATTTTTTTGAACTGTATTCTTCGGTGAAATCAGTACTTATGACGAACTTCACGAAATAATACGTGTTGCTTTATCATCAAAAAAATGATAAAAAATTTAACATTGTAAACAATCGACAAATGCAATCGCATTCATCACAAATAAAAGAGGAATACCATTATGGATTTTATCGTCGGTATCGGATTTACGTTATCAGCAGGCCTCATGTTAGGTCTTTATGCACTCCCTCAAAAATATGCAACAGATTTTAAAGAGTCGAATATTTGGGGTATGTTCTTCTTGCTTGCAATGGTTGTTGTGCCATTAGTTAGTTCATTCACCATGATCAAAGGTGCAGCGACGATTTATAGTGACTTTATTGCCTCTGATGTGTTCATTCACTTGGCACTCGCAAGCTTCTTGTGGGGTGTAGGTATGGTAATGTGGGGTAAGGCTATTCACCACATTGGTCTGTCTCTCGGTTTCTCTATTTTCATTGGTACAGCAATTCTTGTGGGTAGCTTAATTGGTTTGTTCTCTGGTGGTCTTCCGGAAACCCAAAAACTGATCCTTATGTTGCTTGGTCTATTCTTTGTCTTACTCGGTATTTTTGCCAATGGTAAAGCGGGGATGCTTCGTGAAGCGAGTGGCTCCGAAGAGCAATCTGAAGAAAAAGGTTCTATGGCTGCAGGCATCGCGATTGCCGTGGTTGGTGGTATTCTTGTTGCTGGATTCAACTATGCGAATACGGTTGGAACACCGTCACTAAAAGCCGCTACTGTTGCGAATGGTAACCCTGAATGGATGGGTGCACTCGCAGTTATGTCGTTAATCTACCTTTCAGGCGCCATTGTTACTGTTGTCTATTCAGTATGGCAACTCAACGCTAACAAGACGTGGGCAGCTTTCAAAACACCTGCGCTGACTAAAAATACTGGTCTTATTTTAATCATGGCGGTGTTTAACTTCGGTGCGTCTGCGTTATTTGCCTACGGTGCGTTGAAGTTGGGCAGTGAAGGCGGTTCAATTGGTTATGCTATCTTTAATACCGTATCGGTGGTTGCCGCTACTGCAACGGGTATTGTCACCGGTGAGTGGAAAGACGCTCAATCGAAGGCTAAAACAGCGCTTAATTTTGGTTTATTAAGCATGGTTGTTGGTATTCTTGTTATCGCGGTGAGCTAATTATGAGCTTGATAACAAAGGCCCCATTCGGCCAATTTAATGGGCAACCAGTAGATTTGTTTTCACTAAGCAATAACAGTGGGATGGTACTGAAAGTAATGACTTATGGTGCAACCATAACCTCATTACAGGTACCATCTGCCAATGATGAGATTGACGATGTGGTCTGCGGCTTTGATACCTTTGATGAGTATTTTGCTGATGAGTACGTTGCTAATTCTCCCTATTTTGGTTGCGCTGTAGGCCGTTATGCCGCGCGTATCAAAGACGGTAAGTTCATGGTGAATAATCATCAGTATGCAGTTGCAACTAATGATGGTCCAAACCACCTTCATGGTGGAGTTGTTGGTTTTGATAAGCAAGTGTGGAACGCTACCACGTACGAAACAGACGCTGGTGTAGGCATTCGGTTATCGCTCACATCATCCGATGGTGATGAAGGATATCCAGGAAATCTTGAAGTTGAGGTCGACTATTGTTTGACCCACGATAATGCGCTGTTGATAAATTACAAAGGTAAATCAGACCAAGATACGCCCTTGTCACTGACTAACCACAGTTATTTTAACTTAACAGGGTTTAAATCTGATATTAAAGACCATGAGTTACAACTAGCGGCCTCCGAGTTCCTATTACCCGATGACACTAACGTTCCGGTTGGTCACGTTGCAAGTGTTGGCAGTATTACTGATTTTACTGCCCAACGTTCATTGAGAAGCGCCTTTAATGACCTTGAAAATGGTTTTGAACATTACTATGTTTTTGATGATCAAAGCCATACATTAAGAGAGGTGGCTTGTGTCTACGAACCTACATCTGGGAGAAAAATGGTTGTAAAAACCACAGAGCCAGGCACCTTGTTTTATACTGGGTTCTACACCTCAGATGCCCTTAAACGTTCAGAGAACGTGCGGTTTGGTCAATTTAGGGCGTTGTGTTTGGAAACATCTAAGTATCCAAATGGTCCAAATATATCCGGTTCGCCTCGCAGTGTGACTGCCGCAGGCGAAACCTATCGAGAAACCACCGAGTTTCAATTTAGTTGGTAATTAGTAGTTGGATTTTAAATGAAAAAATTAGCTTTAGCTGTAGCGCTGGCCGCTACCACCTCAATGTCTGCATGTGCAGGTAAGTATGATGCAAATTGGGAATCTTTAGCAAAACATAATGAGACCCCTGAATGGTTCCGTGATGCAAAGTTCGGGATCTATTTTCACTGGGGTCCATACTCGGTTCCAGCATACGGGAACGAGCACTATCCACGAACCATGTATGGCCACCCGAGTGGTAAAAAACCGGTCAAAACCGCAAAGTCTAGATTCCAGCCTGCAGTTGGGTTCCAAACATTCAGAGAACACGAACATCACAAAAAAGCGTATGGTGATCCAAGTGAGTTTGAATACCATGATCTGATCCCGTTATTTAAAGCACCCAATTTTGATGCTGAAGAGTGGGCCGATTTATTCTATCTCGCAGGTGCGAAATTTGCAGGCCCTGTTGCTGAGCACCATGATGGGTTTGCTATGTGGGATTCTGAGGTGACTCCTTGGAACGCCGCTGATATGGGACCAAAGCGCGATATCGTTGGTGAAATGAACAAGGCAATTCGCAAGCGTGGAATGAAATATATAACCACGTTCCATCATGCCAAAGGCGGTATGCCAGATACCTCAGATTTATTGAATGATGATGGTAAAGGTGGTGCGCCAGGATTCGATATCGAAGAGAACGTTTCTACAAAAAAACTCAGTGCTGAAATGTTTAAAGCGAAACGTTGGTGGCATTACTTTGGTCGTGAACAGCATTTGAATCGTACGAAACCAGGGCATGTTGACTCGCCTGAAATGCAAAAGCTTTACGGTAATATGCCTCGCGAAGCGTGGCTTGACATGTGGAATGTGAAGCTAGAAGAAGTGATTGACCAATACCAGCCAGACCTAATTTGGTTTGACTCATGGTTAGATCGCATTCCAGAAAAAAATCGTCAAGAATTTGCTGCCTACTATCTGAATGCTGCGGATAAGTGGGGGAAAGACGTTGCTATTACGTATAAACAAGAAGATATGCCACACTCAGTTGGTATTGAGGATTTTGAAAAAGGCCGCTTGGACCGTTTAACTGAGTTTGCTTGGTTGACTGATGACACTATTAGTTCAGGCAGTTGGGCTTCAACGGGGAGTTGGTCATACACTGAAGAGTTAGTTATCCGCGAAGGAAAAGAACTCCTTCATACTTTGATTGATATTGTCAGTAAGAATGGTCAGTTATTGTTGAATATCTCGCCGACTGCTGATGGCATCATCCCTGAAGCCCAGCGTCAATCGTTATTAGAAATGGGTACATGGTTACGTGCAAACGGTGAAGCTATCTACAATACAAGACCATTCAACGTTTACGGTGAAGGTCCTAAGCGTATGAAAGGTTCAGGCCACTTTACCTTGATGGAAGGGTCATATAACCAAGAGAATATTCGCTTTACTCGTAATGGTTCGACAATCTATGCGTTACAACTCGGTTGGCCTGGTAGTGAAGTCACGACAACCATTAAGTCGATTAGTGCAAAGCAGTACGGTGACTTAGAGATAACAAATGTCTCTGTCGTAGACTCGCCAGAAGCAATTGAATGGTCGCTTACAGATGAAGGGTTGACAGTAACAACACCATTTAGAGCGCCTAATAAAGTGGCAATTGCTTATAAAATTGAGACAAACGGTAAGTTTTAATATTATCGGTTAAATATGCACTGAAAGGGGACGATTTATATCGTCCCCTTTTTTTATATGCATCAATAGTTGGGCAATCTGTTGTAATCTTTGGCATTATACGTGGCATATCATAGAGCTCAGTATTGAGCTCAACCAATAATGGAGAGGTAATATCATGCAGATCGGACTATTCGGCGGCACTGGACGTATGGGACGTGCAAACATACAAGCCATCATTCAAGATGAAGAGATAAGCTTGGGTTCCGTTCAAGCGCGAGCAACGTCAAGCCTGATGGGGTGTGACGCTGGGGAGTTAGCTGGACTCGGTAAGTTAGGTGTCGCTGTTACTGCATCGTTAGAACCACAGGCTGTTGATGTCGTTATTGACTTCACCTTGCCTGAAACACTATCAGCAAATTTGGAATGGTGTATCAAGCATCAAAAGCCAATTGTGATTGGTACAACAGGCTTAGACGATTCACAAATGCAGCAAATTCGTGACGCAGCGCAACAGATACCGGTGGTTTGGGCTGCCAACATGAGTGTTGGTATAAATTTGTTGTTAAACCTCGTTAAACAAGCCTCCGAAGTGCTGGGAGATACTGCTGATATTGAAATCATCGAAGCTCACCATAGACATAAGATAGATGCGCCTTCCGGTACGGCAGTCGTACTGGGTAAAACTGTTGCTGATGCCTTAGGTAGAGACCTATCCAAGTGCGCTGTATATGGTCGAGAGGGAAATACCGGTGAACGAGAACAGAACACCATTGGATTTGCGACTGTCCGTGGTGGTGATGTGGTGGGAGACCACACTGTGTTGTTTGCTGATGAGGGGGAAAGAGTCGAATTAACCCATAAGGCATCGAGTCGTCTTACCTTTGCAAAGGGAGCGGTTAGAGCAGCCAAGTGGTTATCTCGGCAATCGGCCGGATTATACGGAATGAGTGATGTCCTCGGATTTTAATCATTATAAACGTGTAAAATGCTCATAATTAAAGAATATAACATAGTGTTTTAAGAGGTTGGCTAATCAAAAGTGGATAAACTTCTGTTTTTGGGTGTTTGTAAATTTTAAATGGACGATTTTGATAGTGTCATGTATACTACTGCGAATTTGCCAGAATTTGACAAATAGTGGGGCGAAGAGCTAAACAAGCGACGAAGATGGGAAATAATTGAAGAGCTGGTCAGTTTATTCCCGTTTTTTGTAAAAGTAAAGAGAATCGTGCCAGATTACTACAATTTAATGCAGCATTTGTGGTAAATCGGACAGGCAATGCAATGGGGAGGTTAGTTTGGCTACATCAGCGCTTTTAGTCTTAGAAGACGGGTCTGTATTTAAAGGTACTGCCATAGGCGCCACAGGAAAAGCTGTGGGAGAGGTTGTATTTAATACATCAATGACAGGGTATCAGGAAATCTTGACGGATCCTTCATACGCGGAGCAGATCGTTACATTAACGTACCCGCACATTGGAAACACAGGAACCAATGAGGAAGATGTTGAGGCATCGTCAATTTGGGCAAAGGGTCTAGTGATTAGAGATCTACCCCTAGTGACCAGTAACTTCCGAAACAGCCAATCGCTGACCGATTATCTTAAGTCAAATAACATTGTTGGTATTGCAGATATTGATACTCGCCGTCTTACTCGCGTGTTACGTACAACAGGTTCACAAAATGGCTGTATCATCGCTGGTGATGACCTCTCTGAAGAAAATGCATTGGCAGAAGCAAAAGCATTCCCGGGCCTGAAGGGAATGGATTTGGCGAAAGTCGTATCAACCAAAGAGAGCTTTGAATGGAATCATGGTAGTTGGACTTTAGGTGAGGGGTATGCTGAAGATCAGAAAGATCTACCCTATCACGTTGTCGCTTATGACTTTGGCGCGAAGCAGAATATCTTAAGAATGTTAGTTGATCGTGGTTGTCGTTTAACTGTGGTTCCGGCTCAAACACCTGCGTCTGAGGTACTTTCACTCAATCCTGATGGCGTATTCCTCTCAAATGGTCCAGGCGATCCAGAGCCGTGTGATTATGCTATTGAAGCCATTAAAACAATTGTTGAAACATCCATTCCCGTCTTCGGTATTTGTTTGGGCCACCAATTACTTGCGTTAGCAAGTGGTGCTCAAACTGAAAAAATGAAATTTGGTCATCACGGCGCAAACCACCCAGTGAAAGATTTAGTGAATAACACGGTAATGATCACCAGTCAGAACCATGGATTTGCAGTTGATGAAGCAAACTTGACTGATAACCTTGATGTGACGCACGTGTCACTGTTTGACAACTCCATTCAAGGTATACATCGCAATGATAAGCCTGCATTTAGTTTTCAAGGACACCC
>CAXRGH010000061.1:0-8198 GCA_964230195.1 Alteromonadaceae bacterium
AGCAATGACAGTGACCCCGATGGTGATAGTTTAACCCTAGTTAGCGCGCGGTCTGTGGATGGGGAATTGATGATTGAAAATAATCGAATAGCATTGGCAGCAGCAGACGTCACTCAAGATTATTTGAACATTACGTATGATGTGACAGATGGCTATACTCAGGTCAGTGAAGTTGCGATTGTGATGTTTAATGACCGAGGTTGTCAATTACCTACACCTCCGCCTGAGGAAATCCCAGACGAAAAGATTGAACTTAAGTTTGGAGGTAATATGCCATTGTGTTTACTCTGCTTAATGCTGATAAATATTGCGCTGAGATATTTTGTTAGCGCTAAGTGTCGCAGGCATTTCGCCAAGTAACGCAGTTCACCTTGTGTCTACTCATAGATGAGATCCCTCGGCAATGGCGGTGGGATCTCATTTTTATAGAAGGAGCACAATAGCAGTGGGTATGTCTCAGACCATATTGTTGTACTGTTGCTTGATGATGTCACTGATTCGCTCTGCAATCATAATAGTTGGAGCGTTGGTGTTCCCGCCGATAAGATTCGGCATCACAGAGGCGTCCACGATACGCAAAGATTGAATACCATGAACCGCTAGATCCGAGTTGACAACGGATTGAGGGTCATGTCCCATTTTGCATGTGCCCACTGGGTGGTAGATTGAATCCGCCGAGTTTCTGATCTGCTGTTCAAGCTGTTCAATATTGATGCTGTCGGATTCGGTGGGGTGAGATTTGACATGAGGTTTGAAGTATTGACTATGCATGATCTGATGATTGATCATGGCACCTCGTTTCAACGTTTCTATATCGTCGGGATGATGTAAAAAGTTGGGGTCAATTAATGGTGCACTATGAGGGTTTTTGTCAGCTAACTTAATACTTCCTCTACTCTTCGGACGCAACACACAGACATGACTACTGACACCGTGTTTTAGCGCATGACGCCAGTCCCTCGCATGGTCTTTTACGGATGCGATAACAAAGTGCAGTTGAATGTCAGGACGCTCCAGTGATGGCTCAGTTTTCAAAAAGCCACCGCTTTCTGCAAAGTTAGACGTGAGTAATCCATTGTGGTCACGGCAGTATTGTGCAATTTGCCCAATGAAGTACCCCAAACTTTTAAATGACAAGCCAAAAACCTTGTGACTCACAGTTTCTTGATGACAGACAAAGTCAATATGGTCACTGAGATTTTGTCCAACGCCCGGCAAATGATGCTGACACTCGATTCCCACCTGCCGTAAGTGAGTTCGATCACCTATGCCAGATAGCAATAACAATTGCGGGCTGGCAATAGCACCAGCACAAAGGAGTACTTCATTGTTAGCGTAAAAACGTTGAGATTGACCTTTGACCTCAACGTCAACGCCAACACACCGATTGCTTTTTAGGAGTAAACGGGTTGCTACGGCATACGTGATAATAGTCAGGTTATTGCGAGTCCGAACTTGCGTTGTTAGATAGGCGGTTGCGCTGCTGCAACGCTTTCCTTGATATTGGGTCACTTGAAAACGCCCGACACCTTCTTGTGTTTGACCATTAAAATCAGTGTTTAAAGGGTGACCACAATGCTGTGCTGTGCTGACAAAACGGTCCGCTAACGGGTGGTTGGAGGTTGAATTACAGACATGGAGGGGGCCTGTGGTTCCATGAAATTCATCTTGTATGTTGGCATTGCATTCAGCCTTCTTAAAATAAGGGAGAACCTCGTCCCACCCCCATCCCAAAGAGGACCAGTCGTTGTAATCCTGTGGGTGACCTCGGGTGTAGATCATGGCATTGATGCTGCTAGAACCCCCAAGTACTTTGCCTCTTGGTTGATATCCTCGTCGCCCATTCAATCCTGCTTGTGGGATGGTTTGATAAGCCCAATTTTTGTAGCGAGTTGGGACAATGCCAACGGCACCACAGGGTACAGATACTAGTGGTGATGTGTTGTCGCTGCCAGCCTCCAGCAACAATACGCTAAAGTCAGTGTTTTCTGATAGCCGAGACGCTAACACAGCACCGCCAGAACCTCCACCAATAATAATGAAGTCGTACCGTACTGCATTTGATTTATTTTTCCAAGAAGAGGACTGATGATTATAATGGCTAATAGTTATCACCCACACTCATCGCCATGATTTGGCTGAGTTCCTCAAGACTTCTGCCTGATTGCTCGGTTAATGTATTAAAACAGCTTTGAATTTGATTGAGGCTGCGCTTTGAGGTCGGTGCTCCTGTAATCAGGTCGCGAGCGACAAAATAACCCACGACGTCTCTACTCAGTAAGAAAGTATCTTTGCCGATACTTCGCAAACCATAGGGACCAGTATTGCCCCCCAAGCGATTACCGTGTTTTTTTAAATAGTCCCACAATCCAATAATGTTATCAGTTGGCCAGTCAGCGATGAACTGAGAGAATGACCCGTTTTCTGCAGCAACATCACTCATCATCATGGCGTTGTCTCGGATGGTTCGTACCTTGGTCAAATTACGGATAATGTCAGGGTTGGTCGCTTTTCGCTCAAGCATTTCATCTGGCATCATTAGGATTTTGTCAATTTCAAAACCAAAAAATACGTCTTCAAAATGAGGCCATTTGTTCCTGACCACACGCCAGACAAAGCCTGATTGGAAGACCTTCATGGTAAAAGCGGATAAGTAACGATGATCGGGGATTGTCGTCAATTCCTCCGCTGACAAGGGTTTTGATAATCGCGCCTCGAGCGCTGCTTCCCCACCTTTGCGTTCGCAAGCACGTTGGTATATGGCGTCGTAAGATTCTAATTGCTTCATTTATTCTTTTTGTTGGTTTTAAAAGCCTTGAATACGACAAGAGTATCATTCTTGATTAAAAAAAAGGACCTCAATATTGAGGTCCTTTACAAAGCACTGTTAATTTCAGTATTTGTGGTTACAAATCAATCAGTGTGAGATCGTCAAAGTAAACGTCTTCCACCGAGGTGCCCCAGGTTTTTATCCAAATCTTAAATGGTTGTGAGTCATCAAACGTCGCCGGTAACGTGAAAGTCTCGTCAAAATCAATGTAGCTTCCTTCCGACAGTTTAGTATTACCACCAACAGTCACAAAGGTATCAGAGGTATCTGTTGCGTTCGCCCGATAGGAGATAGCAACACCTACTCGGTTACCAATACCCACTGTCATCAGTTTACCTGTGACTCGGTAAGTCTTACCTGCTTCCATACCGGGCACTGATTGCTTAGCACTGGATGAATGTAAACTTCTGCCGGTGATGTGACCCACCTGACTATTCAAGGTTGAATCAAATGTAATACTAATAATACCGCCAGCATTGACCCAACTATCGGTTTGATTATTTTCAAAGTGATAGTCTTTCAACAAATTGGTAACAGGGCTGGTGTCAACAAGCGTAAATCGGTCAAAGTGAATATCATCTGTTGATGATACTGTTTTTATCCAAATCTTTCCGGCGTCCCAGCTTGCATCTGCTGGTATTGTGAAATCGGCGGCTAGTTTGACCCACCCATTGCTAATACTCGTTTGCTGTGTGCTTGCAGTAACAAATTTGTTGGCACCGTTAGCATCTTTGTAAAGGTAGGCAATACGCATATCATCGGCCACCCCTTGATGCTGGGCTTCTACTTCAGCGTGGTAGCTTCTGCCAGGTTCAAATTCAACGGTTGAGCGAGCAGCAGAAGAGCCTGCATTTCGGTTAGATACTGCGGCAAAGTTATTTTGGGTAACATTGTCGTAGGTCACGGAGAGATCTGACCCAACAGTTCCCCATCCAGTTGTACCGTTAACGAAATAACCATTTGTGATGAGGTTATTACTGTCATCAATAGCAGCATCGAGATCCTGTGGTGGCAGAGGTGCAATCGTTGTTTCGGAATAGCTATTGCAACTCATGACTTGATTGCGTTTGTGCTTAAATACCAATACGCCCCACTGATGCAGTTTTGGCATGGTAAATGTTCTTCGGCCATCTCCAGAAGTGAGCGGCAATACCTCACATTGTGGCGTTGTGGCGTCGTTGTCAACAGAGTAGTAGAATACTTCTTTAATGGATTTACCAAACATAGCTCGGTCATTTAACGTGATAGTAACATCGGTTAACGGGGTATAGCTGTCTGTTGCAATGTCTAATGTTTTATTGAGTACATGCATGACATACGGTCTGGAGTTAATACTGCTGTGCTTGCGCGCAAGGGTTTCAATCTGTTGATGATGTGCGCCTGCATCGGCGTAACCATTTTGACCTACCTGACTTCGTAAATTTGCCATATCTGCAATATCGTCAATGTGAACCACTTTGTTTGGATCAATCAATGCTTGCTGAGAAGCGCTTAGGTATTGAATGTCGGTGGTGGTAATGATCACATTCGCATTGTTAAGCTCCGCTGCAGTGGGTTCCGTCGCCCACAAATCTGAGCCAAAGCTCAATAACGTGTATTGAATACCTGCATCATCCAACATCTCACTCACTTCAAAGATAGCAGGCATTTGGCCATTAACGCGGAAGGCTTTTGAGGATTCCATTGCTTCATAAGAGTGTAATAGCACCACTTTGGTGGTAGCTCGATAGCCATCAAACAAGGTTTCGTTACCTGCGATGAAATCAGTCATAAATTCAAAGTCACCTGGCATCGACAAGAAGCCATCGTTTTTCACTGGAACAACATAGTTTGCCCCGTTTGCATACCCTTCCGCCATTAAATGACGTGGGCGATGTACCGCATTGATAGACTCCATCTCAGCCCAGTCGGGTGGTCCCTGATTGAAAGTCATCGGTTTGCCTTGCGCTTCCGCGGTTTTGTAGAGTAAGCGAATGGTTTGAGGGTCCCCTTGCTCTTCTTGTGAATAGAAGTCCACTTTACTTGGCTCAATACCAGAGACCGGATACACCAGCTTACCACTGGAACTGATATCGATATCCGGTGTGGCATCGCCATTAGCATCAACAAAATTGTTGGCGTAGGTCTTTAGTTCTTGTAATAACTCGCCATGAGCCTCCACGTGGAATACCTTAAATAAGTCATAAAGCGGAATTAAATTGGTTTGATTCTGATAAACAGCATCCATCAATTGCTGATCCGTATAGCCTAACTGCAACAAGTAGTCTTGATAGTTGAACTGACTAAATGAAGTGACCTGGCTATTTGCAAGATGTCCGGTAATGGTTTGGTTAAAGCTGGCTAAGTCATTAAACTCGGCTGCAAGGTAGTCGTTGAAGGCACTGATGGCGTGCGGTGAAAAATCGCCTGCCCAATACAGTGTTTTTGATGAACTTGTTTGAGAGTCAAACATGATAGCATCAACATTGCCACCCAATTGGAAGTCAACTGTCTGTGATGGACTGCCACCCATCAATACATCAACCTGTTGTTTCAAAAGGTCTTTAACGTGTGTACTGTGGGTTGAATAGTAGTACGGAGGCAAGGTGAATTGTTGACCGTTCCATGTGAATGTCCAGGTCTGTCCTGTGTAGAGTCCTTGATTCAATTGATCTTCAGTAAACCGTGAGCTCGCACAGTTTTGGCCAGTACAGTTTTGACCGCCGGGCATACCCAAGTGAGCAGGATACAGTTGATATTGGCCTTCGAGTGTTCTTACTGATTGGGCACGGTGATCAATACCGTTCATCGCAAAATACTCAGCAAACGTTTTCCAGTTTGCATCAAATTCGACCCGCGCTTGGACCTTTACACCTGCCGCTCGCACTTGGGCAATGTCTGCGTAAAACTGAGTTTTATCTTTTTGGGTGATTGGGCGCCAATGGTGGAACAGCCAATTATACCAATCTGCTTGAAAGTAATCTGGCATAGTGCCATTGAGTTGCGAATAGTTGCCAATATCGAATTGACGTAACAATATATCCGAGCGCTTTGGTGTATCGGCATAAGCCAATGCAGACCCTAATAAGATCCCAACCGCACTACTAAGCATTGCTTTTTTCATAAGCGAATCACCCTACATTATAGTTAATTGTTTACAATTTTAATTGTTGCTTATTAATAACATGCATTATTTGTTAACATCAAGTTAACGTGATGTGATTTTTTTGAATTTTGCCAAGGGTTGAAATTAGTGGAAAAATAGTAAAAATACTAAGTCATTGTTCACAATAAAATTATTTATTGTTATGTCAAAGATAAAAAAATGAGCATTTACACAAACATTACATTGAGTTGTCAGTCAACGCCTTGAGCAGTCTGACAATGATACATAACAATCCATCCATCAATAGTCTCATTCCCACAAGTCATGGAGAGCGATGTTTGATACCAGAAAATGTTTACATTACGCGAACAATGGAATAAGCAATGCTAAGCCGACACTCAATGCAAGTCCCGTCAGCGCTTTCAATATATCACTGAAGACAATGCGGGCAGAGTCAGAAATGGGAGGATCATATAGGTGTAGGCTAATTGCCAGCTGGCGGCCCGCGAGCAATCCTAAGAATACCCAAGTTGTACTCATGGGCATATTACTCCACTCTTTAAAAACTAACAGAATAAGCCCGTACAACAAATCAATAACACAAGCTGCACGAATGTCGGCAGTGCCGGTCTTGTTGTTGACTATTTTTTGGATCTGTCCACCCATCTGCTTAAATATGAAGCCTTGCAATATCACAAGAAATATCAGCGCTATTATCATAGTGCCTGAAGAGATTGAACGCGGAACGTAAACAAAGATATTCGCCAAGTCTTGAATCAACCATTGACTCCACAGGAAAGCGGTTGATAACCACTGAGCGACAACCCAGCCCCAGTGTATTGGTTGGTCTTGAGTACGCAAAAAATGAGCATTTAATTGGCGAATGACAAACCGGTATAAAATAATAGAAACAAAGAAGGCAACCCCATACCCTAACAAGGACTTGGTTAACATGGCGTCAATATTTTTTGGGTTGAATACGATAAGCACCATGAAGGTGGTACTCACGGGCACGCCAAAACGTGTTAACGCCAAAATCACCAGCGGAGGGAGGATGTGGTACCACTGAATACCATTGTCTGGCCATGGGAATTTTTCTAATCGTCCAAACGCTGGATCACCCTGATTGAGATACCATCCGATCAGGACAACAGTAATTAGAACGGATGATGCAAATGCCCAAAGCAACCACCAAGGACGGTGAGCATTTGATGCGATAAATGTACCCAGTGTCTGTATAGAATCATTGGCTATGATTGAATAGGCGGCAAGTGCGAAGCCAATTAACATTAAAAATTCTAGTTCCATCGGACATACCAATGCTGAAAACCTTGAATGATAATAGACATCCTATGTGTCAGTAATATGAAATAAAGTGTACTCAGTATTGAAGTATTTGAAACAAAGTGAGGCAGGCTAAAAAACTATCGAACAGACCCTGAAAAACTTAACTATCTAATCACTGATCAAAATCGTAAAAATGTCTGTCAAAGATGAAAAAATTATTTCAGCCATAATCACCTGATACTGCGATGTAAATTGTCAACTTTTTACTAAATTTGCCGATAATCTCTTTACAACCATTTTACAATTGAATCGTTCTTCGATACATTAGCGGTGTTTTTTATTAACAAAAATACCAATGATTGCTAGAGCCAATTACGGCACGGGAAGTAAAGTATGAAACAATTTTCGCATTCTAAAGTGTTTATTCTAACGTCCACCTTATTAACTGCTGCGGCATGTGGCGGTGGTGGCGGTGGTGAATCGGGCACCAACACAGGTACAGATAATGGTGGTTCTGTTGATACCAGTATCGATTTCACAATAAGCAGTGGAGCCGCGTTTACGACACCAGAAAACAGTGCTTTTACCTCACCGGCAGCAACACTCTCTGGTGACTCACCGAGTGGAACTGTTAATTATTCACTATCAGGTGCAGATGCGAGCGTACTTTCGGTAAATACCTCATCGGGCGCGATTTCTCTTACAGCACAAGACTTTGAGAATGCGGCTGACGAAAACAATGATAATGTGTATGCAGCAACACTCACCGCAACTGATTCAGATGGTAACAGTGACTCTCTTGCTGTAACCGTAACTGTCACTGATGTTGACGAAAATACTGGCGGCACAGGCGGTACTGATGGCACAGACGGTACTGATGGCACAGACGGCACAGACGGCACAGACGGCACAGACGGCACAGACGGCACAGGCGGCACAGGCGGCACAGGCGGCACAGACGGCACAGGCGGCACAGACGGCACAGACGGCACTGAT
>CAXRGH010000062.1:0-12518 GCA_964230195.1 Alteromonadaceae bacterium
GAATCAAGTTCAGTTTTGATGTCTTGCATGATGTCGCGGTACACCAAGCCACTGCGCTTCTTAGACTTGTATGCTTCAACACGAGATTGAATGATCTGACGTGGGTAGTAGTTGTTGTTACGGTCTGTATCAGCCGTCTCCCATAGCGGGTCAACTTCAACCTGAGTGAGCACTTTGTCTGATACAATCAACTTACTGACGTTTTTGCTGTTACGGCGCCAGATTTCTGCTGGAATGTACATGCGCTCGTCAGTGCCGTCTTGGTAGCTCAGCTTCAAGATAATTGGCATTACCAAACCACCTTTGTTACTGAAGTCTAGCACGTAGTAGTTCTTGTCTTCTTTGACTGCGCGTTCAAATGCTGTGCGCTCCCAAGGCTTTAAGCCTTTTAGGAATTTCTGATAGCTGTTGCGCTCTTTGTTGGTGACTGTGAAACGGTCATTGGTGTCATAGAAGTCAGTAACGTCAGGATTACGTTCAACCCATGTTTTACCGTCTTCGCGGTTACGTGTCACGGAAACAGGCTCAGGCTTGTCCATTTCCACTTGACGTTTGCGCGCGTAATCAATGTCTGGATCTTTGGTGTCCATGCGCAAGCTGTAAACGTTATCAATTGAAATGTCTACGTGGTCTGTGGTGTAGAACCAACCGCGCCAGAACCAATCAAGGTCAACACCTGAGGCTTCTTCCATGGTACGGAAGAAATCAGATGGCGTAGGGCGCTTGTATTTCCAACGATTGGAGTATTCTTTAAAGGCAAAATCAAATAACTCACGGCCAAGGATGGTTTCACGCAAGATGGTCAGTGCTACCGCTGGTTTCGTGTAAGCATTTGGACCAATTTGTAAGATGCTATCGGATTGCGTCATGATAGGCACTTGGTTTTCCGATTTCATGTAACCCACAATATCACGAGCTTCCACACCCCAAGGGATCATTGGGTCCCATTCGCGGCCAGCAATACCGTCTAGGAAGCTGTTTAAGCCTTCATCCATCCATGTCCACTGACGCTCGTCAGAGTTAACAATCATAGGGAAGTAAATGTGACCAATTTCGTGGATAACAACGCCAATCAAGAAACGCTTTTCGGCTTGCGTGTAAGTGCGGCTGCCGTCATCTTGTAATTCGGTACGCGGACCGTTGAAGGTGATCATTGGGTATTCCATACCGCCCACAGGGCCATTAACGGATTGTGCAACGGGGTATGGATAATCAAACGAGAAGCGTGAGTAGACTTCCATGGTGTGGATGACAGATTCAGTGGAGTACTTTTTCCATAAGTCGCCGCCTTCTTTAGGGTAGAAAGACATGGCCATGACCAATGGCTGTTCATCACCACCTTGCTGATACCCTTTTGCATCCCACATGAATTTACGAGAAGAAGCCCATGCAAAGTCACGCACGTTTTCAGCGTGGAATTCCCACGTTTTACGCTTGTCTGTGCCTTCTGCTTCGTTCTCAAGTGCTTCTTCTTCGGTAACAATGAAGACTGGACGCTTGGCTGTTTCCGCTTCCTTTAAACGCTGACGTTGAGTGCGAGTAAGCACACTACTGGCGTTCTCAAGGGTACCGGTTGAAGACACAATGTGGTCAGCAGGTACATCAAGAGTAACTTCGTAGTCACCAAATTCTAATGTGAATTCACCGCTGCCAAGGAACGCTTTGTTGGTCCATGCTTCATAGTCAGTGTAAGAATGAAGGCGCGGGAACCATTGGGCTAATAGGAAAATGTCATTGCCACCTGGGTTTTTATCATCAGGGAAGTGCTCAAAACCTGCACGAGGTGAACGTGACATGCCTTTGTGATCAACAATATCAAAAGCAAAATCCAAGTTAAATTCCGTGCTCTCACCTGGCTTGAGAGGTTTGGCCAAGTCAATACGCATGTTGGTATCTACGATGATGTACTTAAGTGCATTACCTCTGCCATCTTTAACGTTGCTGATGGTGTAGCCTAAGTCGCTATCTTCAAGGTATTGTTGGGTACGTAACTGCCACAAGCTTAATTTAGCCGGTGCATCTTGTGTGATTGCAGCACCTGAACCGAAGGTCTTGGTGGTCAGTGCCATTGAATCATTTTTGAAACGGTTTTGATCAAGTTGTAACCATAAATATTTTAAGGTATCTGGGCTGTTATTGGTGTAGTCGACGGATTGTTTTGCCGTGATACGACGTGCTTTTTCATCGAGGAAAACATCAATCTTGTAATCCACTTCTTGTTGCCAGTACTGGTGTCCCGGCTCGCCCGCAGCATTACGGTATACATTGGGTGTTGGAAGCACTTCGTCAAGTTGACGGAATTTATCTTCGTAAGTGCCTTTGGTTTGCTTGATGGCTGCAGATGCAGATAGTGAGCATGTGAGCAGTATTGCGCTTAACGTCATGAGGCGTGCAAGCATTGAGTTCCCCTTGGTTGACTATTTTTGTTGTTTTTGTTGCTGAGTGAGGCGCGAGACAGCCCTTAGTCATCACGCTTTTCCTTGCGGAAAATACACTGAATGGGCATAAATTGGTAGTGGATATGCAAAAATAGAGCAGGTTTATGTGTAAAAAGTATATAACATCAGGTTTTGACCTTATTTTTTACCATGAAACAGCGTAAAGTACGGACATAATGAGTGACTGATTGGGATATTAGGGGAAGAGAATGTCGCAAATACAATGGCAGCGTGCCGTCATAAAAGTGGGTAGTGCATTGATATCACCCAATGGCGACGGGTGCAGCGCAGAGTATTTGTTGGCCATCGCTAATTTTATCACTGAAAGCCGAAAGCAAGGTAAAGAGATTATTTTAGTGTCGTCTGGCAGTGTTGCGGCCGGAAAACGCGATATTGCACATTATCAGGGACAACCCTCAATTGCAGAAAAGCAGGCTATGGCTGCGGTTGGTCAAGCGCGAATGCTGGCGAATTGGACACGCTTTTTTGATTTTGCCTGCGCACAAATCCTGCTGACCTATGACGATTTACGTAATCGTACCCGTTACGTCAATGCAAAAAACACCCTTCGTTAACTAATCAAAAACCAGGTGCTACCCATTGTAAATGAAAACGACACGGTGGCGGTGAATGAGCTTAAAGTGGGGGACAACGATAACTTAGCAGCCTATACCGCCCTTGTGTCAGAAGCCGACACCTTGATTATTTGTTCAGACATTGATGGTTTGTACACTGCGGATCCTCGCAAACACAATGATGCGACTCTGATATCAGAGGTTAATGAGATCAATGACTCTATTTATGGTTTAGCCGGTGGTGCTGGAACGTCTGTCGGTACAGGCGGTCTGATCACTAAAAGTGAAGCGGCTGATAAATGTGCTAAAAGTGGCATTCAAACCCTGATCATAAATGGTAAGAAGGCTAACAGTTTTGCTCAGCTACTGCAGGGTAATGTCACGGGGACACTATTTCACCCCAAACACACGTTAGATTCTGCGAAACGACAGTGGCTACAACACACGTTAAAATCCAAAGGTGTGGTGATCATTAATACGGGTGCTCATAAGGCGCTGATCAGTGGTGGGGCGTCCTTGTTACCCATTGGCGTGGTTGGATCGCATGGTGAGTTTGTTGCTGGAGATGCGGTTGATATTGTGCTTGATGGCCAGACAGTGGGTAAAGGAATTAGTTTATATAGTCAGACTGATTTGCACCGCATTATGGGCAAAAGTAGTCAACAGATTTCAGAAATTTTAGGTTATTGTTTGGGTGAAGAAGCCATTCACCGGGACGATTTAGTATTAAGCGAGGATTAAACGTGAGTACATTTTCTATCACTCAGATGGCGCAAGATGCGCGTGCCGCTTCCCATGAAGTTGCAGTATTAACCGCAGAGCAAAAAAATAGCATATTGCTCGCAATTGCAGATAAATTGATCGTTCGCACCCCCCAAATCATCGAAGCCAATCAACAAGATCTCATCAACAGTAAAGCCATGGGGCTCAGCGCCGCGATGATAGATCGTCTGATGTTAGATGAGCAACGTATTGGCGGCATTGCTGACGCCGTGAAAGACATTGCCGCTCAACCTGACCCTGTTGGTTCACTATCTGCACCTGAAACCATGAACTCTGGTATTCAGGTCCAGAAAATGAAAATCCCACTTGGGGTCATTGCTATGATTTATGAATCACGCCCGAATGTGACGGTGGATGCTGCGGTTCTGTGTTTTAAAGCCGGCAATTCTGTTGTTTTACGTGGTGGTAAAGAGGCATTGCACTCGAATTTAGCTCTAGCGAGCTGTATCCATGAAGCGTTGACTGAAGCTGGCGTAAGCCCGCATGCAGTTTCGGTTGTTCCCGACACTGACCGCCAAGTGATGAACGATCTCATGACTTTGAATCAGTACATTGACCTTATTATTCCTCGTGGTGGTGAAGGTTTGATTCGCTTTGTGTCTGAGAATAGCCGTATCCCTGTTATTCAGCATTACAAAGGTGTCTGTCATCAATATGTTGACCAAGCAGCAGACTTAACGAAAGCCCTTGCTATTCTGGAAAACGGAAAAACACAACGAACAGGCGTGTGCAATGCATTAGAGACCTTGCTTGTACATAAAGCGGTTGCTTCTGAATTTTTACCAAAAGCGGCTGAGCTATTCGCCGCAAAACAGGTAAAAGTGCATGCATGTGAAGACAGCCTCGGTTACTTCTCTGGCGCTACAATGGCAACGCTTGATGATTGGGATGCTGAGTACCTCGCGTTAGAAATTGCAGTTCGTGTAGTGGATGATTTTGATGCTGCGATTGCGCATTTGCAGCAATACAGCTCACAACACACTGAGGTGATTGTGACTGAAGATGACACCGCGGCGTCCGAATTTTTACGCCGAGTGCATTCTGCCGTTGTAATGGTTAATGCGTCTTCACGCTTCTCAGATGGCGGTGAGCTAGGGTTAGGTGCTGAGATTGGCATATCCACCAGTAAGCTTCATGCGTATGGGCCAATGGGTGTAGATTCTCTGACCACAGAGAAATTTGTGGTCACGGGACAAGGCCACGTTAGAGCTTAATTGCTTGATTGACTGCCGCCTAAGTTTACGGCGGCGGTACACATCTGATTACAAAACCATGCCATCTTTTTGATGCTTTTGTGGTACGCTTGCGCCCCCCATGAGGAGAGCGATCGTGCATTTATTTAAGGTTCCCACAAAACCCATTCCATTTCCCGAATTTGTTGTCTTAATGGCAATGATTTCCTCTCTTGTTGCCTTTAGTGTTGATGCCATGCTACCGGCCCTCCCTTTTATGCGTGAGGACCTGGGTATTCAGGTGACCTATGATGGTCAGCTGATTATCGCTGCTTTGATGTTTGGGCTTGGGGTCGGTCAGTTATTTTTTGGTCCTTTGACGGACCGTTTTGGTCGTCGTCCCATTTTTGCTGTGGGTTGCGTTCTCTTTGTCTTAGGTTCAATTGTTTGTTTGTTGGCGGGTAACTTGACGGTGATGGTGATTGGTCGGCTAATACAAGGACTTGGCGCTGCCGCACCACGTATCTGCTCGCAAGCCATGATTCGTGATCAGTATCAGGGAGAGGCAATGGCAAGAGTCATGTCGCTGACGAGTATGATTTTTATCATTATTCCCATGATAGCGCCGGCGTTTGGGCAATGGATTTTACTTGTCAGTGCTTGGAAAGGGATTTTTCTCGTAATTATGATGATGTCGGTTGTTGCAACCCTATGGTTGTTGCTGCGCCAACCTGAAACCTTGGCGCCAGAAAAACAGCGTTCGTTGAATATTCAAGCGGTGCGGACGGCAGCATTCGACATTATCAGAAATCCCAGGGTTCTAGGCTGTATTTTTGCCATGGGATGCAATTTTGGTGCGTTCCTAGCGTATCTTGGTACCTCGGAAAAATTGCTCATTGGCCTGTATGATGTTGGACAGCAATTTGCCTTGCTGTTTGCACTCTTAGCTTTTGCTATTGGTTTGGCTTCATTTACCAATGCCTCTTTGGTGATGAGATTAGGAATGCCAAAACTGATCCGCACTGCTCAGAGTATCATTCTGGTTTTTTCATTGTTACTCACCATCGTCTGGTCAATGGCTGAAGGGCTGCCACCATTGTGGATCAGCGTGGCGATAATGATGGTGGTGCTGTTTGGTGTTGGTATTTTATTTGGCAACTTGAGCGCCTTGGCGATGCAACCCTTGGGGGATATGGCGGGTCTAGGGGCAGCCATTATTGGTTTTCTGTCTAGCGTGATTTCGGTCGTTCTATCGATTGTCATAGCAGCATTCATGCTCAATGACTACACGCCGGTTGCATTGGGTTTTAGTGTCTGTGCATTAGGTGGAATGGCCAGTATTCGCTGGGCACTCAAACATGACAAAAATCGACAAGCGCCTAAAGATTCTTGATTGATGTCCAGGCTCCGTTAGCGTGGCAGTGGCTTTCCTTTCATATAACTGGGAATGGCGATCCTGAGATGCTGTAATACTGTCGGTGCAACATCGGTTTGTTGACCATTTTGATAAGTGCTTTGATACGCAGGTTGTACGCTAAGTTTTGCAGCATAAATATAAATGGTGCTGTTGGCTAAGCCACCTTTTTGATCCTGTGTTGGTGTCTCGTGGTGTTTCTTTTTGCGGTGAGCACCGCCACCATGGTCGGTGGTGAGTATGATAAGCCAATCTTCTGAATTAAATGTCTCTCTCGCTTTCACCGCATTTACTAGTTGGCCTACCGTTTTATCAAAATTTTCAATAGCCGAAATATACGGGGGAACGTTCGGGCGAAAACCGTATTGATGACCGGCGCTGTCAGTCTCTCCAAAACCGTAGAAAACAAAGTCACTCGGTTGTGTTGTTAAAAACTTCACTGCAGCTTCAGTGACGGCGTTCTCTGATGCTGCTCGAAAGACGTGTTTGCCTTCAATGCTACCTCCCAATACTGAGATATTGTAGGCATCTGAACTCCAACGATTAAGGTAGTAGTTAATTTTTGGCCACTTCACAAATGAGGCAGTGGAGAGGTCTGGATTATTGGCTTCAATGATTGCGGGTAAAACCGGGAATTGCTGCTTTCGATGTGTTTTTGAGTACACTTCAAAATGTTCTGGCTTGTTGTTGATAACACCATGATGTTCGCTGGTAACTCCGGTAAGAATGGTTGTCCAGCCATTGCCGCTAATGGTGGGGTATGTCATTGACACTTGATGACTAAAGACGGCAGTTTCTCTCAGCCTATCAATGGATGGAGTCTGTGCTTTAGTTAGAGCATCCGGTCTCACGCCATCAGCCACAATTAACAACACTTTAGGTGCTTTGGTTTGAGTGGATTGATGTTCATCAATGACGGATTTCGTTTTTGCAACCGAATAGGTGGGTAAGGCTAGGGTCCAAACCAGCAAATATACCATGATAGCTTTCAATGGAGACTCCCAGACTGAAATAGCATTGTAATAAGAATATTTAACAATAATAACAAGTAGCCCATCTGCATCAAACAAAAAAAAGCCAGCAAAATTGCTGGCTTAAAAAGGCATTGGGAATGCAAAATATAAAATTACTGATTAGCCTCAACAATACGCTTCATGTCAGTCATGTAGCCGCGAAGCTCTTCACCAATCCACTCAACGTCATGTTCACGGATTTCACGGTTCACGCGAACCAACTCCATGTTATCAACGCTGTTTGAATCATCAGATAACCCTTTTCCTAGCAATTCAGATGTGATGCTCGGCATTAACTTTTCAGCAAGGATAGGCGTTGCAGCGTTAGCGAATAGGTAGTTACCATATTCAGCCGTATCTGAAATAACAACGTTCATTTCGTATAGACGCTTACGTGCAATGGTGTTTGAGATAAGTGGCGTTTCGTGCAATGACTCGTAGTATGCTGATTCAGGTAAGATGCCCGCTTCAACCATAACGTCAAACGCTAACTCAACACCAGATTTGATCATAGCAACTAGGAAGATGCCGTTATCAAAGAATTCTTGTTCGCTGATTTCACCTTTGAACTCAGGTGCGTTTTCAAAACCTGTTTCAGCTGTTTCTTCACGCCATCTTAGAAGGTTTGCATCATCATTTGCCCAATCTTCCATCATGGTGCGAGAGAACTCACCGCTGATGATGTCGTCTTGATGCTTTTCAAACAATGGACGTAACAGACCAGTGATTTCTTCTGACAATGCATGTGCTTTCAGTTTTGCAGGGTTAGAAAGGCGATCCATCATGTTGGTAACACCGCCAATCTTCAGTGCTTCAGTGATAGCCTCTAAACCAAACTGAATCAATGCGCCTGCATAGCTTGGTTCAATGCCGTCAGCCACCATTTTCTCGTAACCAAGGATAGCGGCAACTTGTTGCATACCACAAAGGATAGTTTGCTCGCCCATTAGGTCTGATTTTACTTCCGCAACAAACGAAGACTCTAGTACACCAGCGCGGTCGCCACCTGTTGCTGATGCCAATGCTTTAGCAATGTCCCAGCCTTTGTTTTGAGGATCATTTTCAGGGTGAACAGCGATGAGTGTAGGAACACCAAAACCACGCTTATATTCCTCACGGACTTCAGTACCCGGACACTTAGGCGCGCACATTACAACCGTGATGTCAGAACGAATTTGCTGACCTTCTTCAACAATGTTGAAACCGTGAGAATAACCTAAGGTTGCGCCTTCTTTCATTAATGGCATAACCGTTTCAACAACGTTTGAGTGTTGTTTGTCTGGCGTTAGGTTATACACTAAATCTGCTTCAGGGATGAGTGTCTCGTAGTTGCCGACTGTGAAACCGTTCGATGATGCGCGTTCAAATGATTCACGCTTTTCGTCAATGGCTGCCTGACGAAGTGCATAAGAAACATCTAGTCCAGAGTCACGCATGTTCAAACCTTGGTTTAAACCTTGTGCACCACAACCAACGATGACCACTTTTTGGCCTTTCAAAAAGTCACAACCGCTCTCAAATTCTTCGCGTTTCATGAAGCGGCAACGGCCTAACTGGTCTAGCTGCTCGCGTAAAGGTAATGTATTAAAATAATTAGCCATGATAATTCCTCGTTTCCATTGTGGAGAATGATTGTTGGGTGTTGTTGCGCCAAATCGTGACAAATGGTGATTAACAACGATGGCGCAATCATAGCTATGTTCTATTGTTGAATAAAATGATATATTTGCAATCTCACGTTGCACATAATGGGATGTACAGTCTTGGAACTAAAAAATTTACAATTATTCCTCCATTTATCAGGAAGTTTACACTTTGCAAAGACTGCTGAGGCCATGTTTGTTAGCCCGTCTGCATTGAGTCGAATTATTCAAAAATTAGAAGATGAGTGTGGTGCTCGGTTGTTGGAACGTGATAACCGCAGTGTGAAATTGACGGCTGCTGGCCAGCGATTTCGTGAGTTTTGTCAACAAGTGGTGTCGGAGTGGCAATTGACACGACAAGATATATCTGAGCAATCAGAGGTGTTGCGCGGTGAGTTAACCATTTTCTGTTCTGTGACTGCTAGTTTTAGTCACTTACCTCAATTGCTTGACCGATTTAAGGCACATTATCCACACGTTGAAATCAAATTAACAACAGGTGATCCTGCCCTCGCATTACAAAAAGTGAAGAACGGCGAAGTGGACGTGGCAATTGCGGTTAATAATAAAGCGGTTGATGAAAAGCTTGTGCATTTTGTCCCTATTGATCATTTACCCATGGTTCTTATTTCACCAGGACATGAGACTATCTCTGGTGTTGACAGTATTGATTGGAGCTCTCAACCGTTGATTCGACCAGAGACAGGGCACACCCGAGATGCACTGGAAGCCTGGTTAAAAGAAAAACGAATTAATCCTAAAATCTACGCAACCGTTGCAGGTAACGAAGCGATTGTGAGCATGGTTGCACTGGGGTGTGGTATTGGCATTGTACCTCAAGTAGTGGTGGATAATATTCAACTTCAATCTCGTATTAACATCACTCCCTTATTAGATATGCCGCTATTAGAATTAGGGGTGTGTTGTTTACAGCATCAGAAACAATCGGCTGTGATACAGGCTTTATTGCAGCAAATTTCTGAGACGACATTACGCTCCTACATCACCCAGTTTCGCTAATGATTGGCATAGTACTGCATCATACGCTCTACGGTACGGTAACTCAGCGCCTCTGATAAATGTTGCTGTTCAATGTTTTCGCTCGTCTCTATATCAGCAATCGTGCGAGCCACTTTTAATACTCGATGGTAACTTCTCGCTGATAGTTGTAATTGAGTGAGTGTGCGCTCTAGAAACTGCCGTTCGCCGTCACCTAGGGCACAAAAAGTGTCGAGTTTATTGACAGAGAGCTCGGCGTTGAGGCAGTTTTGTCGTTTGCGTTGAATGGCTTGGGCTTGCACAACCAATTTTATTGCGTCGTTTGAAGAGAGCCCTTCTACTTTACGTGGTTGGGTGAGTGCTGATATGGGCATCGCCGGCACATCCACTTGGAGATCAATCCGATCCAGTAAGGGGCCAGAAATCCGAGATAGATATTGACTGATCCGCTGTGGACTGCTCCGTCCATCCGTGAGGCTGCCCGTAGGTGACGGGTTCATGGCAGCAACCAATTGGAAGTTGGCAGGAAATTTTACTTTTTGATTGGATCGTGCAATCCAGATGTGACGAGTTTCCATGGGCTCACGAAGGCAGTCCAATACCGGACGCCCAAACTCAGGTAACTCATCCAAAAAGAGAATGCCATGATGTGCCAATGTCACTTCACCGGGCTTAGGCGTTGATCCGCCGCCCGCTAGTGAAGCTGCACTGGCAGTATGGTGGGGACTCCTAAATGGTCGTTGCCGCCAATGGCTCCATGAAACACCCTCACCGGTGATTGAACGCACTGCAGCAACAGACAGCGCTTGTTGGTCATCAAGTGGTGGGAGCATTGAAATCATGCGTTTTGCCAGCATTGACTTACCGGTTCCTGGCGGGCCACACAGTAATATGTTGTGTTTCCCTGCCGCGGCAATGACTAGCGCACGTTTTGCCGCGTGCTGACCCACAATATCGTGTAAATCTTCGTTGGGAATAGTCTCATCTTGAATGGTTTGAGGCTCATAGTCAGGAAGGGGATGTTTATTAGTCAGGTGAAGATATACCTTCAGTAAATGTTCCGCGCTAAGAATGTCTGCGTGCTTGACTAAGGATGCTTCTGGGTGGTTGGCTCGACAGCAAATGAGTTGCCGTTTTGCCTCTTGTGCAGCTAGCACGCAAGGTAAAATACCGGGGACCGGGCGAAGTTCTCCAGCAAGTGAGAGTTCACTAATAAACTCACGGTGTTCAGCAACGCTTGCGGGTAATTGCCCACTCGCAATGAGAATACCAATCGCAATTGCTAGATCAAAGTGGGCGCCGGCCTTGGGTAAATCGGATGGGCCCAAGTGTATTGTAATTCGCTTGGCAGGGAACTCTAATTCGCAGTTTAATATGGCACTGCGAACGCGCTCTTTTGCCTCTCGAACTGATGCCTCAGGCAAGCCCACCATAGTTAAGGCGGGAAGCCCGCCGGAAATATGCACCTCTATTGTCACAAGAGGTGAATCAACTCCAACAATTGATCGGGTGTAAACTCTTGCGTAACCTTTGTTTGTCATTCATTACTCCAGCCGAATAGGAAGCTGGAGTATAGCGATGATGACCCTTTGGTCGTTGACGAGTTTTATACCTCAGTATTCTAGAGTCACTCCCTCAAGCGTTTGATTAAGCGATTTTAAACCGAGTCATTTGACGTTGTTGCTCATCAGCCAGAGCGTGAAGCTCAAGGGCTGAATCGGTTGACGCATTGGCTTTATCTAACATGCTTGATGCAATGTTTTGCAGTTCATGCATATTGTCGCTTGTTTCTGAGCAAGAAGCATTTTGTTGCTGTGTCGCGGTAGCGATTTCTGACGTCATAGCATTGATATTCTCAAATTGTGAGGTGATCTGCTCTAGTAAGTTTGCTGCATTTTGTGCGCGTTCCATACCTTTAAGGGTGGTATTTTCGGTTTGTCGGACGATAGTGACAACCCCGTCTGTCGCATGACCAAGTTGCGATAACATGTCCGAAATTTCAGTCGTGGAATCTTGTGTCCGTTTGGCGAGGGTTCTGACTTCATCAGCAACTACTGCAAAGCCTCTTCCATTTTCACCGGCTCTCGCTGCTTCAATGGCTGCGTTTAATGCTAACAAATTGGTTTGTTCAGCGATACTCTCGATAGTAGTGATGATGGATTGAATGTTGGTTGTATGGTTTTCTAACTGTTGTGTCTGCTTGCGAGTTTCTTCAGTATCTTTAACGATAAGTTCAATCGCCCGATAATTTTCGTTAACCTCATCATGACAACTCTTTACCATTGTGTGGCTTTCGTTGGTAACCTCAGAGGCTGATAGTGCGCTGTTTGCGATGTGCTGAGCGGATTCATTCATAAGGCGAATGGCATCTACAGTGGCCCCGATGTTGTCTTTTTGCGTCTGAATGATAGTTTTGATTTCGCCCGATTTTTGCTCTGTGATGGCTGCACCAGCTGTGACCCCTTGTGCAGTTTGTGACAC